>CALDOK010000137.1 GCA_937912125.1 uncultured Pseudomonadota bacterium
CCCGTCGACCACCGGCACTGGCCACCACCACCAAAACGCACGAACAGACGCACGTTCCGAACACCACCACCGCCGACGCCGACGCCGACGCCGACGCTGATGCCGATGCCGACGCCGACGCCGACTCCGACGCCGACGGCGACGCCGACACCCCCTGGGACACCGGCCTGGACCGCCCCAAGCGGCCCAGCGACGTCGACAACAGCGCCCTGGACGGCTGGTACGCCATGTGCTCCGCGGTGCCCGTCCGCACCATGGGCGGCATGGCGCTGCTCATGGCCATGGTGGGCCTGGCCGCACGCCGTCGCCGATAGCTCTTAGGGGGTCACCGTCTCGCGGGTCAGGGCCGCGGCCCAGCTGGGCTCCATGCCCTCCAGCAGCGCCGAGGGAGCCTCGGTGTCGGCGCCCCGATGGCCGGCCTCGAGCTTGCGCGCCTGCCAGGCCAGGAAGCCATGGCCCAGGTCGGTGGCCAGGCGCTCGGTCTCCACCAGGAGCTCCTGCGCTGCCGCGGGATCCGAGGAGATCCAACAAGCCCGGGCGAGCTGCAACCTGGCGACGAGCGACAGGGGTGAGACACCACCCTCGAGCAAGCCACGGGCCCGCTTGTCGGCGCTGCGGTAGGTGCGGCTGTCGGCCAGACGGGCCGACGCGCGGGCCAGCAGGGCATAGGCCAGCGCGCGGAAGCCCAGAGGATCCGGCACGGCGGGCTCGACCAGCACCCGCATCAGCCTATCGGCGGCCGCAGCCGCAGTGGTGGGCGTCGCGGGCTCGAGATCCAGGGTAGCGCGGGCCCGCAGCACATGGGCCTGCCAGCGCTCCCGAGACAGCCCGGAGGCGTGGGACAGCGCCGAGACGTCCGCGAGCACCCTGGCCGCCTCTTCGGGCATGCCGACCTCGAGGAGCAGGCGCCCCTGGACCTCCATGGCCACACACTCCAGGGTGGGCTGACCCAAGGCGCGGGCGACACCAGCCATGGCAGATGCCTGACGCAGGGCCGGGCCCGGGCGACCCTCGAGGCCCCCGCCCCAGGCCATCTGGATCTCTGCCAGGGTCTCCAGATCCAGCTGCCCGGTGGCGCTGGCCTGGGTCGCAGCATCGGAGAGAAACTCCCGCGCCCGAGCGGTCGCCCCCAGCTGCTGATCCAGGACCCCCAGGCCCAGGAGCGACGAGATGAACGCCCGCCCGCCAGGGGTAGCCTCTGCGTGGGCCCGGGCGTAGCCGGCACGAGCGGGAACCGGGCGGCCGGCGAGCCAGTCCAGGCGGGCACGGGCCAGGATCACACCGACCCGACGCGAGTCCGGGCCCGCTGCATCGGGCACCGCCTCGAGCCGAACCACCTCCGCTTCGGCGGCGCTGATTTGACCGGCCTCGAGCAGCTCATGGACCTGGCGCAGCCCCGGCAACGCCAGGGCCTCGGCGCCCGGGCCGCGGGGACCGAGGACGGCGCACACCCGGTCCCTGAGGCCTTCGGGATCCGGGGCGCGGTCCAGCGCCTCCAGCGCAAAGGCCTCGGCCGCCACGACGTAGCGTCGACCGAAGTGACCACGCCCCACGCTCGCGCGACCGTGGCCGGTGCTGGCCGCCACGAGCAGGCCGGCATCCAACAGGGTGCGCAGGGGCTCCTCGGCCGGCACCTGGGTGATGGCCTCGAGCTCCGCCGCGCTGACAGGCGACGAGGCCGCAGACACCGCCTGGAGCACCTCGAGGCTGTCCAGGTCGAGGGCGTCCAGCCAGCGGTCCACGGGGGTATCCGGGAGCGGGCCGTCCAGGGCCGTAGGATTCTTGGCCAGAGCCTCGAGCAGGGGGATGAGCAGGACGGGCAGCCCCCCCGTGGCCCGGTAGAGGCGCTCGGACAGGGCGGCGGCGTCCGGGGCATTCGGCGCCACCGCCACCACCGAACGGCGCAGATCGGCGCGGCGCAGGGGCTCGAGGCGGATGTGGAGATCGGGCGTGGCGAGGGGCAGCTCGGTGACCACGAGCACCGCATCTCCGGCAGCCAGCCGCTCCTGGGCGGCGTCGAGGGCCGCAGGCTCGTGGGGCTCGAGGAAGGGCAGTCCACGCCGCAAGGCGCCCTCCTGCAGCGTGCTGGTGGCCCAGGACTTACCGGTGCCCGGGCGTCCGCTGACGCGCACCAGGCATCCGCGGCCCGCCGCGACCACCTCGAGGGCCTCAGCGATGCGCCGCAGGGCGCGCTTGCGGCCCGCCAGCGGGACCCCCGCCGGCAGGGGCGTGGCCGACAGCGCGGCGGCCACCTCGACAGCAGATGCGTAGCGCTCGGCCGGATCCTTGGCCATCAGCCGCAGCACCACCTGCTCGAGGTCGGCCGGAATGGTGGGGTCGTGGTGCGAGGGCGGCACGGGCGCCAGCGTGAGGTGGGCCAACACCAGCTCGGCCTGCTTGCCCTGATCGAATGGGACCCGCCCGGTGAGCATGTAGTAGAGGGTGCAGCCCAGGCCGTACAGGTCCGTGCGCGCGTCCACGGGCTCGCCGCGCAGCTGCTCGGGGGCCGCGTAGTTGAGGGTCCCCACCACCACGCCCATCGCGGTCTTGCCGTCGTCGTCCAGGTCTTTGACCACCCCGAAGTCGGTGAGGACGGGCAGATCGTTGTCCAGGACCAACACGTTGGATGGCTTCACATCCCGGTGGATCAGCTCCTGCCCGTGCAGGTGCGCCAGCGCCTGGCAGAGTCGAGCCGCCAGCGCGCGCACGCGGCGGCCGCGCTCGATGGGCGGAAGGCGCCGCGATCGGTGGGTCCACAGCCTTAGATCGTCGCCCTGCAGATACTCCATCACCAGGTACGGGCGCCCGTCCCAGCTGCCCTGACCAAGCCAGCGCACCACGGCGGGGTGGTGCATGCGCGCCAGGGCGCGGATCTCGGCCGCGAAGCGCAGCTCCAAGGATTGCGAGGGCATGTGGAGCCACTTGACCGCGACCACCTCGCCAGCCTCGTCACGGCAGCGATACACCGCGGCCATGCCGCCCCTGCCCAGCAACTCCTCCACCACATAGGGCCCGATGCGCTCAGGGATCTCGGTCGGCTCCGCATGCGGCGCCGCCGCCCGAGGGGAGGGCCCAGGCACGAGGGAGCCCGGCCAGGTGTCGTTCGTGGAGTTTCCGACCATGGCGAGCCTGGGTCCTCGGGGTCCGCCCGGCGAGAGGAGAAGGGACGGCTAGCTCTGAACTTCGAGCAGCTCACGCATCCCCGGGCGAGCACGGAAAGGACGCACCAGAGAGGCGGGCAGCGCCATGGTCAGCTCCCGCGCCAGGCGCTGGCTGGCCTCGACAGCCCGCTGAGCCTCGATGGGATCCGAGGCGTGGGCAGCGAGCACCTGCAGGCCCTGCAGCGCCCAGAGCCGGAGCCCACGGGCCTGGGCCAGCTCAGCCGCCTGGCGGGCCATGCGGCAGGCCTGCTCGAGGTCGCCGAGCTGGACGAAGGCGCGCGCCGCGACCGCCAGGCTCTTGATCTGCTGGGGCAGCGGCACGCCGCCGTGGCGCTCGAGGGCCTGGGCGAGGATCTGCTCGGCCTGGAAGCGGTCGCCCGACTCGGTGAAGACATAGGCCAGGGTGGCCTGGATGAGGGGCAGGTAGCCCTCGGGGTCACGCTGGGCGGCCAGGCCGCGGGCGATGGACAGGTGCCGCTCGGCCATGCTGACCTGACCCCGCTCGAGCTGGTAGCGGCCGATGGCGTAGCGGGTGGCGATGAGCTCGGACTTGATCTGCAGCGGACCCACGATGTCGAGGGCTTCGTGCAGGCGCTGGCGGGCCTCTTCCATCAGCCCCAGCTCCAGGGCCACCACGCCCGAGACCCGCGCCGCGGCGCCTTCGCCGACCCGGTAAAGCACCTCGCGTGCCAGCATCTGGGAGCGACGCCCACAGTTGAGGGCCATGGCCAGGTTGCCCTGCCAGGTGTGCAGCTCGCAGAGGTTGGCCAAGGCCAAGACCCGCGGGCGCTTGAGGCCGAGCTTCTTGAGGATGCCCTCGGCCTCGGTCAGGCCCTCGGTGGCCTCGGCCAAGTGCCCCAAGCTGGCCTGCACAGCCGTGTGACCCAGCAACAGCTCGGCCCGAGCACCCTCGAGCTGAGGGCCCACCGCCAGGACCAGCCCCTCGGTGGTGAAGCCGCGACAAGCCTCGAGATCGCCACGATCCCACGACACGGCGGCCATGCTGTGGAGCACCTCGGCCACCAGTCGGTGGTCGCGGAGCTGCCGACCGGACTCGAGGGCCTGCGCCAGCAGCCGATCGCCCTGGACCTCATTGCCCAGGCGGGACTCGGCCCGGGAGAGGCTCAGGCGCAGCCGCGCCACCTCGCCCTCGAGGGCCAAGCGCTCGGCCAGGCGTGCCGCTTCCTCGAGCAGGTCGCGGGCCTGGGCCCACTCGCCGCGGCCGTAGACCACATCGGCGCGGGTGCGCAGCAGGTCGAGGCGAATGCGACGGAAGGCGTTGCGGGCCAGATCGGCCTTGGCGGTGTCCTCGACGGCCAGGGCCTGCTCGCTGAGCTTCCAGGCCTCGACCTGCAGCGAACGCTCCTGGAAGCGCTGAGCGGCCACGGCCAGGTGGAGGTAGGCCTTGCCGGCTTCACCGCCGCGCCGGTAGTGCTCGCCGATGAGCTCGGCCGCCGCCGCGGAGGCTCCCGAGCGATCTTCGTGCACCAGGGCCAGCCTGCGGTGCAGGGTGACCCTGCGATCCGGGGCCAAGTCGCGGTAGATGATGTCGCCGAACTTGCCGTGGGTGAAGTCGATGCTCACCAGGGGGCCCTGGCGGTGCTCCACCAGGATCCGAGCGTCCATGAGCTCATCGAGCTGGTCCAAGACGGTGTCTTCGTCCCCCTCGAGCACATCGAGGAGCACGTCGAGGTCGAGCTCGCGCCCATTGACCGCGAGGATCTCGAGCAGACCGCGCTGCTCTTGGGGCACCGCGTCCAGGCGGGTGCCCAGCACCGACCGGATTCCCGCGGGGATCTCGAGGTGACCCGCGCGCACCTCCTCGGTGTCGATGGCCAGCGCCAGCCCGCTGGGGCTGGCGGTGATCACACCGCGCTGAATCAGAGTCTGCAGGAACTGGCTGACGAACAGCGGGTTGCCTTCGGTCTCGCGGTGCAGCCGGTTGGCGAGGGCCTGGCTGCCCGCGGCATCCCCCAGCAGCTTCTTGATGAGGTCCTGCATGTCGCCCTCGCCCAGGGGACCGGGCTCGAGGACGCGGGGGCTGGTGCCCAGCAACGCGGGATCGCAGAGACGACCCGAGGGGTACTCAGGCAGATCGGTGCGGGCCGAGCCCAGGACCAGCAGGGGCGCGCCCTTGGCCACCACAGTGCGCAGGATGTAGGCCAAGAAGTCGAAGACCGCGCTTGGGGCCAGGTGGAGGTCGTCCACGGCCACGACCCGCGGGCCGTTCTCCAGGGCCAGCTCGAGGGCCAGCCGCAGCCCGTCGAACACACGGTAGCGGAGGTCGCCCTGGACCGGCCCGTGATCGCGCCCGAAGGCCTGCACCGCCGCCTCGAGATCAGGCGGGAAGTCGACCCCGAGATCGGCCTTGAGCTCGGCCGCCAGGCGCTCGAGAGCGCCGAACGGACCCGCCGACTCCCGGGCGCGGGTGATGTGGACCGGGAAGCCGAGCCGCTGCGCCTGGTGGACGCAGATCTCGAGCAGCCGCGTTCGGCCGCAGCCCACCGGGCCCAACACCCACAGGGCGCTTCCCTGGCGGCGCATCAGATCGCCGAGCAGCTCCTTGAGGCTGGCGAGCTCGAGGGTGCGCCCCACCAGGGGCAGCTCCCACTCGTCATCGTCACGGGCCTGGGGCGGCAGGGAGTGGTCCTCGTTGGCGTGCTCGACGGTGTAGAGCACTTCCTGGGCCGACTGGAAGCGGTCACGGGGCTGCTTGCGCATCAGCCTGATGCAGATCTCGTCGAGATACTCGGGCACGCCCGGCACGAGGTCACCAGGCCGGGGCGGCACGTGATCCTTGTGCAGCTCGAGGTAGCCGGCGATGTCCTTGGCCACGAAGGGTCGTCGTCCCGTGAGCATGACGAAGAGGATCACGCCCAGGCTGTACAGATCCGAGCGGTGATCGATGGGATCACCGCAGATCTGCTCGGGAGAGGCATAGGCCCAGGTGCCCACCAGTGTGTTGGAAACGTTGGGATCTGCGCTGGGGTCGAGATCCTTGACGATCCCGAAGTCGGTGAGCTTGGCCCTGCCCTGCGGATCCAGCAGAATGTTCGAGGGCTTCAGATCCCGGTGGACCAGCCCTCGCCTGTGGATATGCGCCAGCGCACGGCACAGATCGACCAGGATGCGGACGCAGCGCTTCCAGCGCAGCTGGGCCGGCATGCCCTTGAAGGACCGCACCAGCTGGTGCAGATCACTGCCCTCGACGTACTCCATGGCGATGTAGGGATGGCCATAGATGTCGCCGTAGCTCTCAACGCGGATCACATTGGGATGGTTAATGCGCACCAGCGCATGAAACTCACGCTTGAAGCGCTTCTGGCCAGTGTTGAGCCTACTGGCCCGCAACACCTTGAGCGCGACGGGCTGACGGCTGGGGTCCCGGGCCAGCAACACCCACGCCATGCCTCCACGGCCAACGAGCCGCTCATACACGTAGGGCCCGATACGGGCCCCAGGGCCTACCTGGAGACCGCCGATAGTGAGGACGTCACCCTGGCTCTCGATGTCTTGTGGGGTCATGCAGCCCTAGCCGAAGCGGGAGGCGGCCGCGAATTATCCCATCATGGCCTGAGATCAACCGCTTTTTCGCGGAGAATTGGGCTTCAGGTGCCCAGCGCCCGCGCCAGGAAACGCACGGACAGCAGGCGACCCTGGATGCCTCGCCTCTGGACGCCCAGGACTGCCTTGGCGGCAGCCTCGGCGATGTCGTTGGCGACGACCACATAGCTGATCTCACCCTCAGGCCCCTGGACCGTGACAGCGTAGCCCTCGAGCCCCGCGGGCTCTGAGACCGCGGCGACAGCGGCGAGCGCTTCCGGGACGGCGACAGGCGCCTCCGGCACGGCGGTGGGCGCATGGGGCGGGGCAGCGGGCGCTTCGGGGGCCACGGTGGCGGGCGACGGGCTGGCGTACAGCGCCAGGATCGCAGCTTCGTTGGGGAGGGGCTGACCTTCGCCCCGCCAGCGCGCCGGGATCCCGTGGCGCAGGCGGTACGCTCGGACATTCTGTGCCGCGGTATCGGCCAGACGGGCCACGTGGCTGTCGCTCAGGATGCCGATGAGCTCGACATGGGGGGTGAGCTTGCCGCGACGGGTAGCGCCCGCCTTGGCAGCAGCGACCGGGGGCTTCGACACCGCCCGAGCCTTGCGGGGCTTGGCGGCGCTGCGCCAGTCCGCGGGAATCCCACGACGCTTACGGAAGGCGCGCACGTTCTCGGCAGAGACTCCGGCGAGCTCAGCGACGTCACGGTCGGGCATGACGCCGACCTTGTCCATGAAAGGATCGAGCTTGGACTTGCGCGGCGCAGCGGCCTTGCGCGGCGCAGCGCTGCGCTTGGCGGGAGCACTGACGGGCGCACTGGCAGGCGCGGGGCGGGACTGCTCGGCAGCACGCCAGCTCGCGGGAATCCCGCGGCGCTTGCGGAATGCGCGGACGTTCTCGGCGGAGACGCCGGCGAGCTCAGCCACCTCGCGGTCGGGCACGATGCCGACCTTGTCCATGAAAGGATCGAGCTTGGACTTGCGGGGCCTGGTGACCTTGGGGGCGGGCTTGGCTGCGGACGCTTCCTGCACCTTGGGGGCGGCTCGCCAACCCGCAGCGACACCGTGACGCAGGCGATAGGCACGCACGTTGGCGACCGTAACACCCGCCAACTCGGCAACCTGTCGATCGGGCAACACCCCTAGCTTGTCGAGGTGAGGATCGAGCTTGCTTGTACGCTTACCGCGTGGCGCCATGGGTGCTCCAGGCCCCAGTTGGGGCATGTTGGTGTTCGCCGAGAGCGCACAGAATAACACGTCAACCCAACAATGCCCGGATTTCTTTGCGTTGCACCAGGTCTGTCTGGTCTGTTGGAGGCAATGTAGCGCGGATCGCATCCACAACAGAAAGAGCCGCGTCCCGATGGCCCCCTGAGGGGTCGAGATCGAAGCGCAGCAGCGCCACCTCGAGGCGCAGGCCCAGGTAGGCCGGCTCCTGGACCAAGGACCACGAGCGCTCCGCCAGCTGCTCGGCGATCTGCTGCTCGCCCAGAGCCTGGAATCCTCGCGCAGCCTCGAGGTCCAGCAAGGCCACCGCTCCACCGCCCCCCAGGCGGCGCTCGAGGGCCCAGCCGAGGAAGTCGCGGGCGAAGGAGGGCGCCCGCTCAGTCAGGGCGCGGGCACGGGTGACGGCCATCATGGGGGCCGGGCTGGCGGCAGCCCTCACGGCGTCGTGGGGGGGCTCAGGCAGAAACTCGAGCACCGTGGCGGCGTGATCCTGAGCGATGAGCACCCGCGCAGCGCCCAGCAGCGGCTGCCAAAACTCGACCCACCAGCGACGGTAGCGGGGATCATCACCGCTGCGGCTGGGAGGGCGGTCGGGAGATGGCGCCAGCTCGGCACCTGCCAGGCTGCCGGCTTCTCGGGCGATGCGCAGCGCCTCGGGTGCCCGTCCGAGGGAGTGCAGCGCCTCGGCGCGCAGTGCGCTCGCGGTGGCCAGCAGCCGCACGTCCCCCAAGGATCGCGCCAGCTGTTCTGCCTCGCCCGCACGGTCCTGCGCCTCACGGTAGCGCCCAGCCAGCCACACCAGCCAGGCCTGGGAGCAGAGCACCTGGGTGAGCTCCAGGCGCGAGTCGCTGGTGCGGAGCATGTCCTCGACCCGCACGAGGGTGACCGCCGCGCCCTCATCGAAGCCCAGGGACGCCTCAGCCAGCCCCTGACCCAACAAGGCACGCGCCTCGACATCGGAGCGTCCCTGCTGCTGGGCGAGCCAGGCCAGCTCACGGTAGAGGTCCAGGGACGCATGCTCCTGGCCCATCGCCAGGCGCACCCGCGCCAACGCCGGGGCCGCCATCAACCAGCTCTCGTCGTCTCCCGTCGCCCGCTGAACCGCGTCTTCGAGGCGTGCCAGGGCCTCGTCGAGATCGCCGGCCCGTTCCAGGCAGGAACCCAGCCCAACGAGCGCGGCCACGTGGCCTTGGTGGTCGTCGGCCAGGGCCGCGGCGGTCAGGGCTTGCTGGTACGCCGCTCGGGCGGCCTCCCACTCCTCACGCGCGGCCGCCAGCTCTCCCTCGAGCCGATACAGGCGGGCCAACAAGCGCGGGCGCTCGTCGGTGTCCAGCTCGGACTCGGCCTGGTCGCGGGCTTCGCATGCCTGGTTGAACAGGGTGCGGGCCCGGCGCTCGTTGCCTTCGTCCCAGGCCTCCCAGGCGCCGTCGATGAGCATGGGCAGGGCCTGAGCGGGCCGGCCACCCCGCAGGCGGTGCAGGGCGATGAGCGGCGCCACGTGGCGCCGCCGGCGGTAGACCCTGACGTAGGACTCGGCCACCGCCAGGTGCAGCTCGCTGCGGCGAGGGGGCTCGATGCGATCGTAGATGACACTGCGGGTGCGTGGACTGCACAGGTCGACGCTGTCGTCCAGGCGCCCCTCGTCACGGGTGACCCAGCCGCTGCGCTCGAGCTGGACCAGCAGGTCGCGCAGCTGCTGGGCGGGCTGATCCGAGGCGCGGGCCAGCTGACGGACCACCACCGCCTCGCCCACCACCGCCATGAGCTGCAGCACCGTGCGCGAGGCCTCGGGCAAGCGCCCGTAGCGCAGGGTGGTGTCGCGCACGAAGGACTCCGGCATGGGCAGCTCTTCGGTGCGCAGGTCCGGGACCGGCCGCACGGGGTGCAGCCGCCCCCCCGGGCGGGGCTCGAGCCAGCCCGCGCTCACCAGGGCGTCGACCTGGTCCGCCACCTCGCCGGGCAGCCCCCCGAGCTCGGCGTGCAGGCGCCGACCCAGCACCGCGGCTGCCCCGGCGGGCAGCCCTCGATCCTTGAGCAGCTCCACCACGGCGCCGCGGGCCAAGGGCTCGAGCTCGATGCGCTCGGGCGCCATGCCGGTGGAGAGCCCGGAGAGCAGCTCGTGACCCTCCACGCTGGTGGGCTGGCAGCCCAGGACCAGCAGCAAGGAATCGGCTTCGGCCAGGAAACACTCCCGCAGGACGCGGGTGAGCAAGCGGACCTCGCTGGGCTCGAGGGCGTCGGCGTCGTCCACCAACAGGACCAGGGGCGCACCGCGCAGGGCCCCGGCGATGCGCTCCGCCGCGGCGTCGCCGCGGATCTCGGGAGGGCTCCCCGTGCGAGCCAGCAGGGTAGCGGTCACCGATCCCACCGCACAGCGCGCCACCGGCAGCCCCAGGGCCTCCAGGCGCTCGTCCAGGGCGGCCAGCACTGCGCTCCTGCCGCTGCCGCGGGGCCCCACCAGCAGCAGCATCCCGCCGGGGCCTTCTGCGTCCACCCGGCAACGCGCCACCAGCTTCTCGAGCAGCTCGTCTCGCCCCTGGAGCATCGCACCGTCGCTGCGCTCGGGGGCATCCAGGGCCTCGAGCACGGCGCGGGCCGACGCGGGACGGCGAGCCGGATCCTTCTGGAGAAGCTGCATGCACAGTCGCTCGAGCCGGCGAGGCACCGCGGGATCACGCTCCGAGGGCAGCACGGGCCGGGCGGTGAGGTGGCGGGTGAGGTAGCCAGCGATGGTGGAGGCCTGCACCGGGGGCTGCAGGGTGAGCAGCGTGTACAGCACCGCGCCGAGGCTGTAGAGGTCCTGGCGAGAGCCCATGGCTTCGCCGGTGATCACCTCGGGCGCCATGAAGACCACCGTGCCCACCAAGCGCCCGGCCACGGTGAGCTGGGTCTCGAAGGCGTTGGGGTCCTTCACGCCGCCGAAGTCCGTGAGCTTGACCGCCCCGTCCGACGACAGCAGCACGTTGGATGGCTTGAGATCCCGGTGCACGATGCCCTGCTCGTGCAGGTAGGCCAGGGCCGAGCACAGGGAGCGCAGGATGTGGTCCACCCGCTCCCAGCGATCCGGCGGAGGGTCCGCCCGCCAGCGGTCGATGAGCTGCGCCACGTCGCCGCCATCCACCAGCTCCATGGCCAGCCAGGGGAGGCCGTCGACCTCGCCGCCCTGGTGCAGCCGCACGATGCTGGGGTGGTCGACCCTGCGGAGGGTCTCGATCTCCCGAGCGAAGCGGTGGACCTCCTTGCTGTCGAGCTTGCTGGGGTGCAGGACCTTGAGGGCCACCAGCTCGCCGTCCGGGCCCACAGCCCGGAACACGGTGGCGATCCCGCCCGCGCCCAGCTCGCCGAGCAAGCGATAGGGTCCGAGCAGCTCTCCCTGGGCTGGAAGCTCTACGTCGCTCACGGCCAGGCTCCTCCGTGGCACATCCTTGGGGGACGCACACTCTGCCACACCCTATAGGGGTGCGCGGAAAAGCTCTACTCGAAGCCGTGGTGGGCCAGGAAAGACGCGGCGTCGACGGTGGACAGGTTGGCCGCCAGGGAGCGGGCCAGTGCCCGTGCCACCCGGGAGTGACGGTCGACGTCCGCGGGGTCCTGCGCCACGTCTGCCAGCAGCTTCCTGGCCTTGAAGGTGTAGAATCGGTAACCTGCCGCGTCGGCGCGCTGCAGCGCCTGCTCGGCCCTCACCATGGCGTCGGCCCGACGATCCACCTTGGCGAGGGCTCGCCCGATGGACAAATCCGAGCGCACCAGGTGCAGGGCCCAGCGGCGGACGTCCAGGGCGTCGGAGCGTCCGATGGCCTCCATGGCACCCTGGGCGTCACCCTGCTCGGCGCGCACCCTGGCTCGCCAGGCATGCAGGATGGGGGCGACCCCCTCGAGATCGTAGCGGAACAACAGCGGCTCGGCCTTGTCGAGCCAGGCCTCGGCGTCGCGCCAGTCGCAGCGGTACACCGCGATGCGGGTCATGGAAGCGTAGCAGCCCAGCTGCTCCTCGACATTGCCCTGCTCGCTGACCCGCGCCAGCGCGTCCTCGACATGGGACGTGGCCTCGTCGAGCCGGCCGAGATCGACGAGGATCATGGCGCGGTAGCGCAGGCCCAGGGCGACGCCCTCCTCGTGCCGGATCTCCCTGGACTGGGCCACGGCCTTGTCGGCCAGCTCGAGGCCACGCCGCAGGTTGCCCGTGAGGTGGTACAGCTCGATGAGGTTGATGCGGGTGATGATCAGCGCGTCCACCGCGCCCAGGGCCTCGTACTCGCGGCAGGCCTGCTCGAGGTAGCGGCGGGCCTCGGCGCTCTGGCCCCGGCAGATGGCCATCAGGCCCAGGCCGCCGTAGCCCGCGGCCACCGAGCGTCGGTCCTGGGTGGTCTCGCCCAGGGCCAGCACCTGGATCCAGGCGCGCTTGGCGCCGTCCAGGTCGTCGCAGGCCCAGCGGATGCCGCCGCGGCGGTTGATGGAGGCGATCTCGAGAGAGGCGTCGCCCACCTTCCGAGCCAGCTCGAGGGTGCGCACGAAGTGCTCGTCGGCTCGATCCAGATCGGTGTGGCGACGGTGCATGCAGCCGAGCTCGTAGTTCGTCTGAGCCAGCAGGCGCTCGTCCTCGAGCTCGCCGGCGATGCGGTGGGCCGTGTGGACCTCGCTGTCGGCTTCCTCCCAGCGCCCCAGGTGGGCGAAGGCGCGGCTGCGGGCCAGCAGCAGGCGCGCCAGGGCCCGGTCGGCCTCGTCCAGCAGCAGGTACTCCCGGGCGACAGACTCGAGACGCAGAGCACGATCGAAGGCGGTGAGCGCCTCGGCCATGAGCGAGCGGGACATCAAGTGCTCGCCCGCCCGCACCAGGTAGGGGTAGGCCTTGGCGGGCAGTTCGCCCTGCTCGAAGTGCCAGGCGATGACCTCGAGGACCGGACCCAGCCGCCCGCGCCACAGGCGCTCGAGCACGCGGCCGATGGCCCGGTGCAGCTTCGTGCGCTCCGCCTTGTCCAGGCTGTCGAGCAGCACGTCCCGCAGGCCCGACTGGGAGATGTCCAGCCGCTCTTCCCCGCCCACGCGCCGGCAGCGCACCACGCCGGCCTCGACCAGCTCATCGACCACCTCGATGAGCTCGTCCTCGTCCATGCCCGTGACCCGGCACAGCAGGTCCAGCCCGACCTCTTGCCGCGCGATGGCCACCACGATGCCCAGGCGCCGGGCGTCTTCGGACAGGGGCTCGAGGCGCTCCCGCAGCGCGTGGCGCAGGGACAGCGGCAGGGGCAGGCCCGAGCGGGTGATCTCGCCGATGTCGCGCCGCAGGCGAGCGAAGCCGTGGTCGTCGACCTCGATGACGCGCTCGTCCACGAAGCCGCGGATCATCTCGACGATGAAGTGGGGGTTGCCCTCGCCCTCGCGGTGGACCCGCCGCGCCAGCGCGGAGGCGCTGCGATCGCCGGGCACGATGGACAGCAACAGATCCTCGACGGCAGCCACGTTCAGCGGCCCCAGGGCGAGACGCTCCACCTCGACCCCAGTGGTCTCGCCCGTGACCAGGCTGGCCAGGGCGTCGGGGCCCTCGGCCACGGGCCAGCGGGTGAGCACGAAGAGCACAGGGTCCTTGGCCAGGCCCAGCATGTTGCGGACCAGGTACTCGGTGAGCGCCATGGAGCTGGAGTCGGCGCGCTGCAGGTTCTCGAGCACCACCATCGCCGGGCCCTGGGCCCGAACCAGCTCGAGGAAGGCGGCGAAGGCCGCGTAGCGCTCCACCGGCGCGGCAGAGCTGCGCTCTTCCTGGGCGCTGAAGACCCGCCCCAGGATCTCGGCGGCCGGCTCATTTCCGTCGGCCACAAGGCTGTCGAAGAGCTGGGCATAGCCCGAGAATGCGCGACCGCCGCCGCGACGGCACACACCGGTGAAGACCGGCAGGCCCCGCTCCCGGGCGTGGGCCGAGATGTCGTCGATGAGCCTGGTCTTGCCGGAGCCCGCGGGGCCCTCGAGCAAGAGCACGCCGCCCCGTCCAGACTGCAGCAGGGAGACGGCCTCGCGCAGCCGCGCCAGCTCGCCCGCGCGGCCGACCGTGCGCAGGGGCCAGCGGCCGCCCTTGATGTCGACGCTGATGGGCGCGCCCTGCTTGATGAAGTGCAGCAGGTGGCTGGCAGAGGCGAAGCGGTCGGCGGGATCCTTGGCCAGCAGGCGCAGGCAGGCCTCGTCCAGGTGATCGGGCAGCGAGGGCACGATCTCCTTGGGCGGCCGCGGCGCGCGGTGCATGTGCTTCTCGAGGTAGCCGGCCAGGGTGCGCGCGTGGAAAGGCCGGCGCCCGGTGAGCATGACGTAGAGCACGGCCCCCAGGCTGTACAGATCGGCGCGCTCGTCGACCCGCTCACCCGTGAACTGTTCGGGGGCGATGTAGGCCACCGTGCCCACCAGCTCGCCCACCGAGGTCAGGTCGGTGCCAGGCTCCTTGACCACGCCGAAGTCCATCAGCTTCACGTCGCCGGTGTGCAGCACAAAGATGTTGCTCGGAGAGATGTCGCGGTGGACCAGCCCACGGGCGTGGATGTGGGCCAGCGCAGCGCTGACCTGCAGCAAGACGTCCTCGGCCCGGCGGAAACGCTCTCCAAGGGAGAGGTCCAGCCACAGCTCCATCTCGCGCTTGAGATCGTGACCGGCCAGCAGCTCCATCAGGTAGAAGGGCCGCTGCCCCAGCAAGCCTGCCTCGACTACGCGGATCACGTTGGGGTGATCCAGCTGCGACAGGGCGCGGAACTCACGCTGGAAGCGCTCCCGGACCTCTTCGCTGTCCACATGGGCCAGCAGGAGCTTGAGGGCGTAGGAGCGCCCGGTCTCCACATGGCGCGCGGCATAGACCACAGCCATCCCGCCACGGCCGAGTAGGCCAGTGATCTGGTAGCTGCCGACGCGATCGCCGACACCAGGATCCGAGGAAGGGAAGCGCGTGCTCACATACAGTCCGGGGAATACCAGCGTCGGAGGCACACAAAGGTGCTGCAGACGGCAGGGGTTCGTGCGAGGGGGTGGGCTGGTGACACTACCATGAGCAGACGGGCACCTGCCCAGGTCTACAGGTTGCGTTAATGACAGACGGTTCCGAGATCAAGAGCCGAGCCGATCGTCAAGCCCCAGGGATCCCCATGCGCGCCGAGGCCTACGCCCTGACCGACCCCGGACCCGTCCGGGAACAGAACGAAGACTTCTTCTCCGTTCGCGAGGATGAAGGCCTCTTCTTGCTGGCTGACGGCATGGGTGGTCACGCCGCAGGCGAGATCGCGGCGCAGCTGGCGGTCGAGACCGTTCGGGACATCATCCTGGGCGAGCTCGATCCCGATGAGACCCGGCTGGACCGGGTGGTCGAGGACTACCCGGACATGCTCCGGGAGCGCATGCGCTACGCCATGAACCAGGCCAGCCTGCGCATCCGCCAGGAAGCCCTGGCCAACCCAGCCTATGCGGGCATGGGCACCACCCTGTGCCTGCTGCTGATCGAAGACGGCATGGCCCACCTGGCCCACGTGGGCGATTCGCGCATCTACATGTACCGGAACAAGCGCCTCCAGCGGCTCACCCGGGATCACACCGTGGTGCAGATGGAGCTCGACGCGGGGCGCATCTCCCCTGAGCTGGCGCGCGTGGTGCCCCACAAGAACATCCTCACCCAGAGCGTGGGCTTCCACGGTCCGGTCGAGCCCGACACCTCCACCCGCCCGGTGGACACCGGAGACATCTTCATGATCTGCTCCGACGGCCTCACCGACCCCCTCGACGACGCCGAGCTCACCGAGATCTTCCAGGCCCACGACGCCCCCGAGCTGCCCGACGCCCTCGTGCGCGGCGCCCTGGACGCCGGCGGCGACGACAACGTCACCGTGGTGATCGTACAGCTGGCCGAGGTCTGATACCGGCTGACGCAGGTGCGGCTCGTATGGTCGCCGAGAAGAGCGGCCCGCTGCCGGCGATGAGGAGCCGCAGGCGTGGCGAGTCACGTCAAGGATCCGAAGCGTCGACAGCGGGGTGCTCGGCCGGCGAGCTCCGAGCCGAATCAATGTCAGACGGTACGATACCTCCGACCCTGAGCACGAAGCCCCCCTCGAGGAGGGGGGCTCGCGTCGCGACGGCGGCGACGGTCAGGGAGCCAGCACCTCGAGTGCGTCCTCGTCGATGTCGATGGGCTCGTCGCCGGGCTGGGCGTCGATGACGTCAGGGACGTCCTGAGCGGCCTCGGAGGCCAGCACGCCGTGCAGCTCCATCATGCCGCGGGTGAACTCCGAGCTGGCGTACCAGCTGGACTCGCCACCCTCGGCGTCGGTCTGCTCGAAGACCCGCACGGTGTGGGCCGCGCCGTCCTCGGGCACGAAGCTGACCTCGAAGGCCGGCTGCAGGCCCGCGGGGGCGGACTCGGGCTGCACGTAGGAGAGGCCCTTGAGCCGCAGCGCCTTGTCGAGCCAGTTGGAGTACAGCTCCACCGGCACCTCGGGATCGACGCTGCTGGCCCAGTAGGCGGCGTCCTTGTCCTGGCGGTTCTGGTGGACCAGCTCGACGCGACCAGAGGTGGCCTGCAGCACCACGCGGGCGATGTCGGGCTGCTCCAGATCGCTCAGGCGGCGATCGGGGAGCCGGCTCTTGGCATACTTGAGGGGCCGAAACACGTCGGCGTCCACCAGGTAGAACTTGCCGGTCTCCACATCACGCACGTAGAAGTCGCGGGTGCCGTAGGCCTCGCCGCCCACCTCGAGCCTGCGCACCTTGCCCCGGCGCGTGATCTCGATCCAGGACTCGGGGGTCTCGAGCTCGAGATCCGCGAGCTTGTCCTGGGGGACCTCGCCCAGGGCGCGCACGGCCTGGAGGGGAGCCAAGGACTCGAGCAGCTTGGTGACCGCGTCGCCACCCTTGAACTGGGAGGTCTCGATCTCGATGTCGAACTCCTCCTCTGGAGGCTCCTCCGAGGCCACGGCCTCCTCGCCCTCCGGGGTGGGTTCGTCCACGGTGGGCTCGTCCACGGCAGGCTCGTCCACGGTGGGCTCGTCCACGGCAGGCTCGTCCACGCTGGGCTCGTCCAGATCGGTGGGCAGTTCGTCCTGCACCACGGGCTTGGGCTTCTTCTTGCGCTCTTCGAGCTCCACCCAGGCGTAGCGGCCCAGGGCGTCGTCCTTCATGGTGATGGCGACGTCGAGCTTGTCGTTGTGGAAGGCGATGCGCTCGATGTCCTCGAGCTCGGCGCGCATGATGACCACGGCGTCGGCCTGGGACTCTTCGTCCGCCGAGAAGACGCCGGTCCAGCGAAGCCAGGCGGCCAGGAGCAGGGCCACGAGGACCCCGCTGTAGATCCAGAAGCTACGGCTCATGCGACCCCCTTCCGGGACTTGCGGCGGATGCGGACACGGACGAAGCCGAAGATCCCCAGCGCCAGCGGCACGAGGAAGGTGGTGCCGTAGAACAGCATCCCCTGGCCTTCCTTGCTGTGCACGATCTTGATGTCTTCTTCGTCGTTGATGGTGCCGGACAGCTCCTCTTCGTGGAGCAGCCAGTTGGTGGCGTCGATGACGAACTGGGCGTTGGCCTTGTTGGGCAACACCAGGTCGGCTGCGAAGCCGGCATCGCCCACCAGCACCGCCCGGTACTCGCCGTCGTCGGCCGCGGGGCCGCTGGCCACCATGGCCAGGTCGCGCACCTTGCGGGCTTCAGCGCCGTCATCGAACTCGAAGTCGCCGTCCAGGTCGTCCCAGGTCTGGGCCTGGGTGCGCACCGTGGCCGTGACCTTGCCCAGGTGACCTTCGGTCTCCTCGAACCAGCCGGTGCCCGGGAAGATCATCCAGGCCGCGCGACGGTTCTTGCTCAGGGTGCCGACGCTCTCGTGGGACGAGTAGCGGTTGGTGCCCAGGTTCTGGCGGTCGACGATCCCGCCCTGGATGGGCAGGAAGGCCTGGGCGTCATCGATGGCCAGGGTGGTGGGGAACCACTGCACGCCCAGCTCGGTCAACAGGGGCTCGAGGCCAGGGTCCTTGCCGTCGGCGAGGCTGGGCTCGAGGGCCACCAGCAGGCTGCCGCCCCCCTCACGGTAGGCCTGCAGGGCCTGGACCTCGGAGGGGAGGAAGGCGTCGGTGGGGCCGAGCACGAAGACGATGGAGGCGTCGTCGGGCACCGCGCTGGCCAGGCCCTCGCCGATGCCCAGGGTCTCGACCTGGTAGTTGAGGGCCTCGAGCAGCTTCTTGAGCAGCGAGATCTTGGTGTCGGGCCCTTCCGAGCCACGCCAGTCCAGCTCGCCGTGGCCGGAGGTGAAGTAGGCCTTGCGCTCGCCCTTGGCCATGGCCAGCAGGGTCTTCTGGACCTCGCTGTCGAGCTTCTTGAGGGTGCGGCGGGCCTTGTCGATGTCGGTGCCGATCTTGAGGGTCTCGCTGTGCTCACCCTGCACGAAGGCGATGTTCCCGTTGTCGCGGACCTTGAGCTCCTTGGCGCGTACGGGCTCGAGGGCGTGGTCCACCAGGGCCACGCTCAGGTTCGGGCCGGCCAGCGCCTCGAAGTAGGGCAGCACCTCGCGACCCACGTCGCTCGATGTGGGGAAGAACAACACCACCTCAATGGGCTCATCGAGGTTGTCGATGATGGCGGCGGTGGAGGTGCCCGGCTCGGTGGTCTTGAAGTAGGCCAGGTCCCAGCGGTGGTTGAGATCCTGGGCCAGCCAGTTCAGCGGGAAGAGCAGCGCGATGGCCAGCACGGCGGTGAGGCCGTTGTCCACGGCGTCTCTCACCCGTGCCGGGTGGGGCGCGGCCGGGGAGGCGGCGATGGCGCGATCGATCAGGACCGTGGGCAACAGGCCGACAGCCACCAGGATGGGCCACAGGGCACCGAAGGCCACCTGCCAGCGGCCGGCCAGCTGATCCTCGAAGCCCAGCTTGTCGACCACCAGATCGGTGCCCAGCACGTAGAGGACCAAGCCCAGCACGGCGACCAGGCTGAGCGCGATGGCGTGACGCTGAGCGCGGCGCAGGTAGTCGCTCACGGCGCTCTGGTGCTCGCGGGCGCGCAGGACCAGGGCCACCAGCAGGGCGGCCACGCCCACGGCATCCAGGAACCACCGGGACATGCCGCTCTCGCCGAAGGTGCGCTCGCCCAGGAATACGGCCAGGAAGGCGCCGAGGGTGAGGAAGG
>CALDOK010000138.1 GCA_937912125.1 uncultured Pseudomonadota bacterium
GTGGTCGAAGTGCATGGTGAACGTGGCGCGCCCCTGGGTAACCGATCGAAGATCAGTTGCATACCCAAACATGGACGCAAGGGGAACGTGAGCCCGAATGACCTGGACCAGGCCGCGAGACTCGAGCTGAAAGATGTTGCCGCGGCGACCCGACATGTCCGCCACGACGGCACCCATGTAGGTCTCGGGGGTGGTCACCTCGACCCGCATGAGGGGCTCGAGGAGAGCCGGCTCCGCGTGGAGCGCTGCGTCACGAAGGGCCATCTGACCGGCGATACGGAACGCCATCTCGGACGAGTCCACCTCGTGGTAGGAGCCGTCCAGCAGTGTGGCCTTGACGTCGACGATCGGGAAGCCGACGAGGATACCGCGCTCGAGGGCCTGCTGAATGCCCTGCTGAACCGGCCTGATGAACTCGCGAGGGATCGCGCCTCCCACGACCTTGTCGTGGAAGCTGAACGCCTCGCCAGGCTCACAGGGCTCGATCTCGATGACGCAGTGGGCGAACTGGCCACGGCCGCCGGTCTGACGCTTGAAGTGACCGACGCCCTGCGCCTTGCGCAGGAAGGTCTCACGGTAGGCCACCTGGGGACGACCGAAGCGTGCGTTGACGCAGAACTCGCGCAGCAGGCGGTCCTGGATGATCTCGAGGTGCAGCTCGCCCATGCCGGACAGGATCACCTGACCGGA
Source organism: uncultured Pseudomonadota bacterium (assembly GCA_937912125.1). Taxonomy (GTDB): domain Bacteria; phylum Myxococcota_A; class UBA796; order UBA796; family JAFGLY01; genus CALDOK01. The sequence goes on from CALDOK010000138.1 coordinate 691, forward strand.
CTCTTCGTCGGTGTTCACGCGGAAGGTGGGGTCTTCCACCGCCAGCTTGGCCAGCACGTTCGAGAGCTTCTCTTCGTCGAGCTTGGTGTAGGGCTCGATGGCCACGGAGATCACCGGCTCGGGGAAGTCCATGGGGGCGAGCACAACGCGGTCCTTGGGATCGCAGAGGGTCTCCCCGGTGACCAGCCCGCGCATCCCCGGCATGGCGGCGATGTCGCCGGCCTGAACCTCGCGGATGTCCTCTCGCTTGTTGGCATGCATGCGCAGGATACGCCCGATGCGATGCCGCTTGTTGGTGCGAGGATTGACCAGCAGCGTGCCACTGGTTGCGGTGCCCGAGTAGACCCGCATGTAGGTCAGGGTGCCCACGAAGGGATCGTTCGAGATCTTGTAGACCATCGCCGAGAAGGGCTCGTCGGGATCGGCCTTGCGCAGGATGGCGACCTCGGGGTCGTCTGGCGACACACCCCGGACGGCGGGCAGGTCCGCTGGCGACGGGAGCAGGTCCACCACGGCGTCGAGCAGCGGCTGGACACCCTTGTTCTTGAAGGCGGAGCCGCAGAAAACTGGCACGATGCGCTCGGAGATAGTGGCCAGCCTGGCGGCCGCCATGAGCTGCTCGGCCTCGACGGGCTCTCCATCGAGGTAGCGCTGCAGCATGTCGTCGTCTTCTTCTGCGACGGCCTCGACCAGCGCCACGCGAGCCCTGGCGGCCTCTTCCAGCCGGTCGGCGGGGATCGTGGTGACCTCGAAGTTGGCCCCGAGGCTGTCGTCGTCGTAGACCAACGCGACCATGCGGACCAGGTCGATCACGCCGCGATGGTCGGCCTCTTGACCGATAGGCAGCTGGAAGGGCACCGGATAGGCGCCGAGCCGGTCACGGATGCTGGCCACCGCGCCGACGAAGTCGGCACCGCTGCGGTCCATCTTGTTGATGAACGCGATGCGGGGCACGTGGTAGCGCTCGGCCTGCTTCCAGACGGTCTCGGACTGGGGCTGGACCCCCTCGACCGCGGTGAACACCGCGACGGCACCATCGAGCACTCGGAGACAGCGCTCCACCTCTACGGTGAAGTCCACATGGCCCGGCGTGTCGATGATGTTGACCTGATGGTCACGCCAGAAGCAGGTGGTCGCTGCAGCCGTGATGGTGATGCCGCGCTCTTGCTCCTGCTCCATCCAGTCCATCGTGGCGGTGCCGTGATGCACCTCGCCCATGCGATGCGACACACCCGTATAGTACAACACACGCTCTGTCAGCGTGGTCTTGCCAGCATCGATATGAGCCATGATGCCGATGTTGCGGATGCTACGAATGGACATGAGCTTTTCGCCTGCGTCTGCAGGCCCGAGCCCTTGGGGGGGCTCGGCGGAGGTGACGGGTCGAGAGCTTTCTCTGGCGGCGGCTTGTTTCCCCGGGATCCTGGTCAGGGGTCCTGTCTGCGGGGTGGCGTCGCTCGAGTGCTCCCTATGTGGAGTGCAAGCGTGGGCGCGCGGGGCGCCCCTACCCTACCAGCGGTAGTGCGCGAAGGCCTTGTTGGCTTCGGCCATGCGGTGGGTGTCGTCCTTCTTCTTCACAGCGCTTCCGCGGTTGTGGGAAGCCTCGATGAGCTCGAGCGCCAGGCGCTCCTGCATCGGCTTGCCCTTGCGCCCGCGGGCGTAGGAGATCAACCAACGCATACCCAGCGCCACGCGACGGCCGGAGGCCACCTCCATGGGCACCTGGTAGGTCGAGCCACCGACACGGCGGGACTTGACTTCGACCATGGGCATGACGTTATCGAGAGCGCGCCGGAAGACCTTGACTGGGTCTTCGCGAGTGCGGTCCTCGATGATCAAGAAAGCGCCGTACACGATCTGCTCGGCAGTGGCTTTCTTGCCACGGAGCATGATCTTGTTCATGAAGGTAGTGACCAGACGGTCACCGTACTTCGGGTCCGGCAGTGGAATACGCTTGGGTACTTCGCGACGACGAGGCATTCGACGTTCCTCTCGCTACTTCTTGGGGCGCTTGGCGCCGTACTTGGAACGACCCTGCCGACGATCATCGACACCCTGAGTGTCGAGAACGCCGCGGATGACGTGGTAGCGCACACCCGGAAGATCCTTGACGCGACCGCCGCGGATCAACACGGTGCTGTGCTCCTGAAGATTGTGGCCTTCACCGGGAATGTAGGTGGTGACCTCCATCCCATTGGTGAGGCGAACACGTGCCACCTTGCGAAGGGCGGAGTTCGGCTTCTTCGGGGTGGTGGTGTACACGCGGGTGCACACGCCACGCTTCTGTGGGCAGGCCTTGAGGGCGGGCGAGTCGGTCTTGTTCTTGACCTTCTTGCGGCCCATGCGGACAAGCTGGTTGATGGTGGGCACGTTTTCTACTCCAAGCGTTTCGGGGATTCGTGGTGGTGCCAGAGAGCGGACGCACGACACGCCAACCCGGGGCACCTCCCCCGCGGCCGGCCCCATCTATGCGTGGAGCACCTGGCTGTCAAGCAAAACGACTGGAGCCCGACCACCTCGTGATGATCGGGCTCCTTTCGACGCCCAGCGCCCTTCGAGACTAGGCCTCGGCGGGCTGCTCGACGCCCTCGGGAGGCAGCTCCAGGAGCCCCTCGTCGAAGACAGCGCCGTCCTCGTCACTGGCAGCGCTCTTGTCACCGGAGATCATGCCGAGCGCCTGGTAGGCCGCGAAGCCGGTGCCAGCAGGGATCAGGCGCCCCATGATGACGTTCTCCTTGAGGCCGCGCAGGGCGTCCATCTTGCCATTGATGGAAGCCTCGGTGAGCACGCGGGTGGTCTCCTGGAAGGAGGCCGCGGAGATGAAGGAATCGGTGCTGAGGCTGGCCTTGGTGATACCGAGCAGCAGGTTGTCGGCGCTTGCCGAACGCCCACCCATGGCGGAGACGTTGCGGTTGGCTTCTTCGAACTTGTGCTTCTCGACCTGCTCGTCCACCAGGAACTCGGTGTCGCCGACGGAGCGGATCTTCACTCGCCGCAGCATCTGGCGCACGATGACCTCGATGTGCTTGTCGTTGATCTTCACGCCCTGCAGGCGGTAGACCTCCTGCACCTCGTCCACCAGGTAGCCAGCCAGGGCATCCTCGCCAGAGACCTTGAGGATGTCGTGGGGGTTGACCGAGCCGTCCATCAGGGCGTCGCCAGCGCGCACGTAGTCGCCCTCGTTGACGGTGATGTTCTTGCCCTTGGGGATCAGGTACTCCTCGGCCTCACCGTTCTCGGGGGTGACCACGATGCGCCGCTTGCCCTTGGTGTCCTTGCCGAAGGACGCCACACCGTCGATCACGGTGATGATGGCGACCTCCTTGGGCTTGCGGGCCTCGAAGAGCTCCGCGACACGGGGCAGACCACCGGTGATGTCCTTGGTCTTGGTGGTCTCGCGCGGGATCTTGGCCAGCACGTCGCCAGGCTGGATGTCCTCGCCTTCCTGGGCCAGGATGTTGGCGCCGACAGGCAGGAAGAACCTGTTCCTGATCTTGCGACCCTCGGTAGCCTTGAGCACGATGCGTGGCTTGAGGTCGGTGTCCTTGAACTCCGTGACGACCATACGCGAACGCCCGGTGATCTCGTCCACCTGACGGGCGGTGGAGCGACCATCCTCGAGATCCTCGTACTTCACGATGCCCTCGGTGTTGGCCATGATGGGCGTGGCGAACGGGTCCCACTCGGCGATCTTGGAGCGCGACGCGACGCGCTCGCCGTCCTTGACCAGGATCTTGGCCCCGTAGGGGATGCCGTAGCGCTCGCGCTCGCGGCCCTTCTCGTCCACCACGGCGATCTCGCCGTTGCGGCTCATGGCCACGATGCCGCCGTGGCGGTCCACCACGGTGAGCAGCGCCTCGCTGTACTTGACCACGCCGCTGGTCTTGAGCTCCAGGCTGGACTGGGTGACGCCGCCGCTGGTCACACCACCGATGTGGAAGGTGCGCATGGTGAGCTGAGTGCCGGGCTCGCCAATGGACTGGGCGGCGATGACGCCGATGGCCTCACCCACGTTCACCAGCTCACCGCGGGCCAGGTCACGACCGTAGCACATGGCGCAGACGCCCCAGCGCATCTCGCAGGTCATGACCGAGCGGATCTTGATGCTCTCCACGCCAGCCTGCACGATGCGATCGACCTTCTCCTCGTCCAGATCTTCGTTCCGCTGGACGAGCATCTCGTCGCTGTAGGGATCGAGGATGTCCTCAGCCGCCACGCGCCCCAGGACGCGCTCGCCCAGGTGCTGGATGACCTCACCGCCTTCGATGAGGCTGGTGACCTCCATGCCGTCGTGGGTGCCGCAGTCCTTGGCGGTCACGATGGTGTCCTGGACCACATCCACGAGGCGACGGGTGAGGTAGCCGGAGTTGGCGGTCTTGAGCGCCGTGTCCGCCAGCCCCTTGCGAGCGCCGTGGGTGGAGATGAAGTACTGCAGGACCGAGAGGCCCTCGCGGAAGTTGGCCGTGATCGGGGTCTCGATGATCTCGCCGGAGGGCTTGGCCATCAGACCGCGCATGCCGGCCAGCTGTCGCACCTGGGTGGGCGAACCGCGAGCGCCGGAGTCAACCATCATGTGGAGGGAGTTGAAGGAGGGCTGGGTCGCCGTGGTGCCATCGGACGCCACCACGGTCTCGACGCTCAGCTCCTCGAGGAGCTCCTTCGAGATCTGGTCGGTGACGCCGGACCAGAGGTCGACGACCTTGTTGTACTTCTCACCCACGGTGATGAGGCCGTCCTGGTACTGCTCCTCGATGTCGCGCACTTCCTGGTGCGCGGCATCCAGGATGGCCTGCTTGCGCGTGGGAATGTGCATGTCATCGATACAGACCGACACACCGGCCTCGGTGGCCATGGAGAAGCCGAGCTTCATGAGGTGGTCGGCGAGCAGGACGGTCTTCTTGGGACCGGCCACGCGGTAGCAGCGGTCGATGAGGTCGCCGAGCGCCCGCTTCTTGAGCACCTGGTTGATCTCGGAGAAGGGCAGCTCGCTGGGCACGATCTCGTAGAAGAGCACGCGCCCCACGGTGGTCTGCACCAGCTCGCCGAGGCCTTCGACCACGTTGGGATCCTGGGAGTCGGTGAGCACCGGCACCCGCCCCTTGTAGCCGAAGAACCCGGCCGGGCAGATCACCATCACCAGATCCTCGCCGAGCTTGCTGCGCAGGGCGACGATGGCCTCGCTCAGGATCTCGAGGCGGCGGGCTGTGTTGAAGCGTGCGTCCACAAGGAACTCGCCGTCCGCGATCGCGACCTTGGGGAAGACCACGCCGACAGCGCGGACGTTGCCACGCAGCTTGGTGAGCCGGATAGCCTGGGCAGACCAAGCGTCGCCGGTGAGCACCTCGACACCTTCGATGGTCTCGCCATCGGGGTCGATAGGCGCGAAGGTCGCCAGATCGGTGCCTTCCTCGAGGAAGCTGCACCCGAAGCGATAGCCCTGCCCCTCGCCAGAGACGGCCGGCTTCTCACCGCCGCGATGCCAGAGGTCGATGGTGGCGATGGCGCGAGCGACGTCGTCGTCCTGACGACCGTCCACGAAGCAGGCGATGTCTCCGCCCATGGAGGCGACTTCGCCGATGGAGCTGCCGGCCGCCGCCTTCCAGACGTGACCGCGGTAGACGTGCCAGACTTCCTGGCGGTCCGGATGATCGACGCCCAGGACCAGGTGGAAGTCTCCGAGCTCCTTCTCACCACGCTGCTCCATCTCTCGGGCGAGCCGAGTGACGGTGGCGGGGATGCGACTCTCGAGGGGCTCTGCGGGGATGCGCACCATGATCTTGGCGTGCAGATCGACCTCGTCCGAGTCGTAGGCCTGGATGACCTCGCCGGGGGTGGAGAACACGCGGCCCTCGCCCTTGGCGAACTTCTTCTCGCGGGTGGTGTAGTAGGCGCCCAGGACGATGTCCTGGCTGGGCTGGATGATGGGCTTGCCGTGGGCGGGGCTGAGGATGTTGTTGGTGGACATCATCAGCACGCGGGCCTCGATCTGGGCCTCGATGCTCAGGGGCACGTGCACGGCCATCTGGTCGCCGTCGAAGTCGGCGTTGAAGGCGGTGCAGACCAGCGGGTGCAGCTGGATGGCCTTGCCCTCGATGAGGACCGGCTCGAAGGCCTGCACGCCGAGGCGGTGCAGGGTGGGCGCCCGGTTGAGCATCACGGGGTGCTCCTGGGTGACCTCTTCGAGGATGTCCCACACCTCTTCGCGCTCCTTCTCCACCATCTTCTTGGCGGCCTTGATGGTGGTGACGTAGCCGCGCTCTTCGAGCTTGTTGTAGATGAAGGGCTTGAACAGCTCGAGGGCCATCTTCTTGGGCAGGCCGCACTGGTGCAGGCGCAGCTCGGGACCGACCACGATGACGGAGCGGCCGGAGTAGTCCACGCGCTTGCCGAGCAGGTTCTGACGGAAGCGACCCTGCTTGCCCTTGAGCATGTCGGACAGGGAGCGCAGTGGGCGCTTGTTGGGGCCGGTGAAGATCTTGCCGCGACGCCCGTTGTCGAACAACGCATCGACCGCTTCCTGAAGCATGCGCTTCTCGTTGCGGATGATGATTTCCGGGGCGTTCAAATCCTGCAATCGCTTGAGGCGGTTGTTGCGGTTGATGACGCGGCGATACAGGTCGTTGAGGTCCGAGGTCGCGAAGCGGCCACCATCGAGGGGCACCAGGGGGCGCAGATCGGGAGGGATGACCGGGATGACCTCGAGCATCATCCACTCGGGGCGGTTGCCCGAGTCGCGGAAGGCTTCGACGATCTTGAGGCGCTTGGCGATCTTGCGCCGCTGAGCGTCGGAGCTGGTCTCCTTCATCTCGGTGCGCAGCTTGTCGCCCAGAGCGACCACGTCCAGGCGGTTGAGCATCTCGCGGATGACCTCGCCGCCCATGCCGACCTCGAAGGAGCCGTAGCCGAAGGTGGCGATGGCCTCCTGGTAGTCCTCTTCCGTCAGGATCTCGCCTTCCTTGAGGGTGGACTCACCCGGGTCGGTGACGATGTAGGACTCGCAATACAGCACCCGCTCGAGCTCCTTGAGCGTCACGTCGAGCATGTTCCCGATGCGGCTGGGCAGGGACTTGAGGAACCAGATGTGCGCGACGGGGGTGGCCAGGTTGATGTGGGCCAGGCGCTCGCGACGCACCTTGGACTGCACCACCTCGACACCGCACTTCTCGCAGGTGATCCCACGATGCTTCATGCGCTTGTACTTGCCGCACAGGCACTCGTAGTCCTTCACGGGCCCGAAGATCTTGGCGCAGAAGAGGCCATCCTTCTCGGGCTTGAACGTGCGGTAGTTGATGGTCTCTGGCTTACGGACTTCACCGTGAGACCAGCTTCGGATCTTCTCTGGCGACGCCAAGCTGATCTTGACTGCGACGTAGTTCAGAGGGTTCTTTGGCTTGTCGAAGAGGTTGTAGATCTCGTTCACGGTGCCTCCCGGGCTCTAGCTGACCTGCGGGACTGTTCTGAAAAGGAAGAGAAAAGGGTCTGGCGACTAGGAGCGGAGGATTTCCTTGTCCTCGATGAGGTCGACATCGAGGGCGAGAGACTGCAGCTCCTTGACGAGCACGTTGAACGACTCGGGCAGGCCAGCCTCGAGGATCGGCTCGCCCTTGACGATGGACTCGTACATGCGCGTACGACCGGCGACGTCGTCGGACTTCACGGTGAGGAACTCCTGCAGGCCGTAGGCGGCGCCGTACGCCTCCAAGGCCCAGACCTCCATCTCGCCCAGACGCTGACCACCGAACTGAGCCTTTCCGCCCAGCGGCTGCTGGGTGACCAGGCTGTAGGGTCCGATGCTGCGGGCGTGGATCTTGTCGTCCACCAAGTGGTGCAGCTTGAGCACGTACATGATGCCGACGGTGACGTCGTTGTGGAAAGGCTCGCCGGTGCGGCCATCGAACAGGATGACCTGCCCGCTGCGAGTGCGATTTCCCAGCTCGAGGGCGTCCTTGATCTCCTCTTCCTTGGCGCCAGCGAACACCGGCGTCGCCACCGGGATGCCCTCTCTGTACTTGTTGGCGAAGATGACCAGCTCTTCCTCGGTGGCTGAATCGACCCACTCGGCGCTGTCGTCGTTGGTGGAGCACACCGTGCTGCGGACGTACGCGCGAAGCTCATCGACGCTGTAGGCCTCGTCGATCATCTGACCGATGGTCTCGCCCATGCCCTTGGTGGCCCAACCCAGGTGGGTCTCGAGGATCTGACCCACGTTCATGCGGGACGGAACGCCCAGGGGGTTGAGGACGAGATCGACCGGCGTGCCGTTCTCGAGGTAGGGCATGTCTTCCATGGGCAGGATCTTGGAGATGACGCCCTTGTTGCCGTGGCGACCACACATCTTGTCGCCAGGCTGCAGCTTGCGCTTGATCGCCACGTAGATCTTGACCATCTTGATGACGCCAGGGGACAGCTCGTCGCCCTTGAGCAGACGATCGATCTTACCGGCGAAGCGCTCGCGGATGGCGTCCTGCTTCTCGGTGACCTGGCGCAGCATGGCGTGGATACGATCCTCGGCCTCGGTGCCTTCCTCTTCGAGCGCGAGCCGCTCGAAGCTCTCGAAGCTGAGCGCATGGAGGGCTTCCTCGGTCAGGACCTGACCCTCTTCCACGATCACCTCGCCAGTCTCGTCGTCGATCAGGCGGGCGGCGCTGGTCTTGCCCAGGGCGGCACGGACCAGCTGACGGCCACCGGAGTCGCGCAGGGCCCGAACGGCCTCGTCACGGTCGCGGTGGATGGCCTCGACGGACTCGCGCTCGATCTCGAGTGCGCGGCTGTCCTTCTCGACGCCTTCACGGGCGAAGACGCGGGCGCCGATGATGATGCCGGAGACGCCGGGAGGGACGCGCAAGGAGGTGTCCTTCACGTCGCCAGCCTTCTCACCGAAGATGGCTCGCAGGAGCTTCTCTTCTGGGGAGAGCTGGGTCTCGCCCTTGGGCGTGATCTTGCCGACCAGGATGTCGCCGGACTGGACCTCGGCACCGATCTTCACGATGCCAGCATCGTCGAGGAAGGTCAGAGCTTCGTCGCCCACATTGGGGATGTCCCGGGTGATCTCTTCCTTGCCCAGCTTGGTGTCGCGGGCAGCCACCTCGAACTCCTCGATGTGGATCGAGGTGAAGTAGTCGTCGCGCACCAAGCGCTCGGAGATGAGGATGGAGTCCTCGAAGTTGTACCCACCCCAAGGCATGAACGCGACGGTGATGTTCTGACCCAGGGCCAGCTCGCCCAGCTGCGTGGCGGGACCGTCGGCGATGACCTCGCCAGCGTGCACGTAGTCGCCAGGGCGAACCACAGGCTTCTGGTTGATGCAGGTGCTCTGGTTGGAGCGCACGAACTTGGTGAGGTTGTAGATATCGACGTCGGCGCCTGCATCGGCCTGCTCGTTGGAGTCATGCTTGATCACGATCCGGGAGCCGTCCACCGATTCGACGGTGCCGTCGCGACGGCAGGTGGCGGTGACACCCGAGTCGCGGGCCACGACCCGCTCCATGCCGGTGCCCACCAGGGGGGCCTCGGTGCGGATGACGGGCACAGCCTGACGCTGCATGTTGGAGCCCATGAGCGCGCGGTTGGCGTCGTCGTTCTCGAGGAAGGGAATCAGCGAGGCGGCCACAGACACCAGCTGGTTGGCGCTGACGTCCATCAGGGTGACGTTGGCCTTGGGCACCATCGCGAACTCGCCCTTCTCGCGGGCGGCCACTGTGTCGTCGATGTAGTTTCCATCGGCGTCGGTCTTCACCGCCGCCTGGGCGATGATGTGGTTCTCTTCCTTGAGGGCGGAGAAGAACTCGACCTGGGGCAGCACCGTGCCGTTGGCCACCTTGCGGTAGGGCGTCTCGATGAAGCCGAAGGCGTTGACCCGCGCGTAGGTGGACAGCGACGCGATGAGGCCGATGTTCGGGCCTTCGGGCGTCTCGATGGGGCAGATACGACCGTAGTGGGTGGGGTGCACGTCGCGGACGTCGAAGCCGGCACGCTCACGGGTGAGACCACCCGGGCCGAGCGCGGACAGGCGCCGCTTGTGGGTGACCTCGGACAGGGGGTTGGTCTGGTCCATGAACTGGGACAGCTGGGAGGACCCGAAGAACTCCTTGACCACGGCGCTGACGGGCTTGGCGTTGATGAGATCGTGTGGCATCAAGGCCTCGATCTCGCTCAAGCTCATGCGCTCCTTGATGGCCTTCTCCATGCGGACCAGGCCGATGCGGTACTGGCTCTCGAGGAGCTCGCCGACGGCGCGCACACGACGGTTGCCGAGGTGGTCGATGTCGTCGATGTAGCCCTTGTTGTTCTTGAGATCGATCAGGTACTTGACCACCCGGAGGATGTCCTCGCGGGTGAGCGTGGTCTGCTCGAGGGGCAGGTTGAGATCGAGCTTGTGGTTGATCTTCAGGCGGCCGACCTTGCTGAGGTCGTAGCGCTCGGGGTTGAAGAACAAGTTCTCGAAGTGCATCAAGGCGCTGTCGTAGGTGGGAGGATCGCCGGGGCGCAGGCGCCGGTAGATCTCGATCACCGCTTCTTCGGGGGACTCGATGCGGTCCATGGCCAGGGTGTCGCGCAGGAAGCTGCCGACGATGACGCCGTCGATAAAGAGGACCTCGAACTCCTCGATGCCACGATCGCGGATGACCTCGAGGTTCTCGTCCGTGATCTCCTCGTTGCACTCTACGAGGATCTCTCCGGTCTCCATGTCCACGATGTCGTAGGCGGCGACGCGGTTGATCAGGTTCTCTTCCGAGATGGGCAGCTCGCCGACCTCGATCTCCTTCTCCTCGCCGTCCACTTCGACGATCTCGGAGCGGGTGAGGTTGGCGGAGCGCATCTTGCGGAGGATGTTCTTGAGGATCTTCTTCCCGGCGCGGCAGATGACCTCGCCGGTCTCGGGATGGACGAGATCCTGGCTGACACGCTGCTGGAAGAGCAGGTCGGTAGAGCTGACCTTCATCCAGGCGTCGTCGGTGCGGCGAACCGCCTCGCGCTCGTAGAAGTAGTTGAGCAGCTCTTCGGAGCTGTAGCCCAGGGCGCGCAGCAGCACGGTGGCCGGCAGCTTGCGCCGGCGGTCGATGCGCACATAGAGGATGTCCTTGGTGTCGAACTCGAAGTCGATCCAGGAGCCTCTGCTGGGGATGATGCGCGCGGAGAACACGGTCTTGTGGGAGCCACCGGTCTTGGCGGGGTTCTCATCGAAGAAGATACCCGGGGAGCGGTGCAGCTGGCTGACCACCACGCGCTCGGTGCCGTTCACGATGAAGGTGCCGTTCTCGGTCATCAAGGGGATCTCACCGAAGTAGACCTCTTGCTCCTTGATGTTCGAGACCGAGCGCTGACCAGTCTCGGCATCGACATCCCAGACCACGAGACGGACCGTGACCTTGAGAGGGGCCGAGAAGGTCATCCCCCGCTCGCGGCACTCGTCCACGTCGTACTTGGGCTGCTCGAGGTCGTAGCAGACGAACTGCAGCGACGCCCTGGACGAGAAGTCCTGGATCGGGAAGACCGAGCGGAACACGGCCTGCAGACCGGTCGCCTCTCGCTCCATGGGTTCCACTTTGCTCTGCAGGAACTGCTCGTAGGAGGTCTTCTGGACCTCGATGAGGTTCTGCACCTGCACCACAGGCGGGACCTTCGAGAAGGAGCGACGGTAGCGGTGGTTGTTCGCAAGCAGGTTCGGCATTTCGAGTACCTCACGAGTGGGGGCCGAGCCGTGAAAAGGCGCCAGCTGGCTGGCTCGGTCACTTGCCGGGCAGGATCTCGCTCGCCGCCCAGCGCACCCCAGCGCACGCTCGGCAGCGGCGGTCGGTGCAAGAAACACCGACCGAGTTGACGCGGCGTCCTGTCCTACCCAACGCAGGACCTGACGCGCGTCGAGCCCGAACGAACCCACAGAAACCGCGGGAACGACCGGGCTGGAGACGCGAACCGCTGCCTGAAGGCATGCGGCCCGCGCTGTGCTGGTACGAAGCAGGACTCAGGATGGCCCTGTCCTCCAGCCGCACGAATGGGCGTGGGGAATCACCCCCACGCTCAACCGTGTTGACTTGGACGCGCAAGCGCTCCGCCTACTTGATCTCGACGGTGGCGCCGGCCTCCTCGAGTTCCTTCTTGGCGGCCTCGGCTTCTTCCTTGCTGACGGCTTCGCGGATGGGAGCCGGGGCGGCCTCGACGGCGGCCTTGGCTTCCTTGAGGCCCAGCCCGGTGAGGGCACGGACAGCCTTGATGACGTTGATCTTCTTCTCACCAAAGTCCTTGAGGATCACGTCGAACTCGGACTGCTCCTCGACTTCCTCGACGGCGGCGGCGCCGGGCATCACGCCCATGGCCATCATGGGAGCGCTGGCTTCGACGCCGAGCTCCTCCTCGAGGGTGGTGATGAGGGCCTTGACCTCAGCGAGCTTGAGGTTCTTGATGTACTCGACCACATCGGCTTGGCTGACGGACATTGTTTCGTCTCCTTGAGAATGGATACTGAAGAAAAGAGGGGTCGTGGAATCGGGGAACTACTCGCCCGAGTCCTCGTTGAGCTTGTTCTCGTAGTTCTTGAGCAGGAACAGCAGGTCCCGTGCCGGGGCCCGGATGATACCGAGGACACGGCGCGCAGGCTCCTGGATAGTGCGCAGGAGCGTAACCAACAGTTCTTCGCGGCTGGGCAGGCTCGCGACGACGCTGACAGCAGCGCTGTCGAGCAGGTCGCCTTCGAAGTGCCCGGCGCGGACTTCGATCGTCTTGACCTCGGCGAACGCCTCCTTGATGGCCTTGGCGCCGCTGATCGGATCTTCACCCGTGAGCGCCACCATCGTCATGCCCGTGAAGTAGGGAGCGAGGTCTTCGCGCCCGGTGCCTTCGAGGGCAAGCTTGGCCAGAGAGTTCTTGACGATGCGCACCTTCACACTGCCCCCCTCGAGGGACCGGCGCATCTTGTTCGAGGTGTTGACGGGAGTACCGACGTAGCCAGCGATCACCACGAAGGGCGCGGTCTTCAGCTGTACACGGAAGGCGTCTACGAACTCGTGCTTTTCTTGACGGTTCATGGTCCCTCCTAGAACGCTTCGCTGGTGCGAATCAGGTCAGCGACGTCCAGCCGGACGCCGATACCCATGGTGGAAGAGATCGCTGCGCCGCGCACGTACGCGCCCTTGGCAGACGACGGCCTCAACTTCATGAGGGTCGCCAGCAAGGTGCCGAGGTTGGCCGTGAGCTGCTCGTCCGTCATGCTGACCTTACCGATCGATGCGTGGACGATACCGGCCTTCTCGACGCGGAACTCGATCTTGCCCGCCTTGAGCTCGCGAACGGTCTCGGCGACGCGATCAGCGGGGACAACGGTACCGACCTTGGGGTTCGGCATCATTCCACGCGGACCGAGGACGCGACCGAGCCGGCCGACCTTGGGCATCATGTTGGGGGTTGCGACCGCCTTGTCGAACTCGAGCCAGCCTTCTTGCTGGATCTTGTTGACCAGGTCATCCGCTCCGACAAAGTCCGCACCGGCTTCTTCGGCTGCCTGTGCCGCCTCGCCCATGGCGAAGACGAGCACACGAACAGTCTTGCCGGTGCCGTGGGGAAGGCTGACCGCACCACGGATCATCTGATCCGCATGGCGCGGGTCGACACCAAGCCTCACGGCAATCTCGACGGACTCGTCGAAGCGAGCGGTCGAAGTCTGCCTGACGAGGCCAAAGGCCTCATCGAGGGTGTAGCGAGCCTCGGAGTCTACGACTCCTCGGGCGGCGCTCCACCTCTTGCTTCTTCTCGCCACTCTCACTCCTTCAGGATCCGCGCACTCGGTACGCGGGAGATCCTGTGCGCGGTGGGGTCACAGGGCGACGACCTGCCCTTCCCCAGCCGACGCAAATGGGTTTACTTTACGACGATCCCCATGGAACGTGCCGTTCCTTCGATGGATCGCATGGCCGCCTCAACTGTGGTGGTGTTCAGGTCGGGGATCTTGATCTCGGCGATCTCGCGCACCTGGGCGCGGGTGATGCGACCGACCTTGGTCTTGTTGGGCTCACCGGACCCCTTGGGGACGCCCGCCGCCCGACGCAGCAGGTCGGATGCGGGGGGGGTCTTGGTGATGAAGCTGTACGAACGGTCTGCGTAGACGGTGATCACCACGGGGATGGTGAAACCCTCGGCCGCCTGGGCCTGCGTCTTGGAGTTGAACTCCTTGCAGAACATCGGGATGTTCACGCCAGCCTGACCGAGCGCTGGGCCCACGGGCGGCGACGGCGTCGCCTTACCGGCCGGAATCTGGAGCTTGATCTGCTGGATTACTTTCTTGGCCATAATGGACTCCTGACTGCAATCGGCGCCTGGTAGGCGGTGAGGCTACTAAGCGATCTTTTCGACCTGGGAGTAGTCGAGCTCGACCGCGGTTGGGCGGCCAAAGATACTGACGAGCACGCGAAGCTTGCCGCGGGTGGGGTTGGCTTCTTCGACGGTGCCCTTCATGGTGGCGAAGGGACCATCATTGACCCGAACATCTTCACCACGCTCGAAGTGCATGGTGGGCTTGGGCTCGCTCTCGCCATCGGTCATGCGAGAGGTGATGCGCTCCACTTCCTCGTCGGGGACGGGGGGAGGGTTGCGCATGTTTCCGACAAAGCCGGTGATCTTGGGGGTGTTCTTGACCACATGCCAGGTCTCGTCGTCGAGCTCCATGCGGACCAAGAGGTACCCTGGGAGGAACTTTCTGGTGGTCACTCGCTTTTGGCCGCCGCGCACCTCGATGACCTGCTCGGTGGGCACGAGCACTTCCTCGATCCGCTCCTGGAACCCGAGCAGACCGATCCGCTCTTCCAGGGCCTTCTTGGCCGTGTTCTCGTATCCCGAGTAGGTGTGGACGACGTACCAGCGCATGGCCATGACTATCGTTTCTCCAAGTGCGCCCTGCCGGCGGTGTCCTCGAAAGGGAGGCTTGGGGCCCTAGGCCCTTACGAGAAGAGGAAGAAGCTGGTGAGCTTGGCCCAGATGAAGTCGAATGTCGCGAGCGACACCGTGATGACAAAACAGCTGATGATGACGACCGTGGTCGAGTTGATGGTCTCGTCACGATCGGGCCAGAAGATCTTGCGCAGCTCGACGACCACTTCGTCCACGAACGACACCGCAGGCTTGTTGCGGAGCAGGAAGAAGAAGGCGACGGCACTCGCGGCGATGGCGGTGATGACGCTGAGCTGAATCAGGTTCAGGAACAGCGGGTCGGCCCAACCGGCGATGGCGATCCCCTCGACAACTGCGCTGCGAGCAGTCACACCGATGATGGCGGCGGCAGCGAGGAAGGTCAGGGTGATGTAGCGCTGGTTGTTCATCCGTGGGTCCGTCTTCGTTCAGCGTGGCACCAGAGGAAGCTTCGAGTGGCTCAATAGGCCCCTCTGAGACTCAGGCACGCACTTTGCATGAGGCTTCAGAAAAGCGGCCCCCTACTACCACGCCCCTGCCAGGCTGGCAAGGGCGTGAGTCCGTACGAGGGAGAATTCGTACTACTCGATAATCTCCGCGACGACGCCGGCGCCGACGGTGCGACCACCCTCGCGGATGGCGAAGCGGAGCT
>CALDOK010000139.1 GCA_937912125.1 uncultured Pseudomonadota bacterium
ATACCTGGCACGCCCACCTGGGCTCACCCCCGAGAAGCCTTCGAGGCCAGCCTCGACCACATGCAGCGCCTGGACGTGGGCGAGGGCATGTGGGATGGGTTGACGCCGAAGCAGTCCACTGCGCTGGTCACCCGCCTGTGGCGGGACACGCCTTGGCTGTTCCTGCTTCACCCCGGGCTGCAGGAGCGCATCCAGCAGACCCTGGGCCTGCCCCCCAAGCTGGAAGCCGCCCCCTGCATGGCCGCGGCCCACGCCGCGGAGGCCGGGGTGAAGGGGCGCAAGGGGGCCTGGCCGCCGGGAAGGCTGGTGGCCCGCAAGCCCGGCTTCGGTCACCCCGAGCCCGTCCATGCCGCCTACGACTGGCTCTTGGACCGCAACGAGGGCAAGTCCCGGGCCATCATCGCCTTCCTCGAGGGTCAGAGCGACCCCGAAGACATCACCACCTCGGCCGAGGACATCCCCAAGAAGCTCAGCGAGCGCCTGGCCGAGCTGCACGACGGCTTCGCCACGCCCATGATGCTGCCCCTGCTGGAAGAGGCCCTGCCTCCGATGGAAGGCCAAGCGGGCGCGGGCAGAGACGAGGTGCTGGCCATGTGGCTGGCCGTCCGTGCACCCCAAGCCCTGTGGCTGGCCTTCGGCAAGCTGGCGGAGCGGTTGAGCGTGGCCACAGAGGACGGCGGGAGCGTGAAGGGGCTGGACGCGATCCTCGAGGTGCAGCATCGAGGGAGCATGGTGCCACTGGGCACTGGGCCAAGGCGCTGGGACGAGACCTGGGGCTGGCGCTGGGTGGTGCCTGGGGGCGAGGCTGAGGGTGTGGACCAGCGGACAAAGGCCCAGGATGGCAGTTCCCACGGCTGACCTCGGCTTGGCGGAGCCCCTACCGTGATGGGTGACGACAAGAGAACGAAGAATCGCCGCTGAGCCCGATGGTCAGGAACTGTCCGCATGTCTTGCCAAATCCGTAACGTGACATGACAAGCCGGGAAAGCGCGCTTAGGATCGTGGGGTAGCGTGACAAACGCAACGTCACGGAATGGAGAATCGACATGTCTGCGAGCTGCCAGAACTGCGGAGAGACCCTCGAAGGCAAGCGCAGGAGCGCCCGCTACTGCAACGACGCCTGCCGCCAGGCCGGATTCAGGGCGCGTAAGGGCAAGAGCGAGCAAGCGCAGCCCGCAGTGGTGCAGCCCTCGGCGGTGGTGGCAGCCCCACAACCGCTTCCACCGTCCCAGCCGGTGCAGGTCCAGGTCCAGCGCGAGGTGGTCCAGGTAGCCGACCCTGCCCTGGTGCAGCGGATCGCGGTGCTGGAGCGCCAGCTGCGTCAGGCCCAGGCGAAGATCATGGCACTGGAGGGAGCGGGGCCGAGGGTCGAAGACGTGCGGATGCTGCAGAGGCACGTGGCCGGGCTGCGGGAGTGGCGCAAGGAGGCCAAGGGGGTGCTGACGGATCACGAAAACCGTCTGACGACGATCTACCAACGGGTGTCGGTGGTGAACGGGGGGATCGCGACGCTGGCGAAGTCCGTGGCGGGGTATGCGGAGAAACGGTCGTGGTTCGGGTAGTGCACGATCGGGCTGCTCGCGCCAATGGCAGTGGAAGAGCGCAGCTCACGACTCCGAACGCCCATGCCGATGATGATGCTCACCATGAGCGCCGCCGTAGACTCATCTCCCCCGTGCGGCCTGCGGGCCACCTGCTACGGATTCGGTAGGTCGTCGCGGCCACCCGTTGCACCGCTCTGGCACGAAGACTGCTTGGCCCGGAAGCCCTCTGGTTCGCGGCCCCTGGTTCGCCCACGAAGGGCTGGACCGCATCCCAGGCCAGCAACCGGCCCTGAACCATCTGGTTCACGCCATGGCCTGCACCCGCACCACGGGCACGGGCTCGTCGTCTGGCATGGCGCTCACCCAGCCCGGTCCAGCGCCAGTCGACGATCATGGGTAGCGATGCGTTGCGGCCCGAGGGCTGGCGGGGGCGTGCGGGAGAAGGCCTAGTACCACTCTTCGATAATGCCTACCCCGCCTGTGAACTAGTCTAGAACCCCCCATCGATAAGGTAGACCATTCCGCCGGTTTGATTCGAGGCGGGCTCGGTGGTGTCGGGGGCGCCAACCACCAGTTCATCGATACTGGCGCCGTTCCTCCTGATCGTCACCAATGCGTTGCCGAATCCATCGTCAGGGTGCTGTATCCCCACCAGGTGAGCCGAAGCCTGGCGAGGCTCGAAGCTGCCAGCTTCCATCGGGCCGAGAAAGATCCGCACCGAACCCTCACCGCCTATGATGAGGTCCTGGTCTTGGTCTCCGTCGAGGTCTCCGACGGCCATTGCGGTGGTGGGTACACGAATAGTAGTCGCGGCATCTTCGAACGGCCCACCTTCCAGGCTTGTAAAAACGTAGATGATGGTGTCAGCACCATCGCTCCATGCGACTGCGACATCCCCCTGCCCTTCACCGTCCAAGTCGTCGCCCGCGACAGCGCCTTGGGATTCCCCGGCAGGTCCGGTCCAGCATGTTTCAGCAGCGGTCGCAAGTTCTACGTCGCCTGGCTCGTAGACGGTCAGTCGGTACATCGCCGCAGCGCCTGGATCCGTGATGAGAAGCTCATTGACGCCATCGGCGTCGAGGTCGGCCGCAGCAAGGTCCATCGATGTGCTGTCGGAACCGCTCCATGTGAGTGTAGGTTCTGGGGCATCTCCCACCGGGCCGAAGACGACACCGCTTGTGAGGCACAGCTCGTCTACTCCGTTTTCATCAAGATCACCGCAGTGTGCTCCGTCCCACCCATCCGGGCCGCTTACTGGTAGTGCCCCGGCTTCCTGGATGTATACCTCTCCGTTCAGCGGGCCCGGGAAGAGATAGGCGGGCTCTTCGAGGTCGTCGTCGCTGGAGTCAGTGAACAGCAGCACATCCGGCTCGCCATCTCCCGTCGCATCTCCGGGCAGCACAACCTTTGTGCCCAGCATAGTGTGGACGTAGTATGGCGGATCCTCAGTTGGCCAGCCCCCCTTGATGACAGCTAAGGAGTCATCGCCGAGTTCTCCGGTGGTCGTGTTCAGCAGAAATATCTGTGGTTCCTCAGTATCTTCCCAGAAATCGGTACCCTCGCT
>CALDOK010000140.1 GCA_937912125.1 uncultured Pseudomonadota bacterium
CAGCGCACAGTCGTGATCCGACCCGTCCACCCAGCCGTCCAGGTCGTTGTCCACGCCGTCGTGGCAGAGCTCGTGGCTGCGGATGGGCAGGGTGTTGGCCGGACCGGCGTCGAGGGGCGACGCGGTGTCCGCTGGCGCGGCGGTGTCCAGGCCAGGACCGCAGCGACAGCCGATCAGCGGCAGGATGAGAGCCAAGCTGCGCATGGTGGAACCCCCGGAGGCTTGCTCGGTTCTTCCCCATTGTAGTGGGGGGGAGAAATCAAGGACAAACCATCCGCGGCTCATGCGTGGCGGCCGTCAGATCAGCCTGATCCCCTGCCGCAGGATCGCCGAGATGTCCATGGTCAGCGCCACGCTGTAGTGGGCCGCCACCCCCAGCCAGAAGCTGCGGTGCTTCAAGGCGAGCCCTCCCAGCACCAGCCCCGTGGCGATGGCGCCCAGGGTCTCGGGCAGGGGCTTGCCGAAGTGGGCCGTGACGTAGGGGATGATCATGAAGACCAGGGCCAGCTTGCCCAGGTCCTTCTCGAGCCCAAAGGCGATGTAGCCTCGCCAGAAGCTCTCCCCTGATACGAAGACCATCAAGTAGGCCAACTGGTAGAGCAGGAAGTGCCACAGCAGGATGCGATCGCCGGTGATCATGGCCCTGCACAGCGGGTACTTGGCCAGGAACGCCGGCTGGTTTGAGGCGTAGACCACCACCACGCCGCAGACCACCAGGGCCAGCGCCAGGTACACCCACCACAGCTGGGAGGCGCCCTTGAGCCTGAATCCGTAGTCCCGCGGGCCGCCCTTCAGGACTCCCAGCCGCATCATCACCAGGGGCAGGCCCAGGCGCAGCACCACGCAGCTGAGGGAGAAGTAGAAGAACGAGTACAGAGGCGAGAAGTCCGAGCTGGGCATGTGGGCATGCAGGTGGCGGCTGTAGAAACCACCCCGGCCGAACCACCACAGCACCGCGATGATGAGCAGCGACGAGCCGGCCACCACCCGCCCATCGCGGGACATGTCCCGCCAGCGCAGGCCCCTCACCACCCGCACCTGAACGAAAAACACTCCCGCCAGCACGAACATCACCAGCGGCTGCAGCCAGGTGCCCCGGAAGACCAGGCGCTCGCCGAAGGGGTGCAGCACCCACTTGGCGTGGTGAAGGTCCAGCGCGTACCAGCCCAGCGTGGTCCCGGCCAACACCAAGGCCATGGCCGAGCTCACCGCGAGCGTCTCTCGATCGAGCAGCCTTCGCAGCAGGAGCATGGGACCTCGTGGGGTGGTGGCTGGGCAGCAGCCTAGCACGAAGCGATGAGCCGGGGAACCAGCGGGCAGCCGGAGCCTGCGACCGTCGAAGATCGTCGAAGATCGTCGAAGTCTTGACGGTTGACGATGGTCCTTTCGACACCCCTCGGGGACGGGCGTGCCCACGATCCCGACCACTACGACATCCACCACTTGGCCAATGGCGAGGCGACCCTTGGTACGACTCTTGCGTTGTCCCTTCGCAAGGAGGTTGTCCATGTCTTTTCTCGGCCAGCACGTTCGTACCCGCCTCGAGTCCGACCGCCTGCTCCACTGCTCCGTCGCTCAACGACGAGGCCTGGTGCGCGCGGTCCACAAGACCACCAGGCCATGGCCCGTGCTCGCCTTCGGCTGCGCCGGGGTACACCTCCACCTCGTCGCCAAAGCCAGCTGGCGGGACGCAGGGGAGCTGGCCCGCCGCCTCGAGATCAGCCTCCAGCTCCGCCACGACTACGGCAGCCCGTTCCTGAAGGTCCACCGCAAAGGGCTGGAGGATCAACACCATGTCTTCGCCTCCGCCATGTACGACATGCGCCAGCGGGAGCACCACGATCTGGCCTCCGACCCCTTCCTCGAGGCCACCTCCGCCCCAGACCTGCTGGGAGCTCGACTCATCGGCGCCCACCTCATCTCCCGAGCCCGCGAGCACCTGCCCGAGCTGCGCCGGCACCACCTCCTGCAGCTGTACGGCCTGGAGTCCCTGGAACCGGCTGAGACCTGGGAGAGCCCCGAAGCCCTGCTCGAGGCTGTCCTGGCCACCTTCGCGTTGGGAAGCCTGGAGGGCTTCGCGCGTGATGTCTGTAGCGCCCGCCAGTGCATCGTGACCCTCGCCGCACAGCAGCTGACCGCCAGTGAACTGGGCGACCTGACCTCGTCCTGCTCCCGAACCATACGCAGGCTCCGCAAACATCAAGCACCGCTGGCCCACCAGCGGGCAGTACGGCTCCAGCTCGACCTCCAACAGCAGGTCCGAAGCCTGCTGGACCTGGACAAGCCTGGAAGTTGATGTAGGCACTGGACCGCTGGGGCCCCTGGGGGTGACTCTCCGCGGGAGGATGG
>CALDOK010000141.1 GCA_937912125.1 uncultured Pseudomonadota bacterium
CCGCCGCGACGATCTCCGGCGCCAGGGCGAGCAGCAGCAGGATCTGCCCCACCCGCGCCCCGCTGATGCCCTCCCGCTCGCCTACCTGCGCCAGCGTCAGTTCCGGCTCAGCCTCCAGCAGCCTGCGGTAGTACCGCGCCCGCTCGAACAGGTGCTGGAGCCCCTGCGCCCAGCGCCCCTTGCGCCGCAGGAGCGCCATGGCGTTGTCGAAGGCCTCCACCTGGGCCTGGTGTTCCGGGATGCTGGCGATCTTGCGGAGCACCTGGTCCCCCAGCGCCATGGGCGCCGCCCGGTCCTGGTCGATGCGCTCCTGGAGGGTCGGGGCCAGCTTGAGCAGGCTCAGGATCTGGGTCACCCGGGAGCTGGAGATCCCGCCCAGCAGCTTGGCGAGTGCGGTGTGGCTCCGGGCCTCGCCAGCTTCGAGCCGCGCCTGGAAGCTCCGCGCGAGGGCCAGGCGCTCGCGGGCGTCGGCCCAGGCGTCCACGGTGGCGGCCGGGGAGGCCGGGGCCTCCCCCTCGTCACCCTCGTCCGTGGGATCGAGGTGGAAGCCGATCCCCCGCCGCCCCTCGAAGGACAGATCCGGGACCGGGACCACCACCTTCCAGCACAACAGCGATTTTACATCGTCTACCAGGAACCGTATGGCCCGCCGTATGGGGACCGTCCTGTATACCGGCTGCGGGTAGTGGACTCCGCCTTCGCCCATCCACGGCGTCGGCGGAAGAAGAAGGAGGTAGCGGCATGACTGCATCCTCCTGCTTGTCCTCTTCCTGCGGGTGTCGCCGGTTGTACAGGTCGGTCCTCGCGGTGGGTCGTTTTGGTGGTGCCAAACAGCGCAGCCAGCCCAGGGGTAGCTGGCTGCTACTGGAGCCGACACTATGACTGAAAACACTCGGTATCCCTGGGGTGTAGGAGAGGCACGAATCATCCAGGCCGACGACACTACACCTCGCGCAGCGATACTCCGAACGCTGTGGCAGGAGCTTCATCTCCGATACGCGGACTTGCTGTGGGAGCAGCAAGGGCGACTCGTGATGGTGCGCGATGGTCGGCTGGAACAAGTTACCGTCGCCAAACTCTCTCCTTTTGTGACGCACGCGGTGTCGCTGGGTAAGGCTACCAACAAGGGCGAGATCAAGATGCGTGCCGTGGACCGAGGGCTCATCGGTGACGTCGTCGAGGGCCCCCAGGCTTTCTGCCGACCCCTCCGCACCGTCGTCCATGCGCCCTACCTCGGTCTCGATGGCAAGGTGGTCACGCGGCCAGGCTACGACGCCGCAGCGGCGATCTGGCTGGAGTGGCAGGGCCCGCCGGTGGACCTGGAGGCAGTGACTCTGGCCCTTGAGCACGAAGTGCTGGCGCGGCTGTTGGACTACCCGTTCGTGGACGAAGCAGACCGCGCCCATGCCCTCGGCCTGATCCTCACGCCATTGCTGCGCCCGGCCATCGAGGGGCCTACCCCACTGCACACGCTGATCAGCACCGGGCCCGGGACGGGCAAGACCTACTTCTGCCGCAGCGTCGGCGTGGTCGCTGAGGGTACCGAACCATCCATGCGAGGGTTCGACGACTGGTCGAGCGAGGCAGCACGCCAGCTCACGACCTACCTGCTGTCTTGCCCTACCCTTCTGGTGCTCGACAACCTCCCCACCGGAACCCGGGTGGGCGGCTCCGATCTGCATCGCTGCTTGACGGCTGACGGCCCCATTGGGCTGCGTCCCATCGGGGCTGGAGAGGAGCGGATGGTGGACGTGATGTGCACCTGGATCGCTACGGCCAACAACCCCGATTTCGATGACGAGATGGTCCGACGCACCATCCCCATCCGGCTGCATCACCTTCCGGGTCGCAAGTGGATGACCCCGAACCTGATCGCATGGATTCTGGAGCACCGCACGCTGGTGTTGGCCTGCCTGCTGCGGCTGGTCCAGCGGTGGGTCGAAGCTGGCCGCCCGGCCCCCTCCCGCGTCCGGGATGGCTACCTGGCCTGGTCCCAGGTCGTCGGCGGCGTGGTGGAGCACGCAGGCTTGGGCCCCTGGCTCCACCCCAGTCACGAGGTGGTGTCTACCGAGCGCGGCGAGTGGTCGGAGTTGCTGGGACGATGGCCCAGGGACTCCGCGGGCCGCTACCTCGACCTGCGCCCGAAGGGCGTCCTCCAGGTCATGAAAGACCTGGACCTCCACACCCTGCTGGACAGCATCGCGGGCAAGTCCCCGGAGTCGCGGCTGGGGCGCTTGCTCGCCAGTACCGCCCGCGGAGGTCGCAGCCACGATGGCTACCGACTGGAGGTCGTTCCGGTCTCTGGGGGCAAGGGCTACCGCCCCATCGCCCCCAGCGTGTAGGCCATGACGCCTCCAGCCGGGCTTTCCAGCCGCACCTGGGCGGCTCGGCAGGGGCCTCCGAGTACCTTCGAGTACCTATTTCCCAAAGGTACTCCATCGTATCCATGTTAGAAAGGATGATAATTACCTTGAGTACCTTGAGTACCTTTCTGTGGCTATTTGCAGAGAATGATGAGTCTCGATCTCCTGATCATTCTTCTATAGAAAGGTACCGAAGGTACTCGAGGTACTCCGGCCCCGTCTACCACGGCATCGTAGACGAGTACCTTGTCAGTGGAAGGTCATCCAGAGGTACTCGTCGCCGTTGGTGGCGAGCGAGAAACCACCGCGCCCGTCGCCAGAGTCCCGCCCTTTGCCCGCAGAGCCGGACACCACCAGCACAGTCGGACACCACCAGCACAGTCGGACCTGTTGCCAGGCCAACCCGCCCCCCGGCGCGCTTCGCGCGCCGGGGGCGGGGGCGGTGCCCTTCCCTCTCCCCCCTCTCCGTCCTTCTTCGGCGTCCGTCGATCCACCAAAGCCCCCATCAACCCGATCCACCCGCTACCCCCCCCGCCAAGAAGCTTGCCATGCTTTCTCTCCCCGTCCCCTCGTTCTTACCGGCCACAAAGCGCAAGGGCCCCGCGCTCCAGTTCGCGCTCTACGGCTACCCTGGCTCAACGCTGCGGCGGGTGCCACCAGCCTGCGTGGAGGCCATCCAGGCCCGCTGGGTTGATCGCATGCCTATGATCCTCGGCCCCGATGCACTGGGGCCGCTCGCGTCCTGGGAGCGCCAGCTCCACGGGCTGGAGCCGCCGTCCATCCCTGGCTGGGAGCCGGAAGGCCCCGGCCGACAGCCGGTGGACGCCCAGCCGCTGATCAACAGGCTGCGCGAGCTGGCTGCTGCTTCCACCCCCTTCACCCTCAACGCGCTGTACCGCGAGAAGCAGGGCGGGCGCGAGTATCCCTATCTGCTCGCCGGCTACGACGGGCCGGTCACGGTGTCGCAGCGCCGGTACGACGCCGCCAAGAAATGCGGCCCACGGCTGCTGCTCTCGGCCATGCGGCGTGATGTGCGGGCGCTGCTGCGGCTACCTGAAGGCTGGACCCTGCTGGTGGCCGACTACAAGACCTGCCACGGCCACATCGGCGTCGCGCTCACCGGGGACGCCAACCTCGCCCATGACCTCGCGGGGGACTGGCACCAGATCATGGGCGATGCCGTGCTCCCGGCGGGAGTGCCCGATGCCGTCCAGCGCCGTAACTTCGGCAAGGCGATCAACAACGCCATGCTGTTCGGCATGGAGCCCAGCGGCCTCGCCAAGCTGTACCGCAAGCACTACCACTCCGCGTCCCCGGAGTCCTGGCCTGCTGACATGCATGCTGCCTGGTGGGCCCGCTACTCCCAGTTCGCAGTGTTCCGTGATCAGGTCAAGGCCCTTGTGCGGCATGCGCAGGCCGAGGGCTGTGGCCTGCACATCGTGGCCCCCAGCGGGCGGGTGTCCAAGTTCGACGCATGGGAGGTCCAGGGCCGCGTGGCGAGGGGCTGGCGTGAGGCACGCGGCCCTGACGGCGTGTGGCGCACCGTGCTGTCGGCGGTGTTCAGGGCCGTCGAGGGCGACCTGCTGGATCGCACCCTGCTCCACGGGCACATCGGCCGCGAGGCCCACGGTGGGCGGCTGGTGCTGCCGCTGTACGACGGGCTGCTGGTGGCCGCGCCGCTGGGCGGGGAGGCGGCTGTGGCCGCGGCCCTGGAGGCTGCTGGGGCTCATGCCGCAGCGGAGCTGGGCATCCCTTCGATGCGGCTGGTGGTGGGATAGCAGAGCCGCGACCTGTAGGTACAGCAGCAAGTCAGGATCGCGGGGTCACGGCGAACCCGAAGCAGACCAGGAGGCCAGGGAGGACACCCCACGCCCGCCCCCGCCCCCGGCGCGCGAAGCGCGCCGGGGGGCACTCGGCGAGTGTCGCTGGTGCCAGCTTCGTTAGAACAGGCAGTCCTCGTGGCTTACGGCGGGGTGGACTGCCCGTAGTCGTCACGGCCCCAGCAAGTCGCGGCACCTACCGCGTCGAGCGCGCAGTTGTGGCGTCGTGCGGCCTCCACCGACACGAACACTCCCGAAGGCGGTGTTGCTTCGCCGTAGTAGTCGAAGCCCCAGCACGAGATGGCTCCGTCCACGGCGAGCACGCAGGCATGGTACTCGCCCGCGGCAAGCGAATCGAAAGAACCCGAGGGGGCATCGCTGACCTGACCGTAGGTGTCATCACCCCAGCACACGACAGAGCCCACGGTGTCCAGAGCGCATGAGAATCCACCACCAGCAGCAACGGTGGTGTACTGACCATCTGGAGCAACCGACTGGCCGTAGTCCCGGTCGCCGGTCTCTTCCGACTCCCCCGCGCCCCAGCAATGAACTTCGGCATCTGTGGCGATGGCGCAGGAGTGGTAGTCGCCCGTGCTGATGGAGGTGAACGTGCCACTCGGCGTTTCTGCAACCTGTCCCATGTCCCACCAACTGCCATCGTTTGCTCCCCAACAGGAGAGCTCCCCCGCAGCGGAAATCGCGCAGTAGTGGTCGAGGCCCCCGTCGACTGCTGTGTACTCGCCCTCTGGGGCGCTGGTTATCTCAAAGGGTAGGGAGCCCCAGCAGGCCAACTCCCTGGCTGCATCGATAAGGCAGCCGCCGCCGCTGGCAACGGCGAGAATGGCGGGTTCTACGTCTGGTAGGTCATCCGCTTCGGAGTGCCCGAGTTCAAGGTCACCCCAGCAGGTCAAGGCGCCGGTGGTCGCGATGCCGCAGGTGTGGAAATCGCCGCCGCTGGTGGCCGTGTAGCTGTGAAGGTCCACGCCATCGCAGTCCTGATCAACCTCGTCCCACCCGACCTCACTCGCATCAGGGTTGATCGTCGAGTCAGTGTCGTCGCAGTCTTCACCGGCGCTCCAGTCGGCGGCATAGCCATCGCCATCGGCGTCTGTGCCGTCCACGCCGTCGCAGTTTTGGTCGAATCCGTCCCCTGCCATGTCGGTGGCCATGGGGTTGATCGCGGCGTTTCCGTCGTCGCAGTCTCCCTCGGCCTCCGAGAAGCCATCACCGTCATCGTCCACGATTCCGGTATCGACATCGGCGTCCCCATCCGCGTCGCTATCGGCATCAGCATCTGAGTCGCTGTCGCTGTCGCTGTCGCTGTCTGCCTCGGGTGTCTCGGGCCCCGTGTCCTCTTTTCCGTTTCGGTCACGGGGACAGGCCGCGGCGAACATCAGCAGCAGCAGGTATCTGGCGTTCATGGAGTACCTCCCACGCCAGCCTACCACGCAGCACGGTGGCGCAGGGCCGTTGGCCGGGCTCCGGGCTCCGCAGGCAGCGAACGGTCACGCCGTCACCGCCCCGGCCAGCCTCCACGCCTGCCAGGTGGGCCTCCACCAGCTTGCGTACGGCGCGAAGCTCGTCGGCCCCCAGTGGCGCAAGCAATTCCACAGGGATCGCTGAGTACTTGGGTCCAGCCGGAGCTTCTGCGCACCCGTCGAACTCAACCGGAAGCCATCGATGTCGATTGGAGGGCACTTCACCGGCCCGAAGATGGTGAGCCTCCACAACGCGCGCGCACGGTGCAAACAGGCTCGGAGCTGACGGCCCTTTAGGAGGATGGGTCCGTGGCCATCGATTGCCGGCCCCGTCGATATGCCGGAGTGGACAGGGGTCGCTACCACGCTCGCCGCTCACTGCGAGCGCGCTCCCGCTCCCAGCGCGCCACGGTGTGCTCCCAGCCCGGCCTCAGCAGCTGCTG
>CALDOK010000142.1 GCA_937912125.1 uncultured Pseudomonadota bacterium
CTGCTGAGCCGCTCCAGGCCGGCACGGTCCCGCCGAGCCGCTCGGACACCAGCGCTGGCCGAGTACTTTCCAGGGCTGGCTGAGGCCTGCCCCTCGGTTCGAGTGCTGGTGGCCCTGCCCATGGGGATCTACGCCGCCCTGGCCGAGGAGATCGTCTTCCGGGGTGCCCTGCTGGGGTTCCTGCTCAGGGTGGGGAGGGAACGCCGAGGCGCTGTGGTCGTCGGTGCCCTGGTCACCTCGATCGCCTGGGCCATGCTGCACCTCGGTGCCACCGACATGCCTCTGCTGAAGCTGGTCCAGATATTCCTGCTCGGCCTGGGCCTGGCTGCGCTCACACGGCGCTGGGGCCTCGAGGCGGCCATCATGGCGCATCTGGGCACCAACCTGGCGGGGCTCGCCGGGATGGCGGTGCTGGGGGGATGACGAGAGGCGGAGCAGGCGGCGACTTTCTCGGCGGTCATGGCCAACAGGCGCGCGACCTGGTGTAGGCTCTACTGGAGTGAACGAGCCACCGAGGCCCTTTCCAGGAGGGTGCAGTGCGAAGGGGTCTGACCATCCTCGAGCTGTCGGGAGTGCTGGCGATCATCGCCATCATCACCGCCATCTGTGTCCCCGTGTACGACGTGATCGTGAGGCGGGCGAGGGCAGGTGAGGCGGAGGCCATGCTCCACGCCATCGCCCACGCCGAGCAGCGGCACTACCGGGATCACGGGGCCTACCTGGCCTGCGACCCCGAGCCAGAGCTCGCCGCGAATCCGGGCCGGTTTCCCAGCGACGCGCCCTGCTGGCGGCAGCTCGGCATCCAGCTCGACGGGGACGTGCTCTACCGCTACGCCGTGGCGATGGTGGACGGCACCTTCGAGGTGACCGCCGTGGGCGACCTGGACCGCGATGGGCTGACCTCGAGGTTCACCCTGCACGGGAGCGATCTCGAGGTCGAGATCGAGGATGGCCTCGAGTGAACACGCTGGAGCGCCAGGGTCTGTTGCTGCGGCAGATCGCCGCGCTCCGACGCCAGGGCATGGCCCACCACCAAGCTCTCGCGCTCGCGGCCGATGGGCTCCCCGTGGGTGAGCTGCGGGCCCTTGCCCAGCGCGCTGGCCGGAACCTGACGAAGGGCGGCGAGGGGACCGCTTCCACCCCGCTCGAGGCGCTCCTCGGTCGCTCCGATGCCAGCGTCGAGGAGTTGGTGCACGGCGCGGCGGCCCTCGAGGCCCGGCTGTGGGCCCAGTGCTCCCTTCGCACCGCGCGCCTGTACTACGGGGTGGCGCTGGCCGGGCCCCCGCTGCTCGCATGCCTGTTGGCGTGGGTCACCGCGCCGCTGCTGGCCGGGGAGGGCGTCGACGGAGGAATGGTGGCCGCCATGGGGGCGGTGCTGCGCTGGAGCGGTGTGCCGCTGGCCGTCGCGGCGCTGTTCTTGGTGCGGAGTCTCCACCACAGCGTGGCCCCCGGGTACCGGCAGGCGGTCCAGGCTGCGGCGCTGCTCGAGCTGGCCTCGCGGGGAGGCGACCTACCTGTCGGGCTCCTCGACCCCAACGCCGGGGCGTTCTTCGCCGCCCGCCGGGCGAGCGCGGGGTCCGAGACGGCGGCCCGGGAGCTGGCCGCGGAGCTGTGCGCCGAGAGCCAGCGTGTCCAGGCCATCTTCGGCCAGCTCGCGCCCGTCCTGGGTGCCATCGCGCTGGTGCCCATCGTGGTCGTGGGGCTCGGGGCCGTGGCGTACCCCGTCTGGGCCATCACCCAGAGCCTGGGGAGGTACTGACATGACCGCGCGGCGCATGGCAGAGCTCCTCCTCAGCCACGCCATGGCCGATGGCGTGCCGGCGGGCCCCCTGCTTCGCAGGCTCCCCTCTCACTCGGCCCTCCAAGCCGCCCAGCTCGCCGAGGCGGGCCAGCTCGAGGAGGCGCTGACGATGGTGGGGTTCGCCGCGGACCAGGCCTGGATCGCCAAGCGCTGGCCTGCTGCCGCGAGGCCCGTCCTCGCCCGCCTCTCCCAGCTCCCCGACGGGCTGGTCTTCGAGGCTCCGGTGCTGCAGACCCTGGGCTACTTCGCCCTGGTCTCGACGCTCCAGCTGGCCGCCGCTGCCGCGCTGCACAGGCTGGTGGTTCCTTCGCTGGTGGCGATGTCGCCGGCTGTCGGCGCCACCGGGGGCCACACCCTGCTCCTGGTGGTCGTCCTGGACCTGCTGCTGATGGGGGCGGCGCTGGGGATCGGGGTGTGGGTGGTGGCCGGCCGCCACCTCGGCTTCAGTCCGCACGGCTGGCGCGGCCCACTGGGCCTGGCGCGGGAGGCCGCTCTGGCCGAGGCACTCCGCGATGCGGGGGCACCCGAGGAGCTGTTCGGCGCCTACGTGCGCGGCTGTTCCCGGCTGCAGGGGAGAGGGGTGAGCCCCTTGGAGCTCGAGCTGATCCGCACCCATGCCCTGGCAGATGCCGTCTTCTCCCTTCAGCGATTCCTCGGTGGACTGCGCCTCGCAGGCTACGGAGCGCTGACCATGCTGGCGTTGTTGGCCCTATCGACCATCATGGTCCAGCTGGCCCAGCTGGGGGGGCGGTTTTGAGTGACCCGCTCCGCGATCTGCAGGCCAGCCTCGAGCGGCTTCATGCCAATGGTCACCCTGCTGGGCTGAGGCCATCCCGGGCGGCGAGCTTCTGCCGCGCCTTGGCGTCGGGCTCGTCCCTCGAGGTGGCCGCGGCCCAGGTGAGGCTGGACCCCCGGCTCGCCGCCTCGATCACACTCTCCGGCGTCCGTGATGTCCCCACGGTGTTGCTCCACCTGATCGGCATCGTCGGTGCCTCCGCGGCCCGCGGCCGCGCACTGCGAGCCATGGCCACCTACCCGCTGATCCTCGCGGCCAGCGTGGCCTGCACGGCGGCCATCGTCTTCGGGATGATGGGGCCGATCATGCCCCTGCTGCCTCTCGGCGGAGCGACGGGCCACGCCACGCCGCTGCTGGGGGCGCTGCTGGGCTCCCTGGCCTTGCTGGTAGGCCTGTCGCTCGCCGTGTTCCTGCGGCTGCCTCCCTTCGCACAGGGCTGGGAGCGCCTCGATGGACTCGTCTTCCTGGACAGCGTGCGCGTCTTCGTCACCGCTGGCGCGCCACTCCCCAGCGCTCTGCGCGGGGCGGCCACCTGGTGTCGGGGCAGCACAAGGAGGCGGGCGCTGGCCCTGGCCAGGGCCAGCGAAGCTGCTGGCGGCCTTCCGCAGCTGGAGCCCCTGCTGGACGCCTTCGAAGGCTCCCTGCTGCTCTCGGCTGCCAGCGCAGGTGCGCTGCCCCAGACCATCGAGGCGCTGCTCACCCAACGCCGGCTGGCCCTGGAGCGAGAGCTCCCCGCCCAGGCCATGCGGATCCACGTCAGCGCACTGCTGCTGGCCGGGTCGTCGCTGGCCATCGTGGGAGGGAGCTTCTTCGCCACCTATTCTGCGGCCATGGTGCGTTGATGGTGGCGAGTCCCCCTCCCGAAGGGCTGCGGCTGCGCACGGGCTGGCTCGGGAGGGAGTTCGTGCCCTACGACGAGATCCTGCGGCTCGAGGGGGGTGACCTGGTGCTTCACTCGGGTGAGCGCCACGCGCTGAACCCGGGGCAACAGGAGCGCGTCCGGCGCGCCTTGGCCCCTCCCGCCCCCTGCGGTAGGGTCGCGGACGACGCACGGGCCTTGGCCGCCTACACCGAGGATGACTGGTCCCCCGTCCGCGCTGGCCGGGCGCTGTTGGCCATGGCCAGCGCGGCTGGGGCCAGCGACCTGCACCTGGTGGCCGAGGCCGAGGGGTTCTCCAGCCAGGTGCGCGTGGCCGGCGAGCTGCGAGGCTTCCTCTCGCTGCCCCCCTCCACAGGGGCACGGCTGATGGCGGCGCTCAAGCACGTGGCCGGCTGCCTCCCGTACCGCTCCGACGTCGTCCAGGAGGGGCGCATTCCCCGCGAGGGTGTCACCGCCGATGCCCGCGCCGCCTTCATGCCCACCGCCCTGGGGGAGCGCGCCGCGGTGCGGCTGTTCGGACGCCTGCTGGCCCTGGACCAGCTCGGCTTCGAGGCGTCCGTGCTCGAGCGCTTCGAGGCTCTGCTGGGCGAACGTTCCGGACTGTTGCTGGTGGCCGGTCCCTCGGGTGCGGGCAAGACCACCACCCTCTACGCGGCGCTGGGATGGCTCGCACAGCGCCGGGGAGACGCCCACTTGAGCCTCGAGGACCCGGTGGAGCAGCGCCTGCGGCTCGCGGGCATCCCCGTGGATCAGGTCGAGCTGTCACCGGCGCGGGGGCTCACGGCCGAGGCAGCCCTGGTGGGGGCGCTGCGCCAGGATGTCGATGTCATCGCTGTTGGCGAGATCCGCGACTCGGCGGGGGCCGCCCTGGCCCTCGAGGCCGCCCACACAGGGCGCCTCGTGCTGGCCGGTTTGCACGCCGGCTCGCCCCAGGAGGCCTTGCAGCGGCTGTTGGACCTCGGGGTGGAGCGCGGTGTGCTGGAGGCCTCGCTCCTGGGCGTGCTCCACCAGCGACTGCAGGCCCGGCCCTGCCCGGCTTGCGACGGGAGCGG
The DNA here is from genome assembly GCA_937912125.1 of uncultured Pseudomonadota bacterium. Classification (GTDB taxonomy): domain Bacteria; phylum Myxococcota_A; class UBA796; order UBA796; family JAFGLY01; genus CALDOK01. The sequence continues at coordinate 4,530 of CALDOK010000142.1, forward strand.
CTGCGCCGCATGTCAGGACCTGGGCCGAGTACGGGTGCCCATCACCTCGCTGATCGAGGCCGGGAGGCTGTTCTGATGCGCGCTCGGGGAGCCACTCTGGTAGAGCTGATGATCACCGTGGCGATCATCGGTATCGGTTCGGCCATCATCACCGGCGCCGCGCGTCAGGCCCTGCTGGCCGGCTTCGGTGAGCTTCAGCGGGAGCGGGCCCTGGTGCTGCTCGAGTACCACGCGGGCTGCGTGGCGAGTGGTCGTCCGATTGACGATGCCGTCGTCCAGCGCCTGGTGGAGTCCCTGCCGGACACGCGGGTCACCACCCGCCGCGCTGACGAGCTCACCACCATCACCGTCCAGTGGCGTCCGCCCCTGGGGCTGACCCAGCAGCGATCTCTGACCGTCTTCGATGCCGGAGGTGAGCCATGACGCGTCGCGGCTTCACCATGGTCGAGCTCGCCATCGTGCTGAGCATCTCGGTGCTGCTGATCCCCATGGTCTACGCAGGTGCACAAGCCATCGAGGAGGTCCACGAGCTCGCCTTGTGGCACCTTCGGAGCGCCGATCAGCTGCACAGCGTGGCCGAGGAGCTGCGCCTGGACGAGCGCGGAGGGGAGCGGCAGCCGGGGGCGACCCTGGCCTGGCAGCGGGGCACGTGCCGGGTGGTGTACCGGGTGGATGAGCACGGCGTGCTCTTGCGGGAAGCCTCGGTCGCATGTGGTGGGACCCGCGCCCTGGCCACCGGGGTCACCACTCTGGCCGCCGTTGAGGGCGGGGTCGAGCTGGAGCTGACCCACGTCCTGCGCCCAACCCGCCAGGAGCGCACCCACCTCTTCATCCCCCTGGAGGCGAAGTGAGCAGGCGCGGGAACGTCCTCCTGCTGGTCATGCTGGTCATCGCCATGGGGGCAGCGGCCAGCGCGGTGTTCCTGACTCGCCTGTCGGTCCAGCAACATGGCTGGCAGGCAGACCAGATCCGCGTGCAGACCCTCTGGCTGGCGCGCAGCGCCCTGGACGCTGGTGTGGTCGGACAGCGGCAGGTCACTACTGCATTGGGAGAGGCCACGGTGGAGGTGGAAGGCAGCGGTGAGAGCCGGCGCGTTCAGGTCACCTTGCAGGGGGCCCAAGCCACCATCCAGCACCAGCCGTATCTGGAGCGCTTCGAGCAGCTGTAGTCGTCTCGGCGGTGCTATCTCCGCCCGGTGCCGTCCCGATGCCGCTGACCAAGCTCCGTGATCCCGCCCAGCAGCGTGTCATCCAGCACCGGCCCCTCCACACAGCAGCGCACGCCGGTGCCGTCCATGCAGCACTGTCCACAGATGCCCAGGCCGCACTTCATGATGCGCTCCAAGGACAGCTGCACGGGGAACCCGAGGTCGGACGCGGCGCGGCGTACGCCGAGCAGCATGGGCTCGGGGCCGCAGGCGCACAGGGTGGTGTCCCCCTGCGGGGGCAGGTCGTGGAGCATGGACGTGACGAAGCCGTGGTGGCCGAACGAGCCGTCGTCGGTGGCGAAGCGGGCTCCCAGGCGCTCGAAGTCGTCGATGAAGACGTGCTCGTCCATGGTGCGGGCGCCCA
>CALDOK010000143.1 GCA_937912125.1 uncultured Pseudomonadota bacterium
TCCAAACCGCCGGTAACCCCCGACGCTGCGGCGCAGGGTGCACACTTGCCGGCGCATCGAGGGCCCTCGTGTGCGCGCTGGCCTGCTCGAGCCGTTGGGGCGGGCCATCCGCCATCGCTGGCGCCGCGCCGCTCGCACTGTGCCCCAGGTCACCCGCATACGCCCTCGCGCAGATGATGAGAGGGTCCCGTGATAGACGGCCTCCATCGCTCACCACGGAGTCTTCATGAGCCGCCGCGCCCTCGTCGTTCTCGCCCTGTTGGGTCTCTCCTTGTCCGCCCCCACCCTCGCGGACGAGCCCACCGACGATGCTCCGCCCGCCATCGACCCCACCTGGGACCGGGGCGACGAGCTCGAGCCCTACCTGATCGGGCTGGTCACCACCGAGGTGGAGCAGGAGCTGGCCGAGGGCGCGCCGGGCTTCGATCTGGACAAGCTGGCAGACTACGTGGCCAACCCCAGCGCGCTACCCGCCAAGCTGGGCGGGCGGGCTGGCGACGCCCTGTGGATGTACCTGCCCGTGCTGCTGGCCCAGGACGAGCTCGAGCTGGCCACGGGGCTGGTGGAGCTGCTGCGGGATCCCAAGGCCAACCTCAACCCCAAGGTCATCCACCACGGCGCCCTGACCTACGCCGAGCTGCTGCGTCGTTCCGCTGGCAGTGAGGCCGCCCAGAAGTCCGCCGTCAAGGGCGTCTTCGACGACTTGCCCTACAAGCGCTTCTTCGAGACCGTCGCCACCATCGACACCTTGCTCGAGGCGGCGAAGACCGAGGCGGGGGCCGAGTTGCCCCAGATGTACGCCTCGGCGCTGGCCAACAGCCAGACCTACCCGGCCAACCCCCACAGCGCGTCGGGCTGGCTGTACCGCCACCAGATCACCAAGGGAATCTGGCAGCAGGTGCAGACCTTCGACGCCGCCCGTGACAGCCTGCAGGTCGCCATGGAGAAGCAGCAGGCCAAGGCCAAGCCCCACGGCTTCGCCACGGTCGACATGGAGCAGAACGCCGATCAGGCCCATCGTGTGGTGCTGGGCATCATGGACTCGGGCGTCGCCCCCCTGCGCTTCGACATGTACGAGAACCCTGGCGAGTGGCCCAACGGCCTGGATGACGACGGCAACGGCACCGTGGACGACATCCACGGGCTGGTCTGGGACTGGGACCCCGACAAGCGCCACCAGCACGGCAACCTCGATCTGGTCGAGCAGCTCGAGCCCGCCCTGGTCCGCCAGTTCGAGACCTACATCATCGGTAGCACCTACCGGCGCACCAACCGCGGCGACCTGCCCGAGGCTGTCGCCTACAACGACAAGCTCACCAGCTTGAGCTCGGTTGAGGAGCAGAAGGAGTTCCGCAGGCAGTTTGGCGAGATAGGCGAGTGGGCCCACGGCACCCATGTGGCTGGCCTGGCGACCGCGGGCAACCGCTGGGCGTCGGTGGCGGCCTTCCGCTTCGCCTGGACCGGCGAGGGCCGCATCTACTTCGAGCGCGGTCCGTCCGACCAGGAGCTGCGCTGGGAGCGCGAGAGCATCGACCAGATGATCGCCTGGGTCAACGAACACGACGTGCGCGCCATCAACGCCAGCCTGGGCTTCACCGTGGAGTACCAGGAGGCCGCCCTGTCCCAGGAGCGCGACGTGTTCGACCCGGAGTTCCCGGCCTACGCCGAGCTGGACGCCGAGGGCAACAAGACCCACGAGCTGGACCTCGAGGCCATCCACACCCGCGCTGTACAGATCCAGGAGCACCGCCGGGAGAGCTGGCGCCTGCTGTTCGACGGCTGCCCCGACACCCTGTTCGTGCTGGCCGCCGGCAACGACGACCACAGCCTCACCGAGTTCATGGACGTGCCCACCACCATCCCCGTGGCCCACGACAACCTGCTCGTCGTGGGGGCGGTGGACGCCGACGGCGACTGGGCACGCTTCACCAACTTCGAGCCCGAGCTGGTGCAGGTCTACGATCTCGGTGTGTTCGTCTGGAGCACTTCACCGACCGGGCGGATGATTCCCATGTCGGGTACCTCCATGGCCGCCCCCAACGCCACCAACACCGTGGGCAAGATCTTCAGCCTCTACCCCGGGCTCACCCCCAGCCAGGTCAAGAAGGCCATCATCGAGACGGTCGATCCCTTCCGCGCGCCCTTCAGTGGCGGCATCGTGGACGAGCCGGCGGCCATCGAGGCGGCGGGGCGGCTCTGATCTTCCTCGGAACCCAAGGTCGTTCCGCGGCGCGCGAGTGATGCGAGTGGTCGCGACAGGCGCTATCCTCGGGCCCTGGAGGTCCTCATGCGCATCACCGCAAGCGTTCCATTCGTCGCCCTGCTGTCCCTCGGTTGCACCGAGCCCGCCGACCCTGGTGAGACGCTGCTGGACTTCGCCGAGCTCATGGCCGATGACCTCTACGATGCCCTCTGGACTGCGGTCGAGGATGGGGAAGGGCTGGACATGTGGCACCTCGACGACGGCGCCAGCTTCTCGGGGAACGCCAGCCTGTCCGGTGGATCCGAGGCCAGCGGCGTGGACGGCGAGCTCACGGCCGACTGGGCGCTGGAGTTCGAGCTGACCGAGTACGACGACGGCGTGTCCAACTGGTACTGGGACATCGACATCGACATCGAGCGCCTGGCCCTACCCGACGCCGAGGTAGCGGGCAGCGGCGCCTGGAGCTTGGAGCACGAGTACTACGACTACGACTGGCGGGCCCACAGCTTCGACGGCCAGCTGGCCATCGACGGCGGCGAGCTTCAGGACGTGAGCTTCGACGCCTACTTTTCGGGCAACCTCCACTGGGTCCAGGGCAGCATCGGTGGGGTCGAGGTGGACTGGGAGAACGACAACCCGGACCTGCCGTGAAGCTCTTGCGGATCGGGGTGCCACGGGCGGGTCTGAGCTCGGGTATGCTCTGATCGAACCGCCCTGGAGGCCCCATGCGTCCCGCGCTGCTCCTCCTCGCCCTCACCCTCTGCGCCTGCTTCGAGCGCTCGTACGACTGTGACCAGCAGGAGATCGTCTCCGTGGCGGTCACCCTCGAGAGCAGCGGTGGCCTGGCCTTGGAGCACATCAGCGTGCGCTACACCAGCCCCGGCGCCCAGCAGGCCCGGGCCTGCGATCGATCCGGCAGTGCCTGGCTGTGTGGCAGCGACGACGCTGGCCACATCCTCATCGAGGCCAGCGCCGACTGCCACGGCGAGGTCAGCGAGACCGTGGTGGTGTCCGAGGGGCTCTGCCATGTGGAGCAGCAGGACCTGCACCTGCTGATGGATCCTGTGGACTGCACCCAGGAGGAGGTCCCAGGCGTGTTCGTCACCGTGGCGGACCAAGACGGCGTCGCCGTGCCCGACGCCAGCGTGGGCTTCGTGCCCGGGGACCAGGACTGGACCGACTACGAGGCCTGCGAGCCCTACAACGAAGGCTGGGCCTGTGCCTGGGGCTGGTCCGGCGCCATCGACCTCGAGGTCATCGCCGAGGGCTTCAGCCCCTGGACCGATCGAGTCATCGTGGAAGACGGCTGCTGTGGCCCTGAGACCGAGCAGGTGGACGTGGTGTTGTTGCTGGGGGGCTAGGCCCCACCGCTTCGGCCATCGTGCCCGAGGCCGCCGATCCGCGCGGGGTGGCTGTACACCGTCAGGCTCGAGCCTCGGGCGAACCCCACCACCGTCAGCCCCATCTGCCGGGCCTGGAGCACGGCCTGGTGGGTCGGCGCGCCCCGGGAGACGGAGATGGGGATGCCGGCGCGCTTGGCCTTGTGCAGCATGTCGGTGCTGGTGCGCCCTGAGCACAGCAGGGCGCAGCGCGCCAGGTCCACGCCGTCCAGCAGGGCGTGCCCGATCACCTTGTCCACGGCGTTGTGCCTGCCCACGTCGTCCATGGCCACCGTGGGCGCGGCGCCGTCCAGGCTGAGGGCTGCGGTGTGGACGCCGCCGCTGTCCCGGAAGCTGTCTGAGGCACGCTGCATCCACGCCATGGCGGCCGCGATCTGGTCGCGATGCATGGAGAGCTCGCTGACCATGGGGTGCCTGGCAGCGATCTCCACCGCTGAGGCGAAGACCACCCCCCGCCCGCAGCCGGAGGTGAACAGGCGGCGGGAGAGCAGCTCGGGCTCCGGGTCGTGCTGGACGCGCAGGCGCGCCTCCCAGCGGGTGGTGTCGCAGCGGTAGTCCAGGATCTCAGAGGCGCGGTCGATGACCCCGGAGCTCAACAGGAATCCGGCGCACAGGGGCTCGAGATCCGCCGGGGTGCACATGAGCGTCGCCAGCTCCGTGCCGTTGACCACGACGGTCAGGGGCACCTCGGTGGCCACCATCACCGTGGCGGGGCCCAGCTCATCTCCCCGCGCCCGGATGACCTCCAGCTCCGTGGTGGGACCCAGGGGATCGCTGCTGGTCATGGCCGCCTCCGGCCGGCCCTCGGAACGGGGACCGAACCGAGGCCTCCTATCCGGTTCTCAGAGTCGGCCGGTGAAGGTGGGCAGGGCTCGACCCTCGAGCCAGGCCTGCATCATGGGGTCGGCCAGCAGCTTACCGACCACCCGGTAGCGGGAGTGGTAGCTGAAGGCCCCGTCGGGGGCCTGGCAGGTGACGGCAGTGGGGTTGATGTAGGACGAGTCGCACCACCGGGCCTCGCCGCCCTCCTGGACCAGCAGCCCTACGTGGTAGTCCAGGCCCACCATGTAGATGCCGTCGCCGTGATCGCGCAGGGGAGCCAGGCTGCGCTCCACCGTGGCGTCGCTGGTGCGCCAGATGTGGTCGTCGGGGGTCATGGTCAGGATGATGCGCTCGGAGGCCTGCTGGGCCAGCTTGACCCGTTCCACCCCGAAGCCCGCATGGGCGAGCAGGGTGCTGACATAGTAGCCGCAGGCGATCTGCCCTTGGCCGGGCGTCTGGGTGGTGCCCCAGAAGTCCCAGGGGGTGCCCTCCCAGGCCGGGATCAGCTCATGGGCGATGGCCTCGAACACTCGAGCGCGGGCCTCGGTCAGGATCACCGCGCGCGCCTCGGGCGTGTTCGCCCCTCGCCAGCGAGCCTGCAGCGCGGCCTGGTCGGCCTCGATGTCCGCCCGGATGGCGGCGTACTCGGCGGGCGTGGCCGCGGCGCGGGCGTGGGACACGGGCGTGGCCAGCAGGCCTGCCAGGAGCAGGAGAGAGAGGGTCGGGCGGCGGTGCATGGGGGCTTGGACAGCGCTGGGGGAAGCGGGTTCCTTCCCTGCTGCTTGGGCGAGAGGGCTCCGAGGCTGGGGACCCGGCTCGCTCCTGGTATGATTCGGGCATGTCCACCCTCGACCCCACCGTCCGCGCCGCCGTTGATGCCGCCCTCGAGCCCGGCGAGCAGCTGCGCGCCTGGGCCTGGGGACCGGCGGACCTCCCGCCGGATCCCGGCGCCATCCTGGGCCAGATCCTGGTGACCCTGCTGGGGGCGTTCTGGCGGGTGTTGCTCTCACCCTTGCTCCGGCTGCGAGCCCTGCTTGGAGGGTCGGTCTGGCAGCAGGTGCTGGGCAAGCAGTGCTGGATGGCGGTGACGGATCGGCGGGTGCTGGCCCAGCCCTTCACCTTCCAGCGGCGGGTGGCGGCGGCGGGGGTCAGCGCCGACGTCCGGCTCTCGCCCGGTGCCGCCATCAGCGCCTGGCCGGTGGCTGTGGCTCCCCACGCCTCCATCACCGCGGTGCGCTCCACCCGCATCATCGGCTTCCCCGATCATCCCAGCCTGCTGATGGGCTATGCGCCGGATGTGGGGGACGACAAGGCCAAGCGGGCGGTGGCCCTGCGGCGGGAGCTGCTGGGTCCCGAGAGTTAGCCGACCCAGACGATCTCGTGGGCCTCGCTGAGGTCCGGGGGCTCCCAGCGGTCGATCATTCGCTCCAGGTCGGCCTCGGGCACGGGCTGGTCCCTGGCTGCGTTGCGCGCCCTGAGGGTGGGCTCCGGTGCTTCCACGTGCACGATGCGGACCCGGGCCCCGCAGTCCAGGAACAGACCCACCAGCGCCTGGCGCCGGGCCCGCACCAGGTTGGTCGCGTCCCAGACGAAGTCGTGGTCCTCCCTGAGCAGTGCACGGGCGCGCCTGTGGGCTCGCTGGCTCACCTCGCCCTCGGCCCGGCCAGGCTCCACTTCCAGCTCATCACGCAGTCCATCCAGGCTGATCACGGGCTGACCGTCGCAGTGCTGGCGCACCCAGCGGCTCTTGCCGGCGGCAGGCAGGCCGCAGGTCATGGTGACCGAGCTGCGGGGCTCGAACTGAGGCGGGTGGTGCGGGTCGCGGCTGTTCTTGCGGAAGAACTCCACCCGGGCGTGGTCCGAGGGGAAGGGGAACGGGCCGTCCAGGCAGCCCTGCTTCTGGGCCAGCTCCGCGAACAGCCCGATGCGCTCCAGCTGCTCGTGGGTGTCGTCGGTGCCCTTGCCACGGGCGTCGCAGCGCGCGAGCAGGGCCAGGTGGCGAGGCGGGAGGCGCAGGGAGATGGCCAAGATGTCCCGCCCGATGTTGCGGCGCTGCATGGCCCAGTAGGGGACGGCATGCAGCTGGATCAGTGCGCAGATCCGCTCGCGCGCAGGGGGGTCCACTCCCAGTCTCCACAGCTCCCGGCGGGCCAGCCTGGCCCCCAGCCGCGGGTGACCCACGGAGCTGATGCTGCCGTCGGCCTCGTGCTTGGTGGCTCCGGGCTTGCCCAGGTCGTGCAGCAGCGCGGCCGTGAAGAGCTCCGCGCGCTGGCCGGAGGGCAGGGCGCGCCACTCGGGCTCGTCCACCATGGCCTGGCCCACCATGGTGGTGTGGGTCCAGACATCCCCCTCGGGATGCCAGCGCGGGTCCTGGGGGCAACCCACCAGCGGGCGCAGCCAGGCGAAGCGCTGGAGCAGGGACGCCCAGTCCAGGTCCCAGCCGGGAGGCTCGGGACAGCCGAGGGCCTCGAGGTTCATTCGACCCCCGGGTAGATAACGGCGTAGGGTTCCAGTGGGTTGGGGAGGATCGGCCGGTTCAGCCTGTGACCGTCGGCGTCGGTCACCGAGGTCAGGAAGCTGGGGCGGATGAGCTTGTGGCGGCCCAGCGCCCGGCCAAGATCCTCCCACTCGATGTACAGGCCCTCGGCCTGGTCGTTGGGATGGCTATGACCCACGTGTCGGCCAACCACCGGAAATACATGGTTGATCGGTGATTCATTTACCGGGGAACCCTCGGTGCCCCGGCGCGCCCATAAGGCGCGGGGCTCGGAGGTCCTGTGGACTGTTGG
>CALDOK010000144.1 GCA_937912125.1 uncultured Pseudomonadota bacterium
TCGGTGTCGGTGTCGCCCTCGCTGCAGCCGCCCACGCCCCAGCAGTCCTGGTCAGCGCAGTCGGTCCAGCCGTCGAGATCGTTGTCCTCGCCGTCGCTACAGTCCTCCGCGACGTCACCCTCGATGCAGACCGAGACCCCCAGGCAGCCCTGGTCGGCGCAGTCGGTGAAGCCGTCGGCGTCGTTGTCGGTGCCGTCCTCGCACTGGGAGGGATCGGCGCCCTCATCGGAGGAGACACCGTCGGGCTTGCAGGCGCACAGGGCGAGGAGGAACAGGAGGCTGGAGCGCATGGGGACCTCGGGGCTCAGGGGATGCGCAGACTCTAATCCAGCGGGGATGCTACAGCAGGTGCGCCGGACTCCGCCACCTGAGAGTCGAGCTCTGGGGTAGGGCGCTCAGGGGCGGCCGCCGCCCGCCGCTGGGCCAGCTCTTCCAGCAGGTGGGACGCCGTGGGCTCCCAGGGCACGTTCTGCTGGGACCTGTGCAGCAGGGCCTCGGCCTCGTCGAACCGCCCCCGGTCCATATAGATCCGCGCCAGGCCGTTGTACTTCGCGTACTCGATGTCGGGGTTCAGCTCGATGGCCTTGACGAAGTGACGCTCCGCCTGCTCCTCCATCCCCCGGCGCAGGTAGACCAGACCCAGCCCTTCATGGGGACAGGTGTAGCTGTCTGGGCCCAGGCGCAGAGCTTTCTGGAAGTTGCGGCCGGCCTCCTCCAGGTTGCCCTGCTCCAGCAAGGCGAGCGCCAGCTGTGCCGTGGCCTGCTGGCTGCCGGGGTCCCGGTCGAGCACCCGCCTGAAGCGCTGCTCGGCCTCGCTGGCGCGCCCCAGGGCCAGCAGAGCGTTGCCTGCGCCGAGCAGGGCGAAGGGATGCTCGGGCCGCTGACCCAGCAGCTGCTCGAAGAACTCGAAGGCCTGGACATGCTTCCCCTGGTTGCTGGCCGACCACCCCTGGGCGAGCCACTGCAGGTGCTGCACCATGGCCCCCCAGGCAGGGAACCACGCCAGCGTCAGGGGATCGGCCGGGCCTTCGAGCAGGGCCTGGGCACGGTCGAGGTGGACCTGCGCGCTGGCGTAGTCCTGCTGGACCACCGCCAGGTGGGCCAAGGCCACATGGACCGAGGGCAGCTGGGGGTGGCTTCGTCGCAAGGCGGCCAGGCTGTCCGCGGCCCCGTCGGGCTGGCGGCTGAGCACCTGCAGCAGCGCCACGAGCACCCGCCAGCGCGGATCCGTAGGGAGCCGTCCGGCGGAGACGACCAGCAGCTCGGCCTCGGCGAAGTCTTGGTCTTCGAAGGCGTGGACCGCCGCCCCCAGGGCCCGCTCGTTGTCCAGGACCTCCCCCAGGGCCGGATCCTCCTGCCCAGGGACGTCGGCCAGCGCCGCCTGCAGATCGCGCAGCAGAGCCTCGCGCGGGGCGGTGGGCTCGAGGCTCACAGCGCGCTCGGCGTAGCCCAGGGCCAGGCGGTCCCGTCCCAGCTCGTGGGCGAAGCGCGCCGCCGCCTCCTGGGAGTCCGCCTTGCCCGGCTCGGCCTCGGCCGCCTTGATCAACAGCAGCAGCCCCTCCACCGGGCGGCCCTGGTCCCGGTACAGCCCGCCCAGGCTCAGGTAGGGGCAGCTGATGAAGGCCCGCTGATCCGCCGCGCGGCTGCGCTCCACCAGGGTGATGGACTCGAGCAGCGCCGCCTGGGCCAGGTCCTGCTGGCCCAGCTCCAGGTAGGTCCGACCGAGGAAGTCCAGGAAGCGCCCCCGCTCCAAGGCGGGTGAGCCCACCAGCCGTGGGCGCAGGCGCTCACCCTCGGCGACCACCTCGTCGTAGCGCCGGGCCAGGTACAGCTCGTTGAGCAACTGGTAGGACCAGAACGACAGATCCTCGCCCCCCCGGACCTGCCGCCGGAACCAAGCCACGGCCTCGTCCGGACGACCCAGCCGCTTGTAGGCATTGGCGATGCGCATCCCCAGGTCGAGGTCATCGGTGCCGCAGCTGCGGGCCAGGCCCAGGGCCTCCGCCGCCCGCTCGGGGGCGACCACTCCCTGGGCCAAGGCTGGAGAGCCCCAGGCGCTCAGCTCCAGCTCGGCCGAGAGCACCAGCGCCCGAGTGTCGCAGGCCCGACCGACCTGCGCGCGGGCCAGCAGCTCGCGCGCTTCGTCGTACTCGGGCCGCCCGAGCTCCTGGTCCCCGTGCTCCTCGAGCAGGGCCTGGACGTGCTCGCAGGCTCGCCCGGGGTCCACCGGAGGGACGGACGCACCCGGGTCGGCGCAGCCGAGACCAGCGACGAAAATCTGCAAATAAGCCAACTTCGCCCGTGTGATATCGTACCCTGGAGGCATCAGCTCTCTCTACCACACCCTCGGAACAGCCTGGCCCGGGGAGGGGCGCGCCCGCTCGAACCCACCGGCAGGCAGGGGCGAGGCCAGATAGGCTCCGCCTACCTCCACGGGAGTGCTCCATGAGCGTCGGCAAGCACCTGCTGAACCCCCCCAACCTGGATCTGGTCAAGCGCCTGAGCTGGAAGTTCGGACGCCCGAAGATCCTCGAACAAGGTCTGCGCTTCTACGAGGCCAACCCCGACGAGGTGGCGCAGGTGGTGCGCAACCTGGAGTACATGGGGCTCCCGGCCGGCGGCGCGGCGCTCGACGCCGTGCTCGAGCAGATCGTCGCCCACTACTACGAGAAGCTGTTCATCCTGGTCAAGGGCTACGAGGCCGTCTGGATCGCCCGCAACAAGGTGGAGATCGCCCCGGGGGCCCTCGAGCCCCTCGAGCAGGCCAAGGCCCAGGGCAGGGCCATCTTCCTGGCGGGCTGCCACTTCGGTGCCACCTACCTGCAGGCCCTGGTGCTGGCGGCCCGGGGCTGGAACATCCACGCCGTGGGAAAGTTCCCGGGCAGGGTGGGCCAGGCCCTGCGCGCCTCGGACGCCGTCTTCGCCGAGCGCTACGGCACCGGCCGCACCACCTTCCTGGACGTGGACGATCCGGACGCCGAGGTCCCCGGCACCATGCTGCAGCTGCTGATGACCGGCGGGGTACTGAGCAACGTCTTCGACGAGAACAACGCCTTCTCCAAGCCGCGCTCCCTGCTGGGCCGCACCGTCTACGGCGGCTCGGGCATGGATCTCATCCTGCGGCACTTCGACGACAACAGGGTGGCGGTGGTCACCCCCTTCCTGATCCGCACAGGTGACGACAGCTTCCGCTTCGAGGCCGACCACCACAGCCTGGCCAGCCCCGACATCGTGGGCGACTTCTACCGATCCCTCGGGCGACGCCTCGAGCAGCACCACGCCCAGTGGTACTTCATCCACGAATTGCACGAGGCGCTGATGGATCTACGGGCCGGCGGCTGATCCGTGGGGACGTGAGGCCCCCGCCGAGGGCCCCCTGGGGTCGCGTTCATCGCTCGAGAACGAAGGGTATCGGCTCAGGCGCCCCCGCCGCCTCGGCTCTCGAAGCACCCGGCCACGAAGCCCAGCCCCGCCTCGATCTCGGGACGGCTGAGGGCCGGCTCGTCCTGCACCTCGAAGCCGTGGCGCAGCCCCGCACCTACCCGCATGGTGACAGGCAGAGCCCGACCCTCGAGGGCCTGGCGCGTGGCCTCGAAGCCCTTGGTCATCATCTTGCGGTCCTTGCTGGCGTGCAACAGGTACACCGGGCAAGGCAGGGCATCCGCCTGCCGCAGCAGCGGGGGCAGCGAGTACCGCTCGACCGACTCCGCCGGCAGCTTCATGGGCCAAGCCGACAGATCCAGGAACCCGTAGAACGACACCAGCCCCTGCACCCCTGGCACCGGGCTGCGCAGCAGCTGAGCGAGCACAGGCCCCACGCTGCCGGAGAAGCACCAGACCACCACGCGCTCGGGGTCGAGCCCCAGCTCGGCGGACCGCGACCGCAAGACCTCGAGGGTGTCGAGCACGTCCTGCACCATGACCTGGCTGCGCTTGTAGTTGCCCGAGGGGCGGTGAGACGCCACGGCAGCCGACCATCCACGAGCCGCGCACAGCTCGGCGTAGGAGCGGAACATGCCCCACTCCCTGGACTTGCGCAGCAGGAAGTCCGGCGCGTCGCCTGGCACGAAGAGCACCACCGGCCGCGGCTCCTCCGCCGGCTCCTCGGGCCCGTAGACGTCCAGGGCATGCCCGACGGCCGCCTCGCTGACGGGGAGGGCCTTGGCCAGCAGCCGGGCGCGGCCCCCCGTGTCGAAGGGCATGGGCTGGCCCGCGGCACGCAGCATGCGCACCACGAACAGGGCGTAGGCCAGGATCGCCAAGGCCAGCAGGCCCCCGGCGGACAGCAGGACGATGGTCAACGTGCTCATGCTTCCTCCTCTGGTCTTCGATAGACCCCGCCCCGCAGCAGCGTGCGCGCCAGCGCGAACTGGCGGCGGACCAGGGCCACGTAGTCGTCGTGGTCGTAGTCGGCGTCCAGGACACGGATGGCCGCCGTGCGGCCGCCGGCCATGACCCAGGCGAACAGCTCCCACACCTCCTCGCGGGGCAGGGCGTACAGCGCCCAGTCCACCCCTGCGAGCAGGGCGCCGTGGTGGTGCTGGGTGACGCGCTGGCGGACCTGCTCGACCTCGGCCGCGATGCTCGCCCTGGTGTCCAGCGAGGCCCGCATGGAGAAGCGGTAGCGCAGAGGCTCGCGGGCCGCGTAGGCCAGCAGGGCCTCGAACAGGTCCTCGACCCGCAGGAACAGGTCCGGCGTGGTGTAGGTGGCCGGGTCGTCCTGGATCAGCGCCAGCTCGGTGAGGACCTGCTCGTAGAGGTACAGGTACAGGGCCGCCTTGGTGGAGGCGTACTTGAACAGCGTGCCCTTGGCGATACCCAGGCTGGCCACCATGCGGTTGGTGGACGCGGCCTCGTAGCCGTGCTCGGTGAACTCGCCCATGGCGACGTCGAGCACTGCCTGCTGGCGCTCGGGGGGGAGGTTGTGGAAGGTCTTGCTGAGCATCGCGGGCCCCTGTTGGTGACCGGGTGGTCACCGCTCGAGGCCCAGTGTAGTGACCGGGTGGTCACCACGCAAGTAGAAAACACCTCACACCAACACGGGAGGGCACGAAGCCCTCCCCTACGTCAAATACCGGCCCCCCCGAGACGTAGGGGAGCACTTCATGTGCTCCCGCCCCATCCACTACAGCCTGCCAGGCTCACCGTGATGGGTCCCTCCAGCCGCTCCCCAAGGTCAGATCTTCGTGCCGTCCCCTGCCACGTCCAGCCCCGTGGTCACCCGCTGGAAGACCTCCTCGAGGCTCGATGTCTCCCGGTGCAGCTCGAGCATGTGCAGGCCGCGGTCCGCCGCCAGCTGGAACAGCTCGGCGCGCACGTCGCGCTCGGCGATGACCTGGAAGCCGGCCGCTTCGGGCTCGGCCACCTGGATGAGGGTGGCCCGCTGCACGCCGGGGATGGCCTGGACGGCCTCGAGGATCACCGCCGCGGGCAGCTTGACCGAGCCGGGGGCATAGACCGCCTGGACCAGCTGGCCGCCCCGCTGCCGGGCCATGATCTCGTCGGTGGTGCCGTCGGCCACGATCTGTCCGCCGCTGATGATGATCACGCGGTCGCAGGTGGCCTGGACCTCGCTCAGGATGTGGGTGGAGAGGATGACCGTCTTCTGGCGGCCGATCTCCCGGATCAGATTGCGGATCTCGACGATCTGGTTGGGGTCCAGCCCGCTGGTGGGCTCGTCCAGGATCAGGATGTCCGGGCTGTGTACCAGGGCCTGGGCCAGGCCCACGCGCTGACGGAAACCCTTGGACAAGGACCCGATGCCCTGGGACAGGCGCTCGGACAGCCCGCACTGGGTCGCCACCCGCCGCACGGCCGCGGCGCGTTCCGCCCGGGCCAAGCCCCGCACCCGGGCGACGAAGTCCAGGTAGTCCAGCACCCGCATGTCCCGGTAGACGGGCGCCGACTCGGGCAGGTAGCCGATGCGGGAGCGCACCGCGATGGGGTCGTCCAGCACGTCGATGCCGTCGATGGCCGCGAAGCCGGAGCTGGGGGCCAGGAAGCCGGTGAGCACCTTCATCGTGGTGGTCTTGCCCGCGCCGTTGGGGCCCAGGAAGCCCACGATCTCGCCCCGCTGCACCTCGAAGGAGATGCGGTCGACCGCCACGAATGAGCCGTAGTTTCGCACCATGTCTCGGACTTCGATGGCCGCCATGTCCACTCCTCCTGCAGGACCACTGGCTATCCGAGGGCCCTGGAGCATTCAATAGCCCCTCATGCCGGTGGCGACGGAGGATGCTATCCTCCCTCATCGCTCTGGAGATTCCATGCGCATCCCCGTCGCTCTGCTTCTGCCCCTGATCTTCGGCTGCCGCGCCTACGAGAGCGTCATCTCGCCCCTGGACGACACGGGCTCCAAGGACACCACCGACACCGGCCCCGACACCACCGACGACACCGACGACACCGGCCCCGACACCACCGACACTGGCGAGCTCGACCCCGTCTGGGACGTGGCCATGCTCAGCATCCTGGCGCCCTCGAGCGGCGAGTTCATCCCCCTGGGGCAAGAGGCCGACTTCGAGGCCGTGGTGCTGGACACCGAGGGCAACGAGCTCGACTGGGACGCCATCGACTGGTCCAGCAATGTCGACGGCGACTGGGCCTTCACCTCGGCGGCCTTCAGCGACGACAGCCTGAGCGTAGGCAAGCACGACATCACCGCGCGCACCCAGCTGCCCAACGGCGACCGCCTGGCCATGACCGTAGGCGACGTGCTGGTGCAGAGCCCCTACGCCGGCACCTACACCGGCACCGTCTACGTCGAGGTCACCATCGACTACAAGGGCGTCCCCTACACGGTCTCCTGCGCGGGTGCGACCACCATCATCGTCGACCAGCAGGGCGAGACCATGGGCGGCGACTCCACCTGCCTGATCTCCCTGATGGGCTTCGACATGGACATGGCCCTGGCCCTGGACGCCGCCAACGAGGACGGCGCCGTGGACGGGGAGATGGCGGTCAACATGGTGATCTTCGACGTGGGCATCGCCGCCGACGGCTCGGTCACCGAAGACGGTGAGCTCTACGTCGAGTTCGCCGACGATGTCATGGGCTACGCCACCGTAGCCGGCAACGTCGACGCCAACCGCATCAGCCGCGACACCGAGCTGTCCGACTAGCCATGCACGCGGCCCTCGAGCGGGGTCGCGCCTGGCTGCGGGCCCACGTCGGCGCCGACGGCGGCTGGGGCTACGGCCCCGGCCACACCAG
>CALDOK010000145.1 GCA_937912125.1 uncultured Pseudomonadota bacterium
GAAGTTGGTGAGGAAGCCGTCGAAGCCCGACAGCCGCAGGATGGCGTCGATGGTGGCGGCCCAGGCCTGGCTGGTGCTGTGCATGGCCGGCTTCTCGCAGCCGGGCTTGCCCACCTCGATCCAGACGTTCACCATGCCCGCGAGCTCGGCCACGATCTCCATGCGGTGCTGCTCCACGAAGGCCACCACGTCGGCCAGGGCGTAGCGGGTGCGGCGCACGTCCTCGTCCAGCATCAGGTTCACGGGCAGCGCCCGTCGGCGCAGGTCCTGCCCGAGATGGGTGAGGTTCATGGTCAGGCAGAACAGGATGTCGTTCTGCGGGCGAGAGATGGATGAGTTGCTGCCCAGGCGCCGGAAGTTGAGGCGGCTGTCGGTGATGCAGCGCTCGAGCACGGCGCTCTGGATGGCCCGGCTGGTCTTGGCGTTGTCCACCACGATGATGCGGTCGCCAGCCTCGACGCGGGTGGCGATCTGCTTCTCGAACTCGGTGTCGTCGGGGACGTAGGAGACAGTGTTGGGCTCTGCCCCTTCCACCAGCACGCCCAGCACCCTTGCCAGGGTGGTCTTGCCCACACCCGGCTTGTTGCCGTTGACGGCCAGGAAGGGGTGCCCTCGGCCCCAGTGGGGCATCGTGAGCGCGGTGAGCAGGACCCCGACGAAGTTCACCAGGTCGGCCTCGGCCTTCCAGTGGAAGTCGGCCAACGCCCGGTGCAGCAGAGGCGTCCCCTCGTCGGTGGGGCTGACCCGCGGGCCGTCGTAGTAGATGCCGGGGCCTGGGTGGTAGCCCGGGCTCCCCACGAAGCCCCAGCGCTCGTCGAACAGGGGCGAGCGGCAGTAGAGCCTCAGCCGCGGCAGCTGGGACCACACCCTGGGATCGCTCACGAAGGCGCGGGCCAGCTCGCTGGGCATCACGCCGTAGCGCAGGAAGCTCAGCCCCTCCTCGCCGTCCCGGGCGAAGCGGATCTCCATCAGCGCGGAGAGCAGGCCCCCCAGGTTCTTGTCGGTGACGACCACCGGCCCCACGCCCCGGCGCACGAACACGATGTCCCGCTCGGTGCGGAAGAAGCGCTGGGCGGGAGCCACGGCGGCCAGCACGTCGTCGAACAGGCCCGCCACGGTGTGCCGGTTGACCACGTAGTCCACGACCGCGCGGCCGGGCTCCGGGGGCGGAGGGGGAGCCTCCTGCTTGGCCTTGCGCTGCTCCCGTCGCACCTCGCTGACGGTCTCCTGGAAGACACGGGAGCTCAGCCCGCTCACAGCGCGCAGCTGCTTCATGTGCGGCTCGCGCTCCGCCGCAGGGAGGTCCAGCAGAGCAGCGATGGCGCCCCGCAGCAGGCCCAGCCGCTCGCTCTGGTCCTCGGTCCCGCCCCAGCACCGCTCGAGCTCCGCGACGGCCTGGGCAGGCTCCTGGGGGCTTCGGGAAGAGGCCGTGCCTCCAGGCATGGCCACGCCCGACAGCTCGGCCACCAGCGCGCACGCGCCCTGGAAGTCGGTGGCCCGGCCCGAGCGTACCAGGAAGTCGAACACGCTCTCGGTGCTGCCGTCCCGGAAGGAGTGGAAGGCTCCACGCTCGGCCTGGCCGCCACCGTCAGCCACCCCCGCCGAGGGGTTCTTGTCGCCGGTGCTGGAGAAGGGATCTCGGCACTGCAGCCAGCCCTCCCCGGAGGTCGCTCCCGTGAGCAGCTCACCGTAGACCGCATCGAGGGGCAGGCTGGGGAGGGCCAGGGCGCGCCAGTCGGTCCAAGTAGACGTGGGGCCAGGCTGGGCACCTGCGGTGCGCCTCGCCTTCTTGCTGGGGCGCCTGGAGCTGGGCCTGCGGCTGCGCTCGCTCTTGCGAGAGTCCCGGTAGGCCTGCAGGTCAGCGGCCACCAGATCGAACAGCGCCACGTCGTCAGGGATGGAGCCCAGGTCCACGGTGGCGAAGCGGTGGGGCCTGACTGGGCTGTCCTCGCCCTTGACCGCCTTGGTGCCGTACAGCTTGAGGATGCGCGAGGGGTTGAAGGTGGAGGTGTCCACCTTGGCCGCCTCGGTGCTGAAGCGCTCATGGAGCAGCCGCAGCAAATCCTTGGCATCCTTGGCCGCGCCCCTCACGTCCTCGACCGGGAGCATGGGCACCAGCAGGTGGTAGCCATTGCCGCTGTCGGCCTGGATGGTCCGGACGCCCCGCTCATGCAGCCAGGCCCTCACCTGCTCGGTCACCTCCAGGGCCTGGGCCTTCTCTTCGTCGTTGGCGGAGCAGTCCTTGGGCTCTCGCTCGGGGTCCACGTCCACCACGAACAGCGAGTAGGTCACCACGTCCCGGTCCCGCGAGGCGGTCCTGGAGCGTGCCAGGGTGCCGCGGCGACCCTCGGCCAGCTCGGTGCGGATGGGCTGCAGGGAGAAGTAGACGTTGGCCTCGCCCACCCTGGGGTGGTCCCCCCTGGGGATGCGGCCACGGGGTTGCTCGGCGACAGGGGCCAAGGCCTGCACCAGCGCGTCCTGGTCCTCGGCGCCGAAGTAGCCGGACCAGGTACCCTTGCCCTTGGCCTTGCGAAGCAAGCGCAGCTCGGTGATCCCACCGAGGGCCTGGTGCCGGGCCAAGAGCCAGGACAGGAAGGGCCGCAGGTGCTCCTGCACCCACGGTGAGGCCAGGTAGGCCTCGCTGGCGGAGGGTTCACCCAAGCTCGTGCGTCCTCGTCAGGAGTGGTCCGGCTGGCTCGCCGGGAGCACCGAGGGGGAGCCGAGGTCGTCGCTGGAGGGGTCCAGCAGCTTGTCGCCGAGCTGCCGGGCGAGCCTGTCGGTCCAAGTCACGCCCGCGGCATGGCGCAGCGTGGGGAGCCGCCGGCCCATGGCCAGCTCGAGGGCCAGGATCTCGAAGGAGGCCCGCGGGCTGTCGTCGAGGATGCTCAGGGCCTGCAGCACGTCGAGGGTGCGCCGCAGGCAGCCCGAGCGGAACTTGCGGTCCTCGAGCTCCAGCTTGGCCACCAGGCGGCGCTCGCGCGCCAGGGCGGGATCGGCGATCTGCAGAGCGGCGTGGACGCCCAGCAGGACCACGCCCGTAGGCGCCCCTCGGTGGAACGGCGCGGTGACCTCGGGCTCGCTATCGCTGGGCTCGGTGTCCAGGGGCTCCGCGAGCACGGGCAAGATCACGTCCACCAGGAAGCTGTGCAGACGCCGGCCTACGGGCTTGCTGGTGCGCGCGAACACGTTGAGCAGGCCCGACTCGTACAGCAGGATCAGCTTGCGATGCGAACGACCATCGGCCAGCGCGGAGCAGTCCTCAGCCTGGGCCTCGAAGGCCGCCAGGGCCTCGCCCTCGAGCACGGTGTAGTCGCGCCCGCTCACCAGGTCCTGGGCCCACTCGCCCTGGATCAGCGTCTCCAGACGCTTACCGCCGTTGCTATAGCCGAGCGCAGCGCCCGCCTGGCGAGCCAGCCAGGCCAGGCGCCCGCCGTGGGAGAAGGTGCTGAGGGGCAGGCCCTCGAAGTCGCTGTCGAGAAGGATGGAGGTGATCACGGGTCTCTCCTGGGGTCATTGAGCGCCGCCTTCAGCGCGGCGACGCGGCGTTGGAAACGATGGAAGCTCTCGCGGTCGGCGAACTGCAGCACGATGCCGACGCCCCCTTCCTCGATGAGCAGGATGGGCATCCAGGCGTCCCAGCCGGCCAGCCGAACGTCGGGGTCTTGGACCAGTGCGCGGGCCTCGATGAGCCCACGCTCGGCGGTCTGGGCGAGCTGCAGGCTGGGGGCGGCGCTCATGCTCCACTCCCCTCGCCTACGGTGCTGTCGGCACACAGGAAGCGCGCCACGTCGTCGAGCTGGTCGCTGCGGCGCACCGGTGGGAGGCTGCGGAGGAAGATGCGGCCGTAGGGCTTGCTGTTCAGGCGACGATCCAGGACCACCACGACGCCGCGGTCGTCCACGCTGCGGATCAGCCTCCCGAAGCCCTGCTTGAAGGTCAGCACGGCGCCGGGAAGGCAGCGGTTCATGAACCACTGGCGGTCCCGCTGCCGGATGGCGTCGAGCACCGGGTCGTCGGGGCTGGGGAACGGTAGCCGATCGATCACCACGCAGGAGAGGGTCTTGCCGGGCACGTCGATGCCAGTCCAGAAGGAGTCGGTGCCCAGCAGGACGGCCCCGGTGTCATCGGCGAAGGCCTTGACCAACGCGGTGCGTGGCTGCTCTCCCTGACGGAGCACCGGGTAGGCGCAGCCGCGGAGTTGGGTGTGTGCACGGTCCAGGCTCCGGTAGGAGGTGAACAGCGCCAGGGTGCGGCCCTGGGCCAGCTCGACAATCTCAGCCACCCGGCGGGCGACGGCGGCCACCCAGGCCCGGTCGGTGGGATCGGGCAGGTCCCCGGGCACAACCAGCAGCGCGCGCTGGGCGTAGTCGAAGGGGGAGCTGACCACCAGCCGAGCGGTGGGGCGCAGGCCCAGCTCGGTCTCGACCAGGGCGAAGGAGCCCCCGGTCGAGAGCGTGGCCGAGGTCACCACGGAGGCGTGGACGCGGTCGAACAGGCCAGTCCTGATGCGCTCGCCAACCTCGACGGGCTTGGAGCAGAGCACTCCGCGGCCGTGGCGGTCCAGCTCGATGAAGCTGACCGCATTGGGGTCAGCGAGCTCCAGCGCCTCTTGGATGCGTCGAGCCGCGTCACGGCAGCGCGAAGCGTTGCGCTCGAGCCGAGTGGCCAGTTCTTCCTTGCTGTACTTGCTCCCCGCTGTGCTTCTTCGGGCAGCCTCTTCGAGCACGCCGACGATCACGTGGAAGCTCACCATGCCCGGCTGGCGAAGGCGCACGCTGTAGGCGTCGGAGCGGTACAGGGCACCGAGGGAGTCGCAGAACAGCTCGGCCTCGGAGCGGAGCTGACGTGCCAGGGTGACGGTCCCCAGATCCTCCAGGGGGCTGGCGAGCCGGCGCAAACCTGCGTGGCTCACACGGAAGCCGAAGAAGTCGCGGGCGATATCTGCCGCGCTGTGGGCCTCGTCGAGCACCACCACGTCGAAGCGGGGCAACACGCGGTCCTCGCCCGTGGCCTCGTGGACCAGCAGGTGGGCGAACAGCAGGTGGTAGTTGCTCACCACCACGGATGCAGAGGCGGCCCGCTCCTTGGCTTGGTTGACCAAGCAGATGCTGTGGCGCATGCACTGCTTGCCAGGGCACTCGTCGGGGTGGGTCGAGAACCGCGCCCACAGCTCGTGCGGTGGCTCGAAGGGAAGCTCGCTCACGTCTCCCAGCTCGGTGCTGTGCGCCCAGGCGTCGATGCTACGAAGCACCTCCCGGTCCTCGGGGCTGTCGTAGGGGCTCACCAGGCCTTCCTTGCGCGACTTGGCGAGCTGCTGCAAGCACAGGTAGTTGCGCCGCCCCTTGAGCAGAGCGAAGGTCAGGTTCCCAGGCAGCAGCTTGGCCAGCAGGGGGAGATCCTTGCCGACGAGCTGCTCCTGCAGAGCGATGTTGCCCGTCACCACCAGCACACTCCGCCCGCTGCGGGCGTGGTCCAGAGCCGCAGGGGCCAGGTAGGCCAGGCTCTTGCCGGTCCCGGTGGGGGCCTCGACCACGAGCTGGCCGCCTTCGGCCAGGACGCCCTCGACGGCCTCGGCCATCATCACCTGGCCCTGGCGGGGGGCGTAGCCATCGAAGCGCTGGGCGAGCAGCCCGGCGTCACCGAAGATCCCTTCCATGTCCAGAGCGGTCACGCCACACCCCCGAGCATCCCGAGCTCCGCCCGGGCTGTCGTTGTCACCGAACCGTGGTCGTGGTTCAGCTCGTCCTCGTCCAGCCCCAGCTCGTCAGCCACCTCGGCCCGGGCTTCCTCGATCAGCATCTCGGCCAGCGCGTCTGCGATGAGGTTCATCGCCGCCTCGTGGCTGCGCTGGGCCTCCGGATCGGGCTCAAAGACGATGACGGGGTGGAGGGTGACTCTCACGATGCTTCCTCGGCGCTGGCCAGCCCGACAGTGGGCTCGCCGCGTCTCAAAAGCAGGGCTCGTGCCAAGTGCTGCGATCCCGTCGTGGACGGGTTCCTCGTTGGTCTGTACGCACTTGTGGCCCCCGTAGGGCCGTTCAGGGTCGCCCGGGGCTCACAGCGGGTCGCTATGGCGCGCTTTGGGTCGCCCTCGGGCTACATCGGGTCGCCCGTGGCGCGATTCGGGTCGCTTCGTGGGGGTGGGTGGAGCGCCCTGGGGGGCTCGGTGGCGCGCTTCCCTTCAGGGTCGTCAGCGCGGCGTCTCCACCCCCACCTGCTGGGTTACCGGATGGTAGACCCGACGAGGAGGCGCATCAGATGGTGAAGGAGGACTCCACAACACGGGGCATCTCCATCATGGAGCAACGCCCTCTGTACCAGCCAACTGTTGTACCGATGTTCGTCGTGCTTGGCATGCTGGACGAGTACCTCGGTCGCACCATCATGGAGGGTGGCGAGGTGGTCGAGACCTTCTACCCGCACGAGCGCGCCCTGGTCGACCAGTTCACGGAACACCTTCGCAAAGCCTCCAAAACCTACGAGATCGCCGCTGACATCCACCTCGATGAAGGTCCGCATGGCCACATCAGCGTGCGCTCGAGGGCACTCACCCACATGGTGGACGCCTTCTATCTTGGTGACCTTTCAGACCTGGCACACGGCGAACTCCCACACAGGCAAGAATGCATCCGGTGGACAGGCAGCGCGGCTCGCGCAGGCGAAAAGGAGTTTCGCAGGACGCTAAGTGCGTCCTTGGACAGACGAGCGTTCCCCGCGATGGTCGGTGGCTTCCGATTCCGACCAGAACAGGCAGATCCGCGGTTCTCCTACTTGCTCGGTGTCTACCATCGGTATGGGAAAGCGACCGGGTTTCGTTTTGCAAACTCTTGCGAGAAGGCCGCGCTTGTCGTCAGCTTTCTGATCGAACTTGGCTGCGAGCAGATCACCCACCGCATGTTCTTCAAGGGCGTCCCTGGTACCAACGTGATCGAGTTCGAGCCCACGGACGACTTGAGGCTGTTCTTCGGCATTGAGGATGGTGGTAGCAACAAGCCGCCGATGGAGTAGGAGGCCGGTTGCGGCTTGCCCAAAGCGCTTTCTCGATTTCGCTTGACAGCAGGTTGAACCTGGCATCCTTTTTGCTGCTGTGGGCTTCCCCGACCCCCGAAGGTCACGAAGCCACAGCCATCAAGGAGCCTCGATGCCCCAAGCCATCACCTACTGCCGCGGGTCGTCCGAAGAGCAAGCTCAGAAGGACATCTCCATCCCTGCCCAGCGCAAGGCCATCCACCGCTGGGCCGACCAGCAGCCTGGCCTCACCGTCCTGCAGGACTTCGTGGACCAGGGCATCTCCGCCTATGCCCCCGCTGACAAGCGCCCAGGCTTCTGCGATCTGGTGTCCTTCTGCCGCAAGAACGATGTGGACTTGATCCTCGTCCACAAGCTCGACCGCTTCTCGAGGAACCGGGAAGAGTCCATCCTCTTCAAGAGCCTGCTCCGGCGCAACGGGGTGCAGGTCAAGTCCATCACCGAGAACTACGATCCCGAGACGCCCCAGGGCTTCCTGTACGAAGGCATGATCGAGGTGATCAACCAGTTCTACTCCATGAACCTGGCCACCGAGACCC
>CALDOK010000146.1 GCA_937912125.1 uncultured Pseudomonadota bacterium
CCGCCGCCACTAGGACCGCCGCCGCCGCTGGGACCACCGCCACTAGGACCGCCGGGGCCGCTAGGACCGCCGCCACCCGAGGGGCCGCTGGGGCCGCTGGGACCGCTGGGACCGCTGGGACCGCTGGGACCGCCGCCACCAGGACCACCAGGTCCGCTGGGACCACCAGGGCCACCAGGGCCGCTGGGACCACCAGGGCCACCAGGGCCGCCAGGACCGCCGGCCGGCTTGGCATCGTCTCCTGTGGCGTAGTCGAAGTCCACGCCATCGGGACCGGCGGTGAACGTACCGCTGACGGGAGTGTCGCCCGCCATGCCGCTCACGTCCGCACGCAGACCTTGCTCGCTGTCGAGGGTGACGTGTCCCTGAGTGGCCCCCGCGTTCCAGTCGAGGACTGCGTCGTAGGTGCCGTCGGGGCCGATGTCCGCGGCGAGATCGAAGTCCTCGTTGCCCGCTGTGACCGCCAGCCCGTCTTCGCTGACGGTGGCCGCCACATCGGTGTCACCCACCTTGGCCGTGACCGTGGCGCTGGGGCCGCTTCCATCTTCACCGCCAGGGCTGACGGAGGCGCTGGCGGAGGCGCCGCCACCCGCTTCGCCTTCACCCGAGGTGGACGCCGTGGTGGAGCCCTGGCCCGTGGGCGGGTGGATGGGCTGGGGGGTCGCGGGCGGGGCCTGGGGAGAGCCCGGCGCGCCACCGTTGATGTCCACCTTTCCAGCCTTGCAGGTGAGCTGACCACCACCATCGACCTTACCCGTGGCGGTGCCCGTGAAGACAGCCTCGGTGCCAGCCTTGATGGTCACGCTGCCCGAGGCGTCCAGGGAGAAGTCGGTGCACTTGAACGACATCACCTGGCCGGCTTCGTGCTCGATGGTGTCCTCGACGTACTCGGTGATGGTCTTGTTGGGGGCGTGCAGCTCCTGGGTGATGGCCCCGCTCTCGGAGGTGGACTCGAGCACGATGCGCTCGGCACCGGCGGTGTCGTCGAAGTCGATCCAGTGGCTGTTGCGCGACCAGAACCGGCGGTGGTTGTTCTCGCCGTCTTCGTTGGCGTAGGGCCCAGGGGTGTCTGCACCGCCGTTGTAGACCGCGCCGAGCACGTAGGGGCTCATGGTGCGGTAGGCGAAGCCCAGCAGCACCTCGGTGCCGATCTCGGGCAGCATCACCAGCCCGCGACCTGCGCCAGCCATGGGGCTGATCATGCGACACCACGAGGTCTGAGGCAGGTCCGAGTGGACCACCGGGTACTCCACCTTGACCCGATGCATCCCGTCAGGATCGACGTTGTCCAACACCAGGCCGACCACCACGCCTTGGATCATGCTGGCTCCCTAGTTGATCATGGTCTGGCCGGCGGTCAGCGTGAGCTGGCCTCCGCCGTCGACCGTAGCGCTGGCGCCAGCAGAGATGTCCAAGGTGGAGCCGGCCTTGACCGACACCGAGGCCGAAGCCTCGAGCTTGAAGTCGGTGCACTTGAGGTCGATGAGGTTGCCAGCCTCGACGATGATGTCCTGGCCCGCGTAGACCGCCAGGGTCTTGTTCGCGGCGTCCCAGATGATCCACACTTCCTCGTTGTTGGTCGTGAGCTCGATGCGCTCCGACCCGGAGGTGTCGTCGAAGGTCAGGCGATGTCCGGACCGGGACTGGAACACCCGCAGGTTGTTCTCGCCGTCCTCGTTGGCGTAGGGCGGCGTGTCCACGCCGTTGTACAGGGCGCCCAGCACGATGGCGTGGTTGATGTCGCCGTGGACGAAGGCCACGAGCACCTCGTCCTCGACCTCGGGGATGGTCATCCAGCCGCGATCCTGGCCCGCCATGGGCATGACGAGCCGAGCCCAGTAGCTCTCGGGCATGTCGGGCAGGGACACGAACTTGACCTTGACCCGCCCGAGCTGCTCCGGGTCAACGTTGTCCACGACGATCGCCTCGACCAAGCCGGGCATCTGACCCGAGACGGGCATTCCTTTTCGATCCGTGACCTTCGGCAACACGGCCTCCTGTCGCAAGCGCAGTTCGCGTACGCGCAGCGCACGCGCGCGCATGGCGAACGCATCGTAGCAGGGGGATCCGCGCGTGGTCAACGAAGCTTTCACCACCACCACACGCTAATCGGCATGAGGGGCTCCTCAGCCACCCTTTCGATTTTTCCCAGGGCCCGGCTGGTGCGTGACTCTGATTTGAGTTACGACCCCCTTTCCTGCCCCACCCTTGTCTGAGAGCAACCACCATGGCGACCTTGAAGCTCACCGGCGTCGCGAAGTCCTTCGGCCCCACCCGCGTCCTCGAGCGGGTCGATCTGGACGTGAGCGACGGCGAGTTCGTCGTCCTCGTCGGCCCCTCCGGCTGCGGCAAGTCCACGCTGCTGCGCTGCATCGCCGGGCTGGAGATCCCCACCGAGGGCACAGTGCTCATCGGTGATCGCGACGTGACCAACGCTCACCCCCGCGATCGCGACGTGGCCATGGTGTTCCAGAGCTATGCGCTGTACCCCCACATGAGCGTGCGCAGGAACATGGGCTTCGCCCTCGAGATCGCCAAGAAGCCCAAGTCATTCATCGACGACGCGGTGGACGAGGCGGCGCGGATGCTCGAGCTCACCCCCCTGCTCGACCGCAAGCCCAGCCAGCTCTCCGGAGGCCAACGCCAGCGCGTGGCCATCGGGCGGGCCATCGTGCGCAAGCCCAAGGTCTTTCTCTTCGACGAGCCCCTGTCCAACCTCGACGCCTCCCTGCGACTCACCATGCGCGTCGAGCTCAAGCGCCTGCACAAGCGCATGGGCACCACCATGGTCTACGTCACCCACGACCAGATCGAGGCCATGACCCTGGCCGATCGCCTGGTGGTGCTCGACGGCGGCGTGGCCCAGCAGATCGGCTCGCCGATGGAGGTGCACGACACCCCGGCCAATCGCTTCGTGGCCGGCTTCATCGGCTCCCCCGCCATGACCTTCCTCGAGAAGTTCGACGACAGCGCCGTGGTGGGCGTGCGCCCCCAGCACGTGATCCTGGGAGAGGGCCCGCACACCGCGAGGGTGGACGTCATCGAACCCCTGGGCACCGAGTCCCTGGTCCACATGGATCTGAACGGTGAGCACCTTGTGGGCCGCACCGAGAAGCCGCCCCTGCCCGGTGACATCAAGATCGGGTTCAGCCGCATCTACCGCTTCGATCGGTCATCCGGGGAGGCGCTGTAGTCATGGTTTCGATGACCCATGGCCGACCTGCGAATGCGGTCCGGGGCTCGGCTCGGCCAACCGACCGGCGCTCCCGCGCCTGCCTCGCCCGCAAACAGTCCACCGGACTGTTTGCCCCCTCCCCTACGTTCAGTCTTCTCGCAGGCCTGCTGGTTTCGTTGTTCGTGGCGCTGCCCGCCCACGCGGACGAGGTGGTGCTCTGGCACAAGTTCCGCGGCGCGGAGCGCACCGCCCTCGAGGGCGTGATCAACGACTGGAACGGGGAGCACCCGGACACGCCGGTCGTGCCCATGGCCATCCCCAACGAGGCCTTCCAGAACCGCCTCGAGACCACCATCCCCCGGGGCAACGGCCCCGACCTGTTCATCGCCTCGAACGAAAAGATCGTCACCTGGTCCCGGGTGGGGCTCATCCAGCCCGTCACCGTCGATCGGAGCGCCTACCACCCCGTCACCATGCAGGGGATGAAGGTCGAGGATCAGAGCTGGGGCTGGCCCACCAGCTTCAAGTGCCTCTCGCTGTACGTGAACCCGGCCCTGGTGCCGGACGTCCCCCGCACCAGCGATGAGCTGCTGGCCTTCGCGCAGGCCCACGTGGGCGAACAGTCCTGGGGGCTGGCCTTCAACGTGGTCGAGACCTACTACGTGGTGCCGTGGATGAACGGCTACGGCGGCGGCATCTTCGACGACGACGGCAATGTCGCCCTGGATCGCCCCGAGAACGCCGCGGCCCTGGACTACGTC
The DNA here is from genome assembly GCA_937912125.1 of uncultured Pseudomonadota bacterium. Lineage (GTDB taxonomy): Bacteria > Myxococcota_A > UBA796 > UBA796 > JAFGLY01 > CALDOK01. Next base: position 3,937 of record CALDOK010000146.1, read on the forward strand.
AAGCAGCTGGCCGAGCTGGGACCCGCGGACCCCACCACCGCCCTGATCACCCAGCTGTTCAACCAGGGCAAGGTCGCCATGGTGGTGGACGGCCCCTGGCTGGCGGGCGAGCTGTCCGAAGGCCTGGACTACCGGATCGAGACCCTCCCGGTGGTCAGCAGCACCGGGCAGCCGGCCAAGCCCTTCGCGACCATCGAAGGCATCTTCCTGGCCCACGGCGCCAAGAACCCCTCGGGCGCCAAGACCTTCGCCGACTACCTGGCCACCACCGGCGCCATCGACATGGCCGTCACCGGTCGTCAGTCGGTGGCCAACCTGGCCGCGTGGGAAGACGAGCGGGTCGCCAGCGACACGTTCCTGCAGGCGTTCCGCGCACAGCTCGACGCCACCACGCCCATGCCCACGGCGCCGGACATGGCCATGGTCTGGGAACCCATGAACCGCTCGATCCGGCGGGTCAATCGCGGCGCCGCCGCCGGCGCGGCCGCCGTGGCCGAAGCCCAGACCCAGTTCGAGATCGTCACCAAGCCCCCGCCTCCCGAAGCCAACCCCATCCCCTACGGCGCGCTGATGGGCGTGCTGGCGCTGGGCGGCGCGGCCTGGTTCGTGCGCAAGAGCCGCGAGGTCCAGGTCAAGGGCTGGGGTCACGCCTACCTCTGGGCGGGCCCCGCGTTCCTGGCCATCGGCCTGCTGGTGCTGCTGCCCTTCATCGTGGGCTCCGGGCTGGCCTTCTTCTCCCACCGCGAGGGTGAGTACACCTTCGTGGGCATCGCCAACTTCCTCAACATCCTGTTGGGCAGGGACTGGCCCATCACCAGCCCCCTGAGCTTCTACTACACGCTGCTGGTCACGGTGGTCTGGACGGTGGCCAACGTCACCCTGCACGTGGGCATCGGCATGGGCCTGGCGCTCATCCTGCGGGAGCCCTGGATCAAGATGCGCGCCTTCTGGCGTGTGCTGCTCATCCTGCCCTGGGCCGTGCCCAACTACATCACCGCCTTGATGTGGAAGGGGCTGTTCCATCGCCAGCTCGGCGCCATCAACAGCTTCCTGTCCTTCCTGGGGGCAGAACCAGTGGGCTGGTTCGACAGCTTCCTCACCGCTTTCTGCGCCAACCTGACCACCAATGTCTGGCTGGGCTTCCCCTTCATGATGGTCATCACCCTCGGCGCGCTGCAGGCCATCCCCCGGGATCTCGAGGAAGCCGCGATGCTCGACGGCGCCGGCGCCATCCAGCGCTTCCGGCACGTCATCCTGCCCCTGCTGCGGCCGGCCCTGCTGCCCGCGGTCATCCTGGGCATCGTCTGGACCTTCAACCAGTTCAACATCATCTACCTGGTCAGCGCCGGCGAGCCCGACGGTTCCACCGAGATCCTGGTCACCGAGGCCTACCGCTGGGCCTTCACCCGCAACTACCGCTTCGGCTACGCCGCCGCGTACACCCTGCTGATCTTCGGGACCTTGCTCATCTACAACGCCTTCGCCAAGCGCGTTCAGGAATAGGGGGAGCGACCATGCACAAGTCTCCGTCCCTCCTTCAGTGGTTCGCCTTCCACGCCATCCTGGTGGTCGTGGGCATCGCAGCCATCTACCCGGTGCTGTGGGTGGTCAAGCTGGCCCTCACCCCCGACCAGGCCTTCGCCGCGGGCTTCAACCCCTTCCCCATCGCCATCGACCCCGAGACGGGCAAGTGGATGCTGGTGGCCAGCCTGGACAACTTCATCGACGTGGTCAGCACCACGGACTCCACCGGCTCGTGGCTGTTCGGCCGGCAGCTGTTCAACTCGGTGGTGGTCAGCCTGCTCACCGCCGCCATCGGCTTGGCCCTGGCGGTGACCTCCGGCTACGCCATGAGCCGCTGGGCCTTCCCCGGCCGTGACAACGCCATGGGCTTCCTGCTCATCACGCAGATGTTCCCGGGGCTGGTCATGCTCATCCCCCTGTACATCCTGCTGCAGCAGCTGCACCTGCTCGACTCCCTGATGGGCCTGGCCCTGGTGTACTCCACCACCTCGGTGCCCTTCTGCGCCTGGAACATGAAGGGCTACTTCGACACCATCCCCAAGGACCTCGAAGAAGCCGCCATGCTCGACGGCGCCACCCGCTGGCAGACCTTCTGGCAGGTGATCCTGCCCCTGGCACGGCCGGCCCTGGCCGTCACCGCCCTGTTCAGCTTCATGACCGCCTGGAACGAGTTCATCCTGGCGGCAACCCTGATGGGCTCCGAGCGCGCCTACACCCTGCCCGTCGTGCTGCAGCAGTACGTGGGGGACTTCGGCGCGTCATGGGGCCACTTCGCCGCCGGCGCCATCCTGGTCTCCATCCCCGTGATGGTCCTGTTCTTCATCCTGCAACGCCACCTGGTCGAGGGTCTCACGGCCGGCTCGGTCAAGGGTTGATCCCATGTCCCGTCTCCCCTTCCTTCTCCTGTCCCTGGTCGCCTGCGGCCACACCATCGACCCCCGCTGGGACGACACCGACGTGGTCGATGGCGACGCCGACACCGACACCGATGCCGACAGCGACGCAGATGCCGACGCAGACGCTGATGCCGACGCGGACGCAGACGCTGACGCTGACTCGGATGCCGACACGGACAACGCAGTGGACTACTGCCACCTGCAGTGGCCCTGCAGCATGAGCGCAGCAGCGAGGGCGACCAGCGAGGTGGTCTACGGCTGGGTCTTCAACGACGGGACCACCACGGGCGAGGGCGAAGGCTCGGGCATGACCGCACAGGTGGGCTGGGGCGACGACGGCACCAACCCCGCCGACGGAGGCTGGAGCTGGACCGCGGCCCGCTACCTGGGCGACAAGGACGGCTTGACCGAGGGTGACCTGGCCAACGACGAGTACCAGGGCTCCTTCACCGTCCCTGCGAGCCCGGGCACCTACGACTACGCCTTCCGCTTCTCCCTCGACGGCGGTTCCAGCTGGACCACCTGCGATCGCGGCGGCGACGAGGGGGGAGAGTGTGAGGGGACCGGCAGCGACGACGGCTACACCGCGCAGAACGCAGGCCAGCTGACCGTGGAGTGATTAGCTCTCCACCACGATGTCATCCGACCGCCCGCCGAGCTCCCGCCTAGGCCGCCTGTCCCGTCTTGGGCGGCTCGGAGGCCGTGTGGGGGGTTCCTACGTCAAGCAGAAGGTGCAGGGCATCTTCCAGGATCCCGCGCGCCAGAAGCGGGCCCTCGAGCGGCTGAACATCGACAACGCCGACCAGCTGGTGGAGACCCTGGGGACGCTCAAGGGCGCGGCGATGAAGCTCGGCCAAGGCATGGCGAACGTGGCCTCGGGGCTCGACCTGCCCGAGGAGGTCACTACCCGCCTGGCCAAGCTCCACAAGGACGCCGAGCCCATCGCGTTTCGCATCATCAAGGAAGACATCGAGGCCCAGCTCGAGCGTCCGCTGGACGAAGCCTTCGCGAGCTTCGAGCCACGCCCCATCGGCACCGCCAGCCTGGGCCAGGCCCACGCCGCCTCCCTGCCCGACGGCCGGCAGGTGGTGGTCAAGGTGCTTCACAGGGGCATCGACGGCACGGTCCGCTCCGACCTGGCGGCGCTCAAGGCCGTCCTGCTCACCGGGCGCTTCCTGCGCCGGAACCGGGGCGAAGTGGACGCCATCTTCGACGAGATCCGCGCGCGCCTCGAAGAAGAGCTGGACTACCTGCAGGAAGCCGCCAACATCCACGAGTTCTCCCAGCTCCTCGCGAACACCCCGGGCGTGCGCATCCCCAAGGTCCACCCGGGCTGGTCCACCGAGCGCGTGCTCACCATGGACCGCCTGCCCGGCATGGACCTGGAGCAGTTCCTGGCCCAGAGCACGCCTCAGGCCCGCCAGCGGGCAGGAACCACCCTGGCCAACCTGCTCTTCACGCAGATCTTCCGCCTCCGAACTCTGCACGCCGACCCCCACCCAGGCAACTACCTGTTCGACGCAGACGGCACCGTAGGCCTGCTGGACTTCGGCTGCGTCAAGCGCTTCGACGAGTTCTGGATCGCCGACTACGCCCGCTCTGGCCTGGCTGCGGTGGAGGGCCGCCGCGCCGACTGCCTGCAGGCCTGCCGTGACCTGGGCGCCCTGCACGGCGCCAGCCCCGAGGCCGAGGAGCTGCTCTGGCAGATGGTCACCACCCTGCTGCATCCCATGACCCAGGGCCGCTACACCGTGGGCGCCCACGGCGACACCGTGCTGGAGCGCATCGCCCCCATCGGCCACAAGCTGGTGCGCTATCCCCAGGTGCGCGCGCCCCGCGACCTGGTCTACCTGCACCGATCGCTGGGGGGCACCTATGTGCTGCTGCGGCGGCTGGTGGTGCGCGGCGACTGGGGCGCCATGCTCCAGGAGCACGGCAGCTACGCCATCGCCTGCGCCGAGGGGCGAACGTAGCGGGGGACTTCACGTTCTCCCGCTGCGGCCCCCTGCGCCAGCGCGTCTAGCGCTTGGCCCAGGCAGCCAGACCCTCGATGTTGGCCAGCACCACCGGCTTGGCGGTGAGGTCGGCGCCGGTGGTCATGGCCTGCCACTTGGCCCACGACACGTCGTCGCGGATGGGAGCGTTGCTCAGCGCGTAGCCGAGCATCCCGTTGCCTGCGACCCAAGCGCCCATGCTGTAGTCGCTGCGGGCGCCGATCTTGGTATCCAGGGCGTTGGTGGGCGCCTCGAGCAGGTACCAGTAGGCGTAGCGGTAGCCGTCGCGGGTGCCACCATCCACCAACACGAGCTCGTGCTGCACGGCGCCCAGCATGGGCACGTCGACCCGCTGGTAGAAGCGCACGGACTTGGGCGGGCTGTAGGCGGGATCAGGCACGGTGCGGCACTCGGCCACGTAGTCGATGTTGCCGACGTAGTGGTCCACGTCCATCACCCGGGCGATGACCTTCTCAGGATCGACCGCGATGGGCGCCAGGCCGAAGCCCTCCGAGGTGGGGCGTCCCGCTCGCTCCCAGGACTGGAAGGTGTACTGCGGCACCGTCTGCGCCGGCAGGCGGGCGAAGATGTCCTCGAGGAACGCGGTGACGTCCGCGGGCGGCCCCGCCACGGTCGCCGGAGAGGCCAAGGAGGCGAGCAGACAGAGAAGGCCCCCGAGGGCCAGGACGACAAGGTGACGGCTACGGCTTTCCATGGGTCGCTCCTCCGCGATGTGCGCTGAAGACCCTCTAGCTGGTTCCACGCTTCCAGGCAGGGTGACGCCCCGCTCGTGCGCCGGTGTCCAACCCATGCCCCGCCCGCCCGAGGTCTTCATGCGACGTTCCCTGCTCCTCCTCCCCCTGCTCGCGCTCCCCACCCTGGCCCACGCCGACGCCAGCGTCGAGCTCTCCGCCATGGCCTATCCCTGGGGCCCAGGCACCGCGCTGGGCGGAAGCCTGTCGAGCGATCACCTCTACGGGGCCCTCGAGGCGCGGGGCGCCTGGGGCGGCTCATGGTTCTCCCGGGTGACCGGGGGCGTGGATGCATTCTCCAGCGACAAGCTCGATCTGTTCGCGGGCGTATTCGTGGGCGGTGCCGCCGCCTGGCCCGACGACATGGCGTGGGGATCGGCGCTGGTGGGCTACGAGCTGGGCCTGGGCCTGGGTGCGGGCCCGATCAAGGCCCGCTACCGCCACATCCACGGGCTGCGCCCCGCAGCGGACGCCCTGAGCTGGGGCTGCGAGACCTGTCCGACCGGCCCCTGGTACGAGGAGCAGTTCCGCCTGAGCGCCAAGGTGGCACCCAAGCTCAGCATCTTCGGCGAGGTTCTCTGGCAGGATCCCTGCCGCTATGACTCGGACACCTACAGGGCCTACGGTCTAGGCGGCGTGCTGGGCTTCTAGGAGCCCCGGGGCACCGGCACCCCGTTCATGCGCTGGATCATGGGGAAATCCAACCACCTGGCACGGTGCTTGCAACATCGCGTACCAGCATGTGTTTTCTGGTCGCCATCGATCTGTCCGATCCCTCCCGCTCAGCCATCCAGGTGAGCGCGCTGCTGGCTCGGGCCACAGGGCTCTCCCCCCTGCTGCTGCATGTCTCCGAGGGGCGCCCGCCCCTGCGTCTGCTGGCCGACCTCTACTCCCTGGCCGAACCCCTGCGCAGCCTGGGGAGCACGCCGCGCCTGCGCACGATGCACGGCTGCCCCGCCACCCTGATCCACGAACAGGCCCTGGCACAAGGGGCGCGCTTCGTGGTCATGGGCACCCGCGGCCACCACTCCCCCACCTCCCAAGGCACCGGATCAGTGGCCCGCCGTGTGATGGAAACCTGCCCCATCCCTGTGATCGCGGTGCGCCCGCAGACCCTGGCCCTGCCCTGCTCCGACGCAGGCGGCGCCGAGCGAGTGGTCGCGCTCATGGACGCCGCCAAGCCCGGGCACGCCGCGCGCTCCATCGCGCGCTTCCTGGTGGAGGCCACACAAGGCCGCCTGCTCCACGTGCCCAGTGGACAAGCATGGCGCGACGGCATCGGCATGGCCCTGCCCCCTCAGCAGGCCCCAGCCCACCTCGTCCTGGCCGTCGACCCCACCGCGCCTACGCCCGCCTGGGTCGATCAACTCCTCGACGAAGAGTCCACACCAGTGGTCCTGGTCTCTCAGGGCGGCGCGGCCTGGCCTGTGCCAGATCACACAGCCCGTGGGTGATCGCACCCAGGCCCACCGCTCGAAGACAGAGGAAGGCGCGTGTCACCGATCCAGGAACTACTGAAACACCCGGGGCTCGAGCCTGAGGACTCCCTGCGGATGGCCACGCTGGAGCGGATCGTCGGGTCCAGGCTGGCCCTGGTCGGCCGCGGCTTCCAGGACGACATCATGGGCAGGGGCGGAGAGCACCTGCTGTACCGCGACGCCGAGGACACCCAGCAGTTCAGGGCCATGCTGCGTGCCTGGCCCACCGAGATGCTGCGCGGCCCCCACGACGACGCCTACTGGGAGCGCCGGCAGGACATCGCCCGACGGTACGCCCAGTTGGGGCTGCCCCATTGGCAGATCTTCACCGCGGCCGCCAGGATGATGGACAGCCTCACCGAGGTGGCCTTCGGGGCCCAGGCCCACGGCAGCCTGCCTGCCCGCGACGCCTGCGCCACCCTGCAGGCCCTCAACCGGGTGATGTCCCTCGAGCAGGCCGTCTTCAACATCACCTACCACCGCACCCGCGAGGCGCGGAAGCTCCGCACCCTGCAGGACGTCATCGTCACCAACATGCCGGTCACGGTGCTCTGCCTGGATGCCGCTGGTGAGGTCATGGCCGCGACCCGTCCCAGCGCGCGGCTCTTCGGCGACAAAGCCCGGGTGGGCCAGCGCTTCGACGCCTTCCTCCCCCCGGCGCTGGTGGAAGCCGCCGACCTACCCTCCCACATCGGGCGCGCCCTGGCCACCCGCAGGGAGGTCACGATCCCCCGCATCCAGCTGGGCCAGCCCCCGGACACCCGGCACCTGCGCATCAACATCGTCCCCCTCGAGCACCCCCTGGCCCACGTCCTGCTGCACGTCGAGGAGCTCACCGACGTCCTCGAGGCCGAGGCGCGCGCCCAGCAGGCCGAGTCCCTGGCTCGCATCGGCGCCCTGGCCGCCAACGTGGCCCACGAGATCCGCAACCCCCTGGCCGCCATCTCGCTCACCCTGCAGGTCATCGCCCGCAGCTTCGACGAGGACGACCGCCGGCGCGGCATCATCGACAAGGTCGAGGCACAGGTCCACCGCCTGGACCGCCTGGTCACCGACCTGCTGGACTACGCCCGGCCTCCGGAGCCGGCTATCCAGCCGGTAGACCTGACGCGCATGGCCGAGGAGTCCATCAGCCTGAGCAACACCCGCGCGCTGCTGCTGGACCGGGATCCCATGACCGCCATGGCCGACCCCCACCTGCTCCAGTCTGCGCTGGTCAACCTGCTGCAGAACGCCCGGGATGCCGCAGGCGAGCACGGGGTGGTCGAGCTGCGGGTGGGCCCAGGCCCGAGGATCGTGGTGGTGGACGATGGCCCCGGCATCGCCCCGGAAATCCGCCCTCGCCTGTTCTCCCCCTTCGTGACCTCCAAGGCTCGGGGCACTGGGCTGGGTCTGGCCATCAGCCGCAAGCTGGTGGAGGCGCAGCACGGCACCCTGACCCTCCAGGAGCACGCCCTGCACATGCACGGCGCCGGGCCGGGGGCCTGCTTCGTGATCACCCTCAGCGCGGCTCAATCAGCCCGTGCTTCTCGAGGCGATAGCGCAGAGCGTAGCGACTGATCCCCAGCATGCGCGCCGCGGCGCTCTGGTTTCCATCGGTACGGTCCACCGCCTGGCGCAGCAGGCTGCGCTCGAGCTCGTCCAGGTCGATCCCTTCTGCGGGGAGCACGAAGGAGCCCTGGCCGTGCTCCCCCACCGAGGCGGCCATGCCGGCCAGCCCCAGCTCCCGCGGCAGGTGGGTGCCCAGGAGCATCTCGTCGGCCTCCATGATCACCGCCCGCTCGAGCACGTTGCGGAGCTCGCGCACATTGCCGGGCCAGTCGTAGGCCTGCAGGCGCATCATGGCGTCGTCGGAGACCCCCTGGACGTGTCGCCCGAACTTGGCGTTGAAGCGTGCCAGGAAGTGCTCCACCAGGGTGGGGATGTCGCCCGTGCGCTCGCGCAGAGGAGGTACATCGATGCGGATGACATTGAGCCGGTAGAACAGATCTTGGCGAAACCGTCCAGCCTCGACCTCGCCCTCGAGATCCCGGTTGGTGGCGGCCACCACCCCTGCGTCCAGGTGGATGTCAGCGGTGCCACCCACGCGCTTGAAGCGGCGGCTCTCGAGGGCGCGCAGCAGCTTGGCCTGGGTGCCAAGGGAGGTCTCGGAGATCTCATCCAGGAAGATCGTCCCGCCCTTTGCGACCTCGAACAGTCCCCGCTTCATGGTGCGGGCATCGGTGAAGGCTCCGCGCTCATGGCCGAAGAGCTCCGACTCGATGAGCTGATCCGGCAGGCTGGCGCAGTCCACCTCCATGATGGGTCCCTCCCGGCGAGGCCCGTTTTCGTGGATCGCGTTGGCGATGAGATCCTTGCCGGTGCCAGAGGACCCGGTGATCAGGACCGTTGGCGCATCGACGCTCTCGAGCCTGCTCAAGGTCTCGAAGAGCCGCTGCATGGGCCTGGAGCTGCCCAGGATCTTGCCGTAGGCGCCAGCCTTGCGGCCCCGAAGGTAGCGCACCTCGCTCTCGAGTCGGTGGGCCTTGAGGACCTGCCGAATGGCCAGCCCCACCTCTCGCAGATCGAAGGGCTTGCTCAGGTAGGCACCCGCGCCCAGCCTCGTGGCCTGCAGGGCCAGGTCGATGGCGCCGTGGGCCGTGATGACGATGACGGGCAGATCACTGCCGTCCGTTGAGAGCTGCTGCAGTACCTGCATCCCGCCCATACGGGGCATCTTGAGGTCCACGACGAGCAGATCCGGAGCGTCGCTGGCGACACGCTCGAGGCACTCCACGCCGTCACGAGCCTCGACCACGCTGTAGCCTTCCGCCTCGAGGTATTCCCGGAGGGACCAGCGGATCAGCTCCTCGTCGTCACAGACGAGGATCGTGGAGGACTCGGACATGCACACTCCGGTGCCAGAGCTGTGGGAGGCTTCGCACAGCCCGGCTCCAGCCTGTGCGATATAGCACAGATCATCCTCAGGCGCTTTCGGGACATGACCTGGCGCAGCTTACGGCAAACCTGCCCTTAGGGCCGACGGGAGCCGGCGCGGAATCTGGCACGCTCCTTGCTGTGGTACTGGCCCACGTCAACCGGCGGTGCGTCCATGAACCACGTGAACAATCGTGCCTGTCCCTGCGCTCACCCGTGTGAGTTCGCGGAGCTCAACACACTGCTGATGCAGCAGGGCGAGCCCATCCGCTACAAGCGCGGCGAGGTCCTGTGGAAGCAGGATGATCCGGCCGACTGGATGGTGGCGGTCTGCACCGGCACCATCAAGCTCACCCGCGAGTGGCCCGGCGGCCGCGACGCCATCCTTGATCTGGTCCACCGCGGCCAGCTCGTGGGTGCAGGCGCCGCCCTGCCCGACGCCAACCACAGCTCCACCTGCTCCGTGCTCGCCGCGGGCAAGGGAATCAGGGTCCACCGCAGCAAGCTGCAGCAGCTCCTGCAACAGCGCCCCGACCTGGCCACCGAGCTCCTCAAGCTGGCCCACACCCGGCTGCAGTCCTTCGTCAAGCGCCTCGAAGAGATGGCCCACGGGCCCGTCGAGCAGCGCCTGGCCCGCGTCCTGCTCCGCATCGGCAACGACGTCGGCCTGCCAGACTCCCGCGGCCTCTTCGTTCCCCTGCGGCTCACCCGTGGCGATCTGGCCGGCATGGTCGGTTGCCGGGTGGAGACCACCATCCGCGTGCTCACGCGCTGGCAGCGCGAGGGCCTGGTGGAGACCCGTCGCGAGGGCCTGGTGATCCGGGATCGGCAGCTGCTGACTGCCTTCATGGATCAGCCAAACTAGGGAAAAGGCCGGCCTTTGGCGGCCTTTTCCCGCGCCGTTCACACCGACATCGGCTCCGCCGCCGCGGCATATCGCCGCGCCCGAGGCGGAGAGTCCTTCGCTGGCGTAGCGCCTGCCGTACTTGGAGCAGCCTTTTCCCGCGCCGTTCACACCGACATCGGCTCCGCCGCCGCGGCATATCGCCGCGCCCGAGGCGGAGAGTCCTTCGCTGGCGTAGCGCCTGCCGTACTTGGAGCAGCCTTTTCCCGCGCCGTTCACACCGACATCGGCTCCGCCGCCGCGGCATATCGCCGCGCCCGAGGCGGAGAGTCCTTCGCTGGCGTAGCGCCTGCCGTACTTGGA
>CALDOK010000147.1 GCA_937912125.1 uncultured Pseudomonadota bacterium
ACACCGACGCCGACTCTGACGCCGACTCTGACGCCGACACCGACGCGGACTCGGACGCCGACTCGGACGCCGACTCCGACGCCGACGCCGACGCCGACACCGACGCCGACACCGACTACGACCAGATCGCGGACATCCGCCAGGGCGCGTACAAGGAAGGCTCGGGCGTGACGGTCAGCGGCATCGTGGCCCACGACGAGGCCGAGAGCGGCTTCTTCCTGCTCGACCCCGCCGGCGGCGAGTTCGCGGGCATCTGGTGCTACACCGGCAGCAAGCTCGAGGTCGGCCTGGTGCAGGGCGACGAGATCGAGCTGGCTGCGACCTATGTCGAGTACTACGACCTCAGCGAGCTCGAGGTGGCCAACGCCGAGTCCGTCACGGTCCTGAGCCAGGGCAACGCTCTGCCCGCACCCACCGTCATCGATGTGGCCCTCTTCGGCGACGAGAAGGGCGCCATGGAGCCCTACGAGTCCACCCTGGTCACGGTCGAGACCATCACGCTCACCGACACCAGCTCCAGCTACGGCGAGATCGGCTTCGACGACGTCGGCGTGTTCGACGACCTGCTCTTCGACTGGAGCACCGTCTACGAGCTGGGCACCGGCGACACCTTCGAGTCCGTCACCGGCCTGATGTACTACTCCTACAGCGCCTGGAAGCTCGAGCCCATCTCCGCGGCCGACTTCGTGGGCCACGTCGCCCAGCCTTGCTCCGCCGACAAGTGTGTCGAGGATCTGGTGGCCGGCGACCTCGTGATCAACGAGATCATGAAGAACCCAGCGGCCGTGGACGACACCAGCCCCGGCGGCGAGTGGTTCGAGGTCTACAACGCCTCGGGCGGCAGCGTGAACCTGGACGGTCTGCCGGTGTGGGACGTGGACTCCGACAGCTTCACCGCCTCCAGCACCACCACCTTCGCGGCCGGCGAGTACATCGTCTTCGGCAACAACGCGGACAGCGCCACCAACGGCGGCGTCACCGTGGCCATCGAGTACTCGGGCATGAGCCTGGCCAATGGCACCGACGAGATCGGCCTCGGCGACACCGCGGCACCCCTGGACTTCGTGCTCTACACCGACGCGGACTTCCCCGACACCGCCGGCGCCTCCATGGGCCTCGACCCGGCCGTCATGGACATCAAGAGCAACGACGACGGCGCCAACTGGTACGACGGCAGCTCCACCTTTGGCGACGGTGACCTGGGCACCCCCGGCCTCGTCAACGACGGCCCGCCGTCCGCCCCCTGACGTTCCAGCCCTCGTGAGCAGCCCCCGCCCGGCTCGACCGGTGCGGGGGCTTCCTGCTTCAGTGCCCTGGGCCGGGCGCCTCGGGGTCAGCGCGGGGTCGGGACATCAGGGCCCTGGGCCGGCGGAGCCCCACCGTGCTATTCGGCGGGGGTACGCCTGGAACCAGACGCTGGAGGCCAGCATGAACAGACTCTTTCCCCTCGCTTTGCTGCTGCTGACGGCCTGCGGAGGCCCAGAAGGCTCCTTCCCCGGTGAGTGCACCGACGGCGAGGACAACGACGGCGACGGCCTGCTGGACTGCCAGGACGACGACTGCCGGGGGAGCCAGGACTGCCTGGTCGAGGGCGACACCGACACGGACACCGACACCGACAGTGACACGGACGCCGACAGCGACGCCGACGCCGACGCTGACGCCGACGCCGACGCCGACGCCGACGCCGACGCCGACAGCGACGCCGACGCCGACATCAGCTGTGCGGACGTGCAGGGCTACGACGGTGTGAGCGAGTTCGACACGGTGACCCTGAGCGGCGTCTGCGCCACCAGCCCCGTGGCGGACAATGGCATCGGCTTCTTCGTCCAGGACAGCGGCGGCGGGCAGTGGTCCGGCCTGTTCGTCTACCTGGGCAGCGTCGAGGCCAGCGTGGCCACCGGCGACATGGTCGATGTCACCGGCGAGGTCTACGAGTACTACGATCTGACCTCCATCGCCCCGGCGTCCTCGTCGGACGTGTCCGTCACCGGCTCCTGCTCCCCCCGCTCCGTCACCCTGAGCTCCACGCCTTCGGACTGGGAGCCCTACGAGAGCGTGCTGCTCACCCTGCAGGGGCTGGACGTCACCGCGGGTCCCGACAGCTACGGCGAGCACGAGACCGACTGGGGCGTGGGCATCGACGATCTCTTCTACGGCTGGGAGGGCAGCGCGGGCGACTGGATCGAGAGCATCACCGGCCCCCTGTACTACTCCTACAGCGTCTTCAAGATCCTGCCCCGCAGCGCCGCGGACGTCACCGCCACCGTCGTCACCTGCGCCGCCGACAAGTGCGCGGGCGATCTGGTCGCGGGCGATCTCGTGGTCACCGAGATCATGAAGAACCCCATTCAGGTGCACGACACCAGCCCGGGCGGGGAGTGGATCGAGCTGTACAACGCCTCGGGCGGCTCCGTGAACCTGGACGGCCTCGAGCTGTGGGACGATGGCAGCGACGACACCACGCTGGTCTCGAGCGACGTCTTCCCGGCTGGAGCGTTCATCGTCCTGGGCAACAACGGCGACAGCGCCACCAACGGCGGCGTGTCCGTGGACATCGAGTACAGCAGCATCACCATGGCCAATGGCGATGACGAGATCGGGCTGGGGATCGTGGGCGCCCCTGTGGACCACGTGGCCTACACCGAGGCCGCCTTCCCCAACACCGACGGCGCCTCCATGGCCCTGGACTCTCGCCACCGCGACGTCAGCAGCAACGACAACGGCGCCAACTGGTGTCCGGGCACCGCCAGCTACGGCCTCGGCGACCTGGGCACGCCCGGCTCCAACAACGGCAACTGCCTCTAAGATGGCGCTGGGCTTTCACGGTCGCCTGCTCGAGGTCGACTGCGGCGGCGGTGCCATCGGCGTGCGTGGGCTCGAGACCCACCTGGTCCGGAGCTTCCTCGGGGGCAGCGGCCTGGCCGCCCGCCTGCTGTGGGATGAGCTGGATCCGGCGCTCGAGCCCCTGGCCCCGGCCAGCCCCCTGCTGTTCGTCAACGGACTGCTGGCGGGCATCCCCATCCCCGCGGCCTGCAAGCTGTCCATCTGTGGGCGCTCCCCCCTCACGGGTATCTGGAACGAGGCGGCCGTGGGCGGAGACTGGGCCGCGCGCTTCCGGCGCACGGGCCTGGACGGCATCGTCATCCGGGGGGCCGCGTCCGCGCCGGTCTACCTGCTGGTGCGCGATGGGCAGGCGCAGCTGCTCGATGCCAGCGAGCTGTGGGGGCTGGACAGCTTCGCCACCTGGGAGAAGCTCAACGCGCTGTACGGTCGGCGGGCGGCCATCGCCTGCATCGGCCCGGCGGGGGAGCGGCAGGTGCTGCTCGCGGGCATCATGGTGGACGGTCGCTCAGCCCGCGCCGCAGGGCGGGGGGGAATGGGCGCTCTGATGGGCAGCAAGCGGCTCAAGGCCGTCGTTGTGCTGGGAGAGCAGGACCAGGAGCTGGCCGATGCCGCCGGCCTGAAGCAGCGGGTGCGCGGGGACATGGCCACCATCCGCAGCCGCTCCAAGGCTTTGCAGGACTTCGGCACCGCGGGCGGCATCCAGGGGGCCGAGGCCCAGGGGGTGCTGCCGGTGAAGAACTGGGCGGGGGGGGCATGGGCTGCGGGCGCCGAGGCCACCACCGCCCAGAGCTTCTTCCCGCGCTACCTGGACAAGCACCACGCCTGCTGGGGCTGCCCCATGCGCTGCTCCAAGCACCTGCGGGTCACCGAGGGCCCCCTGGCGGGGCTGCACGGCCACGCGCCGGAGTACGAGACCCTGGCGGGCTTCGGCGGCAACTGCCTCAACGCCGAGGTCGAGGTCATCATCGCCGCCAACGACGCCTGCAACCGGCTGGGGCTGGACACCATCTCCACCTCGGCGGCGGTGGCCTTCGCCATGGAAGCGGCCGAGCGGGGCCTGCTAGGCCCCTCCGATGCCGAGGGGCTGAGCCTGGCTTGGGGCGACGCCGACACCATCCTGGGGCTCGTGGACCAGATCGCCCACGGCCGCAGCCTGGGGGCGTTGCTGGGGCAGGGGACCCGACGGGCCGCCGCGCGGATCGGGGCGGGCTCCAGCGCCTTCGCTCCTCACAGCAAGGGGCTCGAGCTGCCCTACCACGACCCCCGGGCCCTGCACTCCATGGCCATCAGCTACGCCACGGCCAACCGGGGCGCCTGCCACCTCTCGTCCATGTCCTACCACGTGGATCGGGGCATCCCTGTTCCGGAGCTTGGCTACGACGGCCCCGCGTCCATGATGGAGTCCGCGGGCAAGGCCGCGGTCGCCAAGGACATGCAGGACTTCATCACCCTGTTCAACCCGCTGGGGCTCTGCAAGTTCCTGATCAAGACCCAGGTGGGGCCCAGCCACCTCTGCGCGTGGCTGCAGGGGGCAACCGGGTGGGAGTTCACGCCCGCCCAGCTGCTGCAGGTCGGCGAGCGCATCTTCCAGCTGCAGCGGCTGATCAACGTGCGGCTGGGGGTGGGTCGGGACGACGACACCTTGCCGGCCCGCTTCCTCGAGCAGCCCAGGCCCGACGGATCGGCCGCGGGTTCGCTGCCGGATCTCGATGGGATGCTGGTGGAGTACTACGCCCTGCGAGGCTGGGACGAGCAGGGAGCGCCGCGCCAGGAGACCCTGGAGCACCTGGGGCTCGCACACCTGGCGTCAGGAACCTAGGCCGTCACCAGGATCAGTACAGGTCCTGCACCCTCTCCGCGAAGCCGATCCGGGTGCCCATGGCCGCGTCGACCCTCCACACCGTGTCGCCGGCCGGGCCGGCCTCGTCCATGCGTCCGGCGGTGGCCCACACCGCCAGGGTGCCGCCGTTCCAGAGCCGCTGGGCGTTGCCCAGCATGTCGATGGACTCGAGCTCGTCCGGGGACCAGCTCCAGGCCTCTTCCGCCGTGCCCGCGGTGGCGTCCACCGCCAGCTCCAGGACATTGGCGTAGACTGGGCCGCCTGGCCAGCCCTCGTTGAGCACCAGGAAGGTGTCGCCGACGCGCTCCACGCTGTGGGGCGCGGCCAGCAGGTCCATGGGGGGCTCGATGCGCTGCTCGACGCGGTGATCGCTGGTGACCACCCAGGCTGTCTGGCCGGTGGGGCGGTCCACCATCAGCACGCCATTCCACGACCGCGCGGTGGCGTAGTAGGCGTCGGCTTCGGGGTCGTAGCTCAGGCCGTTCAGCGCCGAGGAGGTGTCCTCCATGGCGGACCCGGGCCACTCCCGGCCCGAGACCAGCTCGCAGGTAGCGCTGGGGGGGATCACATCGAAGTCGGACCAGATCAGGCGCTCGGCACCCTCCTCCTCCACCTCGACGATGGCCATGCCCAGGTCGACAGGTTCCTGCCCGTCGGCGCACACGATCCAGGCGATGCTGCCGAAGGTGGTCGGGCCCACCTGGACGAAGTCGGTGTGGCCCCCCTGGACCAGGGTCTCGCTCATGCGGCTGCCGTCGAAGCCGATGCGCAGGATCTTGGCTTGGTCGTCGGGGCCGGTGGCGCCGACGTTCACCAGCAGGCTGTCGCCACCTTGGGCGAGTCGGGCGCGGTAGTTCGCCGAGACTGGATAGGCCCAGACGTACTCGCCCTCGTCGTCGAGGATGACGACCAGGTCGGTGGCGCCGGTGATCAGCGGTGCGATGGTGAAGCCGCCTGCGGCCTGGGCTGGGTCGTGCTCGGACAGGGCGATCCAGGGCAGGGTGGGCTCGAGGGAGCCGGTGCTGATCTGCTGATCCGACGTACAGATCTCGTGGTCGTCCGCGGCGGTGACCACGCGCAGGTGCAGGTCGTGTTGCTGGCGCAGCCCTCGCACCAGGACGCTCTGGCTTGTCGCCGCGGCCAGCTCTGGCGTGGCGCGGTCGTAGACCTCCGAGTCGCCGTACTCCACGCGCCCAGCGCTGGGGGCGGCGGTCTGCCAGCTCACGCGGACCACGGTGGGGATGTCGGTCAGCTCCACTGCCAGGGAGAGGATCCCGGAGCTCGGACCCACCTCGATCTGCTCGCACTCCTCGCTGGGCCCGGGCGTGTCCGTCTCGTGTGGCTCATCGGAGTCGTCGAGGGGCGGATCGCTGTCGGGCTCGCAGGCGGTGCACGCAGTGGCCAGCAGCAGCAGGAGGGTCCACTTGGGCATTCGCGTGGCTCCGGTGAGGGCACCACAGCTTCGCCTGGCTCGCGCTCACCGTCGATGGGCGTGGTGTCAGGAATGAGTGTCGGGCGCGCCGCGCCTGACTGGGCGCAGATGCCGATGCCCACGAACCCTTCGGGGTCTCAGGCCTGACCGGCCTTCCAGGGCAGGTACCAGTCGTAGAAGCCCTGGACGGTCTGCTCCATGGGCCTGGGCTGGTAGCCCAGCTCGCGGGTGGCCTTGGCGTGGTCGAAGTCGGAGTTGCCCCGCAGCACCTCGAGGGCCTCTGGGGAGTAGATGGGGCGCTGCCCGCGCAGCTTGGCCCAGCCCGCCACGAAGGGGGCGCCCAGCATGGCCAACCACATGGGGGAGGTCATGGTGGGGCTCTTGATGCCCGTGGCCTGCTCGGCCCAGCCCGCCAGCTGCTTGACGTTCACCCGGTGGCCAGAGAGCAGGTAGCGCTCGCCAGCCCGACCGCGGGCCTCGGCAGCCATCAGCCCCATGACCACGTCGCGTACGTCCACGAAGTCGTAGGTGGCGTCGATGAGGGCTGGCATGGCCCGCTCGTGGAGCATGATGAACAGCTCCCCCAGGTGGGAGGGGCGGTCGTCGTGGGGGCCGATGATGCCGGTGGGGTTGCAGATCACCGCGTCCAGGCCCTTGGCCACCGCCTCGAGCACCTGCAGCTCGCCCTCGGCCTTGGACCGGGAGTAGGGCAGGCAGTCGTCGCTCAGGGCCAGGGCCCGGGTCTCGTCGATGGGGGCGTGCAGGGGGTGCTCGTACAGGGCGTGGCAGGAGCTGCAGTGCACCATGCGCCTGACCCCTGCGGCCAGGCAGGCCGCGGCCACGTTGCGTGGGCCCTCGACGTTGGTGCGGAAGAGCTGGTCGGCCTTGACCTGCCCCACCTGGACCAGGGCCGCCAGGTGAAAGACCGTCTCGACGCCCTCGAAGGCCGCGGTGAGGCTTTCGGGCTGCGTGGTGTCCCCCAGCACCTGCTCCACGCCCAGGTCTTCGAGCTGCGCGCTGTGGGTGCGGACCAGGCAGCGCACCGTGCGGCCCTGGGCCAACAGTTCGCGCACCAGGTTGTTGCCTACGAAGCCGGCGGCGCCGGTCACCAGGGTGGTCATCTGACAGCCTCCTTCGAGACGGGCTAGGTATCCCCATGGACCAAGCTCCGCCTTCGTCGACTCGCTCCCGGGGCAGGCTCGTCGCCCTGGCGGTCGGCGCTGTCCTGGGCCTGGCCGTCGTGGCGGCGGGGCTGCTGGTGCCCCGCGGTCCCGCGGGTGTCGACTATGTGGTCGTTGGGGGCGACACCCTGGGGCGCATCGCCACGGAGCACAGGGTCACGGTGGACCAGCTGCGGGCGTGGAATGGCCTCGATGGGGACCTGATCCAGGTGGGCCAGGTGCTGCGCATCCAGGCCGCGGGCGTCGAGCCCGCTGCCGAGGCCCAGCCACGCAGGCCGCGTCGCGCCGCCACCGCGCCTGTCCCCGGCGCTTCCCGCCTCATGCCGTCGGAGCTGCCCTGCCTGGCGCCCCCCGACGCCGGGGCCATCGGCGAAGGGGACGAGCCTATGTTCCTGGCCAGCCGGGGCCTGTCCCAGGCACAGGTGGAGAGCGCCATGGGCGCTGCGCTGGGCGAGCTGTACGCCTGTGTCCCGCAGGGCTCCCAGCCCGACGGCGTGCTCTCCCTCTCCCTCCAGGTCGCCTGCAGCGGGAGGGTTTCCAGCGTGCAGGTCCTGGACGACGACGCCCTGCCTCGAGACCTGGTCGCGTGCGTCACCGACAGCCTTCGCTATGCGGCGTTCCCCGCCCACGACCTACCCGATGGCTTCGGCTTCCACTATCCGGTCACCTTCAGGTGGTGAGGACCCCCTTCACCGCGCTAGACTGGTGACCTCTACGCCAGCGCCCGGAGGTTCGGCCGATGGCTCGTCCGATCTGCACAGCTCTGCTCCCCCTCGCTACCATCCTCTTCATCGGCTGCGGCGAGCCAGTCAAGGACGACACCGACCCGTCCGTGGACGACACCGGTGATCCAGACCTGCCTCGCGACCGCGACGGCGACGGCGTGACAGACGACCTGGACTGCGACGACCGCGACCCGGCGCGCTTCCCAGGCAACGTCGACATCTGCAACGGCGTCGATGACGACTGCGATGAAGAGGTCGATGAAGACCCAGACGTCGTCTGGTACCTCGACGCCGACGGGGACGGGTTCGGTGACGCCAACGAGTCCATCGCGGCCAGCTGCGAGGCCACCTCGGGCTACGTCACCAACGGCGTCGACTGCGACGACGCCGCGGCCGGGATTTTTCCCGGGGCCATCGAGGACTGCGACGGCATCGACAACAACTGCGACGGCCAGGTCGACGAGGGCGCGGCCACCTACGTGTCCCCCGAGGGCTCGAGCAGCGGCATGGGCACCGAGGCCGATCCCGTCGACTCCATTCAGGCGGCGCTCGACGACGGCGCGGCCTGCATCACGGTGCTCCCAGGCACGTACTACGAGAACCTTCGGATCAGCGGTGGCCCCCTGTGGATCTTCTCCACCGAGGGCTCCGGCGCCACAGCGGTCGACGGCCAGGGCGCCGGCCCGGTCCTGACCACCGCCCCCTCTGTCGGCGGCGACATCCTCATCGAGGGGCTGACCCTTCAGAACGGAGCGGCCGAGAGCGGCGCCGGCCTGCTGATCCAGGGTGGCGACCTGATCTTCACCGACATCCAGCTGGTCAACAACGTCGCCCAGTCCAACGGCGGCGGCGCCTCCATCAGCTCCGCCACGGTCGGCTTCGAGGGCCTCGTGGTGGCTGACAACTACGGCTCGAGCGGCGGCGGCCTGTTCATCGACGGCGGCTCCGTCGACATCCAGGACTGCACCATCAGCGGCAACCAGGCCTACTACGGCGGCGGCGTCGTCTCGGGCTACGCCACCCTGGGCATGCGCGGCTGCAGCGTCGAGCGGAACAGCGCCTACTACTCGGGGGGCGGCGGCTACCTCTACAACACCGAGCTGAGCTTCGAGAGCGGCGAGATCTCCTACAACAACAGCCAGGAAGACGGCGGCGGCCTGGTCCTCTACGACGGCGCCTCTTCCATCACCGACACCGTCATCGACGCCAACAGCGCGGCCGACAACGATGGCGGCGGCGTCTGGATCTATGGCGGCGATCTGGTCCTGCAGGGGGTCGCTATCACCGACAACGCGGTGACCTATGGGGCCGGCGGCGGGCTCTACGGCGTCTACCGCGCGGATGTCTCTGTCCAGGACGTCACCTTCCAGGGCAACATCGCCACCTACGGTGCGGGTGGTGGTTTCTTCCTCTACAACCTCGCCACCATGTCCGGCTCCGAGCTGTACATGTACGAGAACAGCGTAGGCAGCAGCAATGGCGGCGGCTTCGTGCTGGACTCCTCCTCCACCCTCGAGATCGACGGCGCCGAGTTCCGCGGCAACTACGGCTACAGCTTTGGCGCCGGTGTGGTGGATGGGTCCTATGCGTTCCTGCAGCACGTGCTCGTGCTCGACAACGAGGCCACCTACGTGGGCGGCATCGGAGTGCGTGACTACGGCGAGCTCTACCTGCAGAACGCCGTGTTCAACGGCAACACCGACGGCTCGG
Source organism: uncultured Pseudomonadota bacterium (assembly GCA_937912125.1). Classification (GTDB taxonomy): domain Bacteria; phylum Myxococcota_A; class UBA796; order UBA796; family JAFGLY01; genus CALDOK01. The sequence continues at coordinate 9,736 of CALDOK010000147.1, forward strand.
CCAGCGGCGGATCGTCCTACTACGGCGCGGCGCTCACAGCCTACAACTACTCGTACCTCAGCGCCGAGTTCACCACCATCGTGGGCAGCCACGGCTTCTACGCCCTGCGCCTGCTCTCGGGCTCTGGCCTGAACCTGGCCAACAGCATCGTGGCCTTCAACGACTACTACGGGCTCGAGCTCTCCCAGTCCACGGCCAGCTACCTCAGCGGTGGCTACAACGACTTCTATGGCAACCCCTACGGCAACGCGTACTACAACAGCGACGCGCAGTACGCCATCGAGGGCACCAAGTCCCAGGAAGACAACCCACTCTTCCTGGACTTTCGGGGTGTCCCCACCTCCGACGATCTGCACCTGAGCGCCGGCAGCCCGTGCGAGGACGCGGCCAGTCCCGACTACGTCGACCACGACGGCAGCTTGGCTGACATGGGCGCCTACGGGGGCAGCGGCAGCGACTGGTAGCTGTGGCTGGGACCATGGTCCACTCGGCACCATGCACTCGGCGCCCATGGGGGGTGCTAGCCAACGCCGCCTTGGCGGCCATGCTGCTCGGCTGGAACCCTGTGGCTTCGGCTGACCCGGACCCAGCCCAGGGTACGCCAGGGCAACCGCCCCGCAGCGCCGAACCCGGCGCTGGGCTTCCAGGGGGCGCAGTGGACACAGGGGCCGCGGCCCCGCTTGGCTCCGCTGCTCCTCCGCCTCTGCCCTTGGCCATCACCGTGAGCGGCGCCGTGTCCCTGGGGGCTTGGCAGGCCGGCTTCCTGCACTACCTGGCGGAGACCATCAAGCGCAACCCCGAGCGCGTCGAGCTGCAGCTGCTCACCGGCGCCTCTGCGGGCACCATCAATGCGTTGCTGGCGGCGATGGAGGTGAGCGCCCCCCCCCTTGATGATCCTCGCGACAGTCTGTTCTGGGCGCTGTGGAACGAGTTCACCTACGAGGAGATCTTCGACGTCTCGAAGGCCCAAGGCCCCTACCTGTCCTCGGGGCAGGTGCTGCAGGACCTGGCCGACCAGGTGGAGATCGCCTGGCAGCGGGGCCTGGACCCCGAGCTGGACGTGGTGTTGGGCGCCGCGGTCACTCGCTTGGAGCAGCGCCGGGTCGAGCTGGGCGCCGGGCTGTCGGTGCCCCGCAACCAGGAGCACTTCGTGGTGCGCATCCAGGGGCGTGGGCTGGGGCAGGCACCCTCGGTGAGCAACTACGCGGATCCCCAGAGTCACCTGCCGCAGCTGCTCCTGCCGCTCGACTCTCCCACGGGCTCGGCGGCTCCGCGTCCCGAAGCCTTCGACGTGCTCACCAGCGTGCTCTTCGCCTCATCGGCGCTCCCTGGGGCCTTCGAGCCCCAGCGCATCGGCTTCTGCGAGACCCCCGTGCGGCCCGGGCAACCCGGCTGTGTGACCGCCAGCCAGTCCGCCCTGTTCATCGACGGCGCCATGTCCGATCGCCACCCGCTGCGCCTGGCCTGGCGCCTCGCCGACATGGGGCTCGAACAACGTCCTGGCGGGCACGTTGCGTGGCGCGATCAGCCGGATCGAGCTGTCCAGGGCCTGCCCGACGACCTGCTCTTCCTGTACATGGACCCTACCCATGTGTCCTATCCGCCCCTGCCCGCCCCTGAGGGTGTGGCCCAGGGCGGTGGCACAGACAAGATCATGGCCACCCTGGCCGGCTTGGTGGGCGACCTGGCGGGCTCGGCCCAGGCCGCCGAGCTGTACAACCTGGCCGAGGAGCAGCCGGCCCTGAGCAGTCGCCTCGCCCTGGTGGAGCCCACCATCCCCCCGGTGAGCGGTGAGCTGTTCAAGTTCTTCGGCTTCTTCGATCGTCGCTTTCGGAGATACGACTTCTTCCTGGGCATGGCCGACGCCCGCCGCTTCCTCGATGATCAGGTGCAGCCCAGGGTGCAGGCACGGCACGACAGCGCGCTGGTCTACCCCGAGCCGGCCCAGCCCTCGGAGTTCTGGCGCCCCTACGCCTGCATCCGCGCCGTGGTCGACGGCGTGGGCGATCCGGCGCAAGCCTGTGCCGACCAGGAAGGTGGCGGCATGGAGGTGCTGCTGCAGAGCTCCATCGATCGGCTCTGGGACCACTGCCTGCGCCTGCCCGCTGGTAGCACCACCCAGCATCCGCTCTGCCAGGCGGCCATCGATCGCCAGCCGCGCCCGCTGGTTCCCAATGTTCCCCTGGCTACACCCGATCGGGCCTGGCGCCGTCGGGGAAAGACCGACAACCTCGAGGGGGACTTCGACTACCTCAGCCGCCTGCTGGTGCTCTACCAGTTCGAGTACCGGGACTTCGGGCTGTCCCGCCGCCAGGCATGGCTCGGCACCTCCTACCTGCGAGAAGAGATGGGCGGGATGGTGAGCGCCTACGGCCAGAAGCTCGATGGGCGCACGCGACTGTTGGTGCTGGGAGGTGGAAAGCCAGCCTTGAACCTGCTGCACTACGCGCCACCCATCACCACCATCCACCTGGGCCTGGGGGCGGGGCTGGAGCTGGGCGCCAGCAGCACCGGGCGCTGGGTGCCCAGCCGATGGATACGTTTCCACACCGCGGTACAGGTCGATGGGCTGCAGCGCTTCTTGTCGTCCCGTCCCAACGTGGTCACCGTCAACCCCATGGTCGGGTTGGAGCTCCAGCACCAGCGTCTGTCCGGCGCGCTGATGCAGCCCCGGCTGGTCGGGCGCGTGGGGCTGCAAGCCAGCAGCGGCGACAGCTGGGGCAGCGGGCCCTGCGACACGGCACTGTTCGACGATGACCCCATGGTCTGCACGGTCCCCACGGTGCAGGGCTTGGTGGTGCTGCCTGTGTTCGAGCGCTTGCGGCTGCAGCTGGGCCTGCGCTACGACTTTGGCTTCATGCTGGACGACCCGGACCTCAACGACGACGCCTTCAGCTCCATGGCTGGTGTGGGCTTCCAGTGGATCTCGCCGTTCGCCGAGGAGCCCAGGCGTCGGCTCACTCGTCACCATCGCCAAGAGGATGGAGATCAGGCTGAACAAAGGCCATGACCTCGGCCTTCACCAGCTCCCGATCGTAGTCCCACAGCAGGTGGTGGTTGTTGCGCGCGTCCGCCAGCACGTAGCGCTTGTCCGCGCTGCCCAGCAGAGGGAAGGCGGCCTCGGAGGCCTGCTGTGCCGCCGCGAAGTCGCTGGGGGAGTGCACCATCAACACCGGCGCCTGGATCGCCGCCAGCACGCTGGGATCGCTGGCGCGGCGCCCAAGCTCGGCCAGGGTGAGGACAGAGCGGGTGGAGATGCGCGGGTAGGAGAACAGGAAGGGCCGCGCTTCCTTACGATTGACCTGCACCGTGCCCTGGCCCTTGGGGACCCAGCGCACCATGGGCTGGAGCTTCTCGGCCCACCACTCTGGGCGCTCGAGGTAGTACCACTGGTGCTGGATCTCGTAGCAGGGCGCCAGCAGCACGAGCCGATCCACGGGTTCTTGGGCAGCCACGATGGTGCTGATAGCACCCCCCATGCTGAAGCCCACCAGGATCACCTGCTCGTGCTCCGCCTTGGCTGTGCGGAGCGCCTCGAGCACGTGCTGCACCAGCTGGTCCGCGGTGGTGGACTCCATCTCCTCGGGAGTGGTGCCGTGGCCGGGCAGGCGCTCGAGGCGCACATGGCAGCCCGCCGCAGCCAGCTGCTCACCAAGATCGGCGAAGTCCTTGCGGGAGCCCGCGAAGCCGTGGACCAGCAGGCAGTGGACTGGGGCTGCAGGGTCGCCCAGCTCGACGGCCTCGGTGCCGGGGACGACGGGCGCGGCCTCGAGAACAGGCATGGGAGGCTCCGCGACGATGGGATCCGCGTCGGCTTGTCGGGGCATGGCAGCGAGGATCGTGGCCAGGATGAGGTGCAGCATGGTGAGTGGACCTAACGCGTCGCTGCGCATCGGATGTAGGCAGGCAACCCTGGGGTTACGGTGGGGCTTCCCCGATGCACAGACCTTGCCCATGCGCTGCACCTTGTTCCTCGCTCTGCTCGTGCTCCCGTCCTGCGCCGCTGTGGAGTCCGCCCTCTTCGCGCCCGTCGACGCCGGCGACACCGAGGCCGTGCGCTTCACCGTGCCAGCTGGGGCTACGGCCAACAGCATGGGTGGCGCTCTGGCCAGCGCGGGTCTGATCAGCTCCGCGGACCGCTGGAGGCTCTTCCTCAAGCTGAGCGGCGAGGGCGGCTGCCTCAAGGCCGGTGACTTCGAGCTCAACCGCGCCATGGCCTTGCCCGAGATCATGGACACCCTGTGCGGGGTCCCCTTGGCCGACGACGTCCCGTTCACCGTGGTCGAGGGTTGGCGCATCCGAGACATCGACGCCGCCCTGGCAGCCCAGGGTCTGATCGACGCAGGACAATACATCACCCTGGCCGAGCGCTTCGAGGGCCTCGACCTGCCCTTCCAGCCCTCGGGGCCCACCCTCGAGGGCTACCTGTATCCCGACACGTATCAGATCTCGCCTTCGGGCTTCGAGGTGGACGAGTTCATCGAGCGTCAGGTGGGCACCTTCTGGGAGCGCTTCGGCGAGGGCCACAGCGGTGGCCACGGAGACTACACCCTGCACGACGTTGTGGTGGTGGCCTCCATGCTCGAGCGCGAGGAGCCCACCCCGGCCCATCGGCCCACCACGGCGGGCATCATCTACAAGCGTCTCGACGGCGGCTGGGCCCTGGGCATCGACGCCACCAGCCACTACACCCTCGAAGAGTGGAACAACCGGTCAGCGTTCATCCGGCAGCTAAAAGATCCGGATGACGTGTACAACACACGCCTGCGGCAGGGGCTGCCGCCCACCGCCATCGGGAACCCAGGGATCGAGTCCCTCGAGGCGGCGGTGGCGCCGGTGGAGACAGAGTGGTGGTACTACCTGCACGACAGCAATGGGCAGGTGCACTGGGCCCGGAACGGTAGGGAGCACGAGCGCAACCGCGAGCGCTTCGGCGTCTACTAGAGAGCGACGCTTCCTCGGGGCGCATGTGTCGGCCCAGATGTGTCATGGCG
>CALDOK010000148.1 GCA_937912125.1 uncultured Pseudomonadota bacterium
CCGTCGAAGGCGACACCGACACCGACACCGACGCCGACACCGACACCGACACCGACACCGACACCGACCCCAACTACTTCGAGCCCTACCTGCTCAGCTGGGGCTTCGAGGGTGGCGTGGTCGGCGGCGAGCTGGCCACCGTGTCCACCGCCCACGGCGACTCCCCCCCCCTGTTCTACTTCGAGCTCTACGAGAAGGAGTACCTGAACGGCTACGATGATCGTTACTCCTGCATGATCATCTACGAAGCCTCGGCGACCCACGGCACGACCGTTCCCGACGCCTACCAGGACTTCGTCTTCGGCCTGGACGTCCCCTACTTCACCGACTGCGAGAACCTCGACCCCAACATCTACGGTTCGGATCCCTACGCGATCTTCACCGCGACCACCTGGGAGCTCACCGTCGAAGCCATCGACGCCGAGATGCAGGGCATCTTCGTGAAGCAGGTCGGCCAGCAGAAGTGGGAAGACGAGTTCGAGCCCTACTACTTCGGCGGCCAGACCTACCAGGACGGCGCCTCCTCCATGGACACCCAGACCATGTACGGCGTGGCCTGGGCCCTCGACTCCGGCGCGGTCTCCGACGAGTTCGTCGAGATCGGCGACGTCGCCATGGGCGCTGATGGGTTCTACCTCATTCGCAACATGTACCTCTGGTACCTCCAGTAGACATCGCATCGGATATCTTTGAAGCCCACGAGCCTCGGCTCGTGGGCTTCTCGCGTTGATGGAGGTGTGATCGTGCGCAGTTTGATCCTCGTCTCGGCCCTCATGACGGCTTGCGGGCCCAAGCCCGACCTCGACACCGCCCCCACCTGGGCGCTCAACTGGGCTGAGGTCACCCCTACGGCCGACGGTATCGAGGGGTTCCAGGTCTGGGAGCTGTTCGTCGACGGCTGGGAGCGCAAGCACGACGGCGACTTCTTCAAGTGTCGGGTGCTGCAGGAGCTCAGCGGCACGGTCACCGAGTGCCCCCTCACCGGCGTCCCCACCTGCTACGCCGCCTACGACATCGAGCTGACCGTCGCCTTCGACGATCCCGCCATCGACTGCCCCGAGGCCCTGTCCAGCGAAGCCGGCTGGGACGGCCCCCCGTGGCTGGCCATCGGCGCGCTGCCGGGCGAGCTCGAGCCCGACTCCCCCCACGACGAGTTCGTGCTGGGCTGGTACATCGGCTACGAAGACGGCACCCGCTTGCCCCACGGCTACGCCTATCCCGAGACCCTGGACGACGGCGGCGAGCCTGCTGGCATCGGCTGGATCGACGACACCTCCTACATCCTCTGGCCTGGCTACGTCTGGGAGCTCTAGCAGCCACATCGGCCAAGGGGCCCACACCGTGCTATCCTCCGGATCCGCCAGCGGGTCAGGGCCGCGCGGAGCCACCATGTCAAGCACTCGAGCCTCCGCGGCGTTCGCCGCCCTCGTCATGTTCACGTCGCTCTGCCAGGGCTGCACGTCGGACCTCGCGTGGGAGGGCCCCGGCGACACAGCCAACCTGGCCGACTCCGGGGACGAACCCCTCGACAGCGACAGCGACACCGACGGTTCCGACTCCGTGGACCCCTCATGGTGGTCCCTGTCCGTCACAGCCCTGATTGAAGAAGGCCTCCCCGTGCAGGGCGACACCACCCTGGTGGTCTCCCTCATCGACGATACGGCCGACGCCAGCAGCCCCATCTGCCAGGCCACCTACGCCCAGCCGGAGCTCACCGTGCTGGATCCGCCAGACCCCAGCATCTACCACTGGTGGCAGATCGCACCCGGCGAGCCCACCACCGACTGCAGCGCCCACCTGCTCACATGGATCCCCACGGGCCTCGAGCTCGGGGTGGGATCGCTCCACCCCGACATCGCCTCGCTGCTCGAGCCCTCCGGCTACGCCGAGGTCGAGCCCTACCTCTACGGCGCCTATGTGCGCAGCGACCTCGGCCAGGCCATCTGGACCTACGGGATCGCCGCCACCACCGCGGGCTTCGCGGGCGACCAGCTCCCCGTCAGCGCGCCGCCGGTGCCCGACGGGACCTACAGCCTGCTGCCCATCTACCTGCTACCACTCCAGGGTCGGTAGCTCGGTATAGCCAGCACTGGCGAAAACCCGGCCGCTGGTCTCGCAGTAGTGCCAGTCCGTGTCCACGCCCTGGATGGTCTCCTGCGTGGGGACGTCGTTGCAGTAGGGCAGCACGCCGCCCACCGAGTCGGTCAGCAGGTTGTCGGGCAAGCCGCCGCGGACCAGAGGCTCCCGGATCTCCCCGGGGCCTTCGCCGTCGATGTCGTAGGTGTTCTGCTGAAAGTCGTTGATGGACGGCCAGGGGCTGGCCACGGCGCCGGCGGCCACCATGGTGTCGTGGGCCGCCTGCAGGCCAGCACGGAGCGCGGCCAGGTGCTCCTGGGTCTTCTGCAGCTCCCAGCTGGAGGCTTCCCGCGCCAGGGGAGGCGGGGGCTCCGGCACGGGATCGACGCCCCTGGGTCGGAGGACCTCGACCAGCGCGGCGCCACAGAGCAGCAGGCCCACCACCACGGCGCCCACCTGAAGCCCCAGGGCCACACGCTCGATGCGCAGCGCGTCAGCCCCGGGCAGCAGGCGTCGCAGCACGAGGTACCAGCCGGCCGCCCGGAAGCGAGCACCTCCCGCCAGCAGAGCCTTTCGCCGCGCGGAGTCCAGGCCCCGGGAGCCACAAAGATCGGCACCAGCCACAAAGGCGGGGTCAGGCGCGCAGTCGACGAAGGTGGTGCGGCGCAGCACGGCACCCCGCAGATCCACACCCTCGAGGGGGCAAGCCTCGAGCCTGGCGTCGCTCAGATCGACCGTGGTGGCCTGGCCCAGCCGCACCCCGTGCAGCCGGGCACCGCTCATGTCCACCATCACCGCGCTGCTCACGCGGCAGTCCCGCAGATCTGCCTCCCGAAACGAACACCCTACCATCTGGTCGATTTCCACCTGCTCCAGCCTCGCCCCCTCGAGATCACAGAGCAGGAGCTGGCGGATCTCGACTTGCTTCCATGATGATCCACGGGCCAGGCAGTGCTCCACCCGGTCCGCCTGGACCCCCTGGACGGCGCCGCTGGTCAGATCCGAGCGCAGCAGGCTGGCCACGCGGCCCTGCCCCGGCTCGAAGGGACCCAGCCGAGACAGCCGCTGCCCCTCGAGGTCCAGGCCCTCTTCGCTGGCTTCACGTCGTTCCGCCGCGGCGGCCGTACCCAGGCGCAGGGCCCACTCCGGATGAAACAGACCGGCCAGGCGCCAAGGCAGGAGGGGGAGCTTGCTCATGGGGGTCACCTCACTGAGGCCAACCCTGGAAGAATAGCCCGCTAGCCCATGAAGAACAGGAGGGTGACCAGCCCGAACACTGGCAGCAGGACGATGGCGGCCCAGCCCATGTAGCCGAAGAAGCTGGGCATCTTGTACCCGTTCTCTTCCGCGATGGCGCGCACCATGAAGTTGGGCCCGTTGCCGATATAGGAGTTGGCACCCATGAAGACCGCGCCGCAGGAGATGGCGGCCAGCATCGCCATGCCCTCGGGCCCGGTCAGGGTGCCCAGCTGCTCGGCCGACGGGCAGACCTCGGCCCCGACCGACCCGCACGCCATGGCGCCGAAGGTCACGTAGGTGGGGGCGTTGTCCAGGAAGCTCGACAGCGCGCCGGTGGCCCAGAAGTACTGCCAGGGCTTGGTGACCCCCATGGCTGCACCGTTGGCCTGCAGCAGCAGCGTAGCCGGGATCATCGTGATGAAGATGCCCAGGAACAGCGCCGCGACCTCGAGGATGGGGCCGTAGGTGAAGCTGTTCTTCTCGCGGACCGCCTTGGAGGTCACATAGACACTGATGATGGTGAGAACGGCCATGCCGATCTCACGGGCGTAGTACTGGCGGAAGTCGTCCACGCCCTGCTCGGGGGACAGCAGCAGCACGCAGGCGATGACCCCGCCCAGCAGCAGGAAGTTGATCTTGCCTTCGAAGCCGATGGGCTCGACGTGGCCGCGGTCGTCCTGGATGTGAGCGGTGTTCTCCTTACGGTAGAAGTAGGTGTCCACCACGAAGAACATCACGACGAGGATGACGACAGGCACCAGCCAGATGTGCCACAGGTGGGTCAGGGTCCAGAAGAAGGGCACACCGCGCAGGTAGCCCAGGAACAGCGGCGGATCCCCGATGGGGGTCAGGCCACCACCGATGTTCGAGACCAGGAAGATGAAGAACAGCGGGATGTGCTTGACGTACTCACGCTGGCGGTTGGTGCGCAGCATGGGCCGGATGAGCAGCATGGAGGCGCCGGTGGTGCCGATCACGTTGGCGATGATGGCGCCCACCAGCAGGAACATGGTGTTCACACCAGGCTTGCCCTCGAGATCCCCCTTCATGTAGATGCCGCCGGAGATCACGAACAAGGATCCGAGCAGCGCGATGAAGGAGACATACTCCTTGAGCGCATGGATCAGCCCGTGCTCGGCATCGTGGGTGAAGGGCGAGTGCGTGATGATGTGGTAGCCGAGCAGGCCGAGGATGGGCACCGCCCAGGCCACCGCCACGATGAGCTGGTTCCGGTTCTTCTCGAACCAGTGGTGGGCCACCATGGGCAGCACGGCGATGCAGAGCAGCAGGCCCGCGAACGGAACGACGTGCCAGATCGAGAGCTGATCGGCGAGGCTCTGGGCCTCGTGGCCGTGAGCAGCATCGGACGCCAGCACCGGCTGCGACCACAGCAGTGCGAGCATGGGCAGAGAAAGCAGCTTGGACAGCATCGTTGGAACCTCCAGCCATTCGCGCGCGCCTCTAAACCACAACGCCACCACCTGCCACTCACGCGGAACGCTGCAGATCATGCACGGTCACGCGCCCATACCGAAAGGGGCCGAAAACGCCCACAAAGAGCGCTGATGGGATACCCATGGGCCTCATGGGCGATCTTCAAAACACATTCTCATGGTCCCACTCGCGCCGCGGCGCTTTCGAGCGATGCCAGCGCCAGTATTGGCTCACCTATTACGGCTCTTGGGGAGGCTGGAACCGGGATGCACCTCCGGCCGTGCGCCAGGCCTACATCGAGAAGAAGCTCACCACCCGCCCCATGTGGATCGGCACGGTGGTCCACGACATGGCCGAGGGAGTCCTCGAGGACCTCATGGCGGGGCGCAACCCCAACCCGGACTACCACATCCGCAAGGCCATGAGCCGCGCCAACAGCGACCTCCGCGAGTCCAGGTCCGAGCGCTGGCGGGAGTGGCCCAGCCGCGTCTGCGCCTTCCAGGACCACTACTACGGCCAGGAGCCCCCGCCCGAAGCCTGGGACGAAGCTCTGGGCATCATCGAGGCCCAGCTGCGCGGCTTCTTCGAGTGCACCACCTACAAGCGCCTGCACCAGGTCCCCGAGCGGCTCATCGAGGTCGAGAAGCTCACCAAGGTCGATGTCGGCGACGTGCCCGTGTGGGTCAAGCTCGACGCCCTGGTCTCCGACGGCAGCGGCGGCGCCGTGGTCATCGACTGGAAGACTGGCAAGCACCACCAGACCAGCGTGGTGGCAGCCCAGCTCGGGGTCTACGGCCTGTACTGCACGCTGCTCCACGACATCCCGGCCGACCGCATCATCGCCATGCACGTCAACCTGCGCACCGGGGACCGCACCCAGCACCCCATCGACGACACCGTGCTCGAGCAGGCTCGCGCCGACATCCAGGCCTCGGCCGACGCCATGCGCACCAAGCTGGTGGATCTGCCCGGCAACCTGGCCCGCGAGGAAGACTTCCCCAAGCTGCCAGAAGGCGACGAGCGCTGCGCAGGCTGCGCCTTCAGGCGCAGCTGCGGCAGGGAGCAGCCCGCTCGAGAAGAGGCCTAGAAGCCTTCGTAGTTGGTGGCCTTGCCCGCGATCTCGGCGATGCCCACGGCGGCTTCGGTGCCGGGGTAGACCTCGAGGATGTCCACCTGGATGTCGCCGAAGGCGCCGCCAGTGTAGCCGGTGATGGTGGGAACCATGACCCACTGCATCGCCTTGCTGTCGTCCAACAGCTCGTGGACCAGCTCGCGGTTGTTGGCGGTGACCTTGACCTTCTTGGGGCGAGCGTGGCTGGTGGGGCCCGCGTGGATGCCGATGGAGGACACGCCGAAGCCCGAGGCCTCGACCGTGAAGCTGCCGTCGGCCTGGGTGGCGTAGAAGGTCTTGGCGTTGTCGTCCTGGGCCAGCTCGATGGTGTTGGCGCCCACGGAGTCACTGGAGGCGAGCATGGCCAGCTGGGTGTCGAACTCAGTGAGGTAGACCAGCAGCTCGCTGATGGCCATGTTGGGGTAGTCCTGGCCATCGTAGATGTCCACGACGTGGATGCGCAGCTTGCCGCCGAAGAGGTCTTCACCCACGGCCAGGTCGTCGATGTCCATGACCTGCATCTCCTTGAGGTCCTGGAACTCAGCGGTGGTGGCGCCGCTGGGCGAGGTCTGTTGCTGATCGTTGAGGCTGAAGGCCTCGACCTTGATCTTCTTGACCCGCGCGTAGTCGGAGAAGGTGCTGTCGCTCTCGGCCCAGCCCACCACCATCGCGACCTTGTCGACCGTGGACTTGGGCAGATCGAGCTCGATCCACTCACCGCGGTTGGGGCTCTCGCCCGTCACCATCCAGCAGGTCTCGAGCTTGCCGTCGATGGCGGACTGCGCGTTCCAGTAGTTGGCTCCCTTGCGGTGCTCTGGCTTGAAGTTGGACGCCGTGGCGCCGGCGAAGGCGACGGCGGGCACCAGGAGCATGATGAAGGCGCGGGCGTAGGACATGGTCTCTCCAGATCTGGCGCGCGGAACGGTGCGCGTGGCAGGGAAGCTCCTATAACGCTTCTGACGGGCCTGTTCCTGCCGAGTGGCCGCCGGTTGACCACCACTTGGCGCGCAGAGCCCGCCCAGCGCGGAGCCCGCCTGGGGAAACCTCGCCGACAGCAGGATATTCCTTGCCCCCGCGCCGCCAACTGGAGACCACCCATGGGCAGCCCGCCAGCCACGACCCTCCTGGTGGTCGCCCTGATCGCCGAGGCGCTCCCGCTGCTGAAACGCCTCGAGCGGGCCAGGATGCTCAGCCCCACCCTCTGCGCGGGCCTGCTGGCCGGGCAGCCGGTGCTGCTGCTCCGCTGTGGCGTTGGCCGCCGACGAGCAGAACAGGCCACAGCGCGGGTGATGGCGGAACACACCGTAGGCCGAGTGCTCTCACTGGGCACCTGCGGCGCCCTCACGGACGACCTGATGGTCGGTGCGCTCGTCACCGCTCAGACCATCCTGGATGCCTCCTCCGACGAGCTGGATGCCCTGACCGCCCACGCCCGCCCCGTGGTGATGGCGACGGTTCCCAGGGTGGTGGACACCGCCGACCACCGGGCCCGCTGGGCCGCACGCGGAGCCCAGGTCTGCGAGATGGAGGCCGCCGGCGTGCTCAGTGCGGCTGCAGGGCATCCCTTCCACACCCTCAAGGTGGTCAGCGATCTGGCTGGGGCGCGGGCACCGCGGATCCGCGGCCTACCTCGGTCGCTGCGCGTCACGGCCTTCCAGCTCCGAGCCTACCGGCTGGTGGACCAGCGCCTGGCCCCCACGCTGGAGGCCTGGCTCAGGAGCGCACGGTAGGGCGCGACCGGGGAGCTGGAGTAGGCGAGACTAGGGCGCCGCGGTGTCGTACAGCGAGCTGAAGTCCATGCCCATGTTCTGGCCGGAGATGTTGGACTGGCCGACGTTGAGCCAGCAGTCGCCCTCGCCGCCGCAGGCCCAGCCCTCGAGGCTGGCGTCGATGAGGCCGTCGTTGTCCATGTCGGCTGCAGCGTACAGGTACAGGGAGATGTTGGACGGAGCCAGGAGCGAGTAGTTCAGCTCTGAGGCACCAGCCAGATCCTCGGGGGCGAAGACGTCGAAGTCGTAGGCTTCGTCGAGCTCGGAGACCAGCACCTGCTGCTCGGCGTAGTACTTCCCGCCCACCACGTAGACGTGGACATCGGGGTAATCTACCAGGAGGTCGTCCCAGCTGCCGTCCAGCCGCGAGACGCCGCCGGTGACCCGCACGAAGGGCACCAGCTCGAAGCCGGAGCCACCCACGGGGATGAGCATGGTGAGGTCCTCATCGACCTCACCGAAGGAGATGGTGCCCAGGGCCACGCCGTCGGCATCCACGGGCTGTCCCCAGGTGTCCGAGGGATCGTACAGGCCGTTGTCGTTGTCGTCCCAGACGCCGCGGGCCACGTAGGGGCCCGTGTTCTTGCAGTAGGTGAAGCCCCAGCTGCCCGTCGCGCCTTCGGCGGTGGGGGTGACGGCGATGTCGGGCTGCAGCCACCACACGGACTCGGTGCCCGGGTAGAGCAGGAAGGTGCCCACGTCGCCGACGCCATTGTAGGGCACCGCGATGTCGAGGCTGCCGCCCACGGAGACGGTGCCGTCGGTGCAGCCGCCGCCGCCGCAGACGTCGCTGTTGAAGACCCACTGGGTGCCATCCCAGTAGTAGCAGGAGCCGCTGGAGCCCCAGCCCGGAGGACAGTCGGGGCAGGCTCCGCCGCCGCTGCCGCTGCCGTCCCAGGTGCCGCACCAGTACTCGGTGAGGATCTCGATGTTGACATCGTTGACCGTCTCACCACCCTGCAGGATGACGGGCTCGCCGTAAATGCCGATGGGGTCGCTGGGCTCGATGACCCTGTTGAACCACTTGTCCAGCACGGCGTACAGGTGGATCTCGTTGACCTGATCGGTGTCGATGTCGAACGAGAAGGTGTTCAGGGCGCCGTTGGTCTGCGGACTGGTGAGGGTGTAGTCCGCGTAGTAGGTCTCGACCCCGGTCTTCTCGTCGGTGTGGTAGGCGGTGACGAAGATGTCGCCGTAGGGGAAGTTGTCGCCGAAGCAGCTGTCTTCCCAGGCCACGTCGCTGATGTTGTCCGCGCTGTCGTACTCGTACAGGCTGACGGTCACCGTGCCGTTGATGGTGCCGTGGACGCCCACGGGGACCACATCGGTGTCGGTGTCGGTGTCGGCGTCCGCGTCGGTGTCGGTGTCGACTTCCACGGCGCCCGTGTCGAGCGACGTGTCCTTCTCACAGGGGTTGCAGTCGTTGCAGCAACCCGCGATCAGGAGCATCAGGGAAGCATTGCCGATGGTGAGCATGGAATCGAGACGCATAGAACCCTCCGCCTTCGAGAGACACAGTCCACCCCAAGAGTAGACCGAGCGCCGCCTCTCAGCAACAAGTGGTGACAATCCCAGGGGAATTCGGCAACCCGCCGGGCACGGGTGAGCGCTATGGAACGGTGGTGGTCGTGCGATCGCGCTTGACGATGATGAACTCGACGCGCCGATTCTTGGCCCGGCCCTCGTCGCTTTCGTTGCTGTCGATGGGGCGCATCTCGCCGAAGCCCACCGGATCGAGCCGGTCGGGCTCGACACCGGACTGGCTGAGGTAGAGGACCACCGACTCGGCGCGCGCCTGGCTCAGCTTCAGGTTGGAAACATCATCGCCGATGGCGTCGGTATGTCCTTCAACGCGAATTTTGAGCAATTCGGGATGATCGACCACGACCTGGGCGATCTCGTCCATGAGGCCGAATGAGTCCGGCCGGATGTCGGCCTTGGCGAACTCGAAGTGGATCACGTCGTTGATCTCGATGGCCTCCTCGGTGACCACCACGCGGGGGGTGTCATCGGGGCAGCCGTCCTCGTCTTCGAAGTGGTTGAAGACCTCACGCTCGTCCGGGCACTTGTCGCGGTCGTCGGGGATGCCGTCGTTGTCGTTGTCCAGCTCGGGGCAGCCGTCCTCGTCTTCCATACCGTCGAAGTCTTCGGGGTCGTAGGGGCAGCGGTCGACGTCATCGCGGTAGCCGTCGCCGTCGCTGTCCTCGACGGGCTCGTTGTCCGGGCAGCCGTCCTCGTCCATGTAGCCATTGAGCGTCTCGGGCTCGTCGGGGCAGCGGTCGGCCACGTCGAGGATGTTGTCCTTGTCGTTGTCGGGATCGGGGCAGCCGTCGTGATCCTGGTAGCCGTCGTCGTCCTCGGGCTCGTTGGGGCAGCGGTCCTCGTCGTCGAACAGGCCGTCGTTGTCGTTGTCCCACTCGGGGCAGCCGTCCTCGTCCTGGAAGCTGTCGAGGTCCTCCGGATCCTTCGGACACTGGTCCATGGCGTCGACGATGCCGTCCTTGTCGGAGTCGCGGGCGTTGGGATCGAAGGAGGGAGCGATGGAGAAGCCGCCCAACACCCGGTAGTCGGGGGCGCCGATGCCGCCGACCAGGCCGGCGCCGCCGCCAAGATCGAAGGTGATGAAGCGGCCCATGAAGAACTTGAGCCCGCCGGTGAGCTCGGCGGGGCGCTGGGCCACCTTGGGGCCGCCCACGGCGCCGTGGAAGTCGGCCACCAGCTCCAGGGCCTGGAAGGGGTGCAGCCCTACGCCCAGGCCGTAGACGAGCTCGTTGCCCATGGACACGTCGCGCAACCGCGCCGGGCTGCGGGTGCGGTAGCCCACGTTGAAGGCGGTGCGGACGCGGTAGTCCCGGGTGTGGATGGAGCCGTCGGAGAACTCCATGATCAGCGTGGGCTGCACCGTGAAGCCTTCCTCGCCCAGGAAGCTGCCGCCGTTGCCCGTGGGGAAGGTGACCGGCACCGCCAAGGCCAGCCCCAGCGGTAGGTAGTCCCGATCCACGAAGACCACCTTGGGCATCGCCCGCACGTCGGAGACGCCACTCAGGATGAGGGGCTGGGGATCGAGGGCCGGATTGTCGATGCTGTCGAGGGTGTAGCCGTCCTGGCGCAGGATGATGGGCACGTCCACCGTGATGGAGAAGAAGCGCGACAGCCCGATGCCCAGGTTGACATCGCCCATGAAGCGCTGGTCCACCACGCCGTCGCCGTCATCGCCGTCGGCCGGGGCGTTCGAGGGGGACACCCGCGCGCCGTCGTAGATCAGCACCAGCGGATCGTTGGCGTAGTTGAACCAGAAGCCGCCGTTGATCTGGAGGTGACCCAGGGTCGCGGCGCTCTGGGTGTGCTGGTAGCCGTAGGCGTCGGGGTAGGGGCGGAACAGCTCGAAGTCCACCGTGTAGTCCTGCTCGTTGCTCTGAGCGCCCGCGGGCGGGGACATCAGCAACAGCGCGGCGGCGAGGGGCAGCAGCATGGCTTCTCAACTCCTGGGAGCGACGCGATGGGACAAGGCGCGGCGGCGCAGGGCCAGCGGTAGGGCCAGCAGGAAAGCGAGGGAAGGCAGGAGCGGGCGAGGGGAGGAGGAGCAGCCGCCACCCTGGACCGTGGCGTAGCGAGCGCTGTCGCTGCACCCGTCGTTCACCAGGCCATTGCAGTCGTTGTCGACCGCGTCATCGCAGAGCTCATCTCGCCCTGGGTTGACGTGTTTCGCGCGATCGTCGTTGGGGTTGTCCATGCAGTCGCCGGGGTTCACCTGGCCGCACTCGCTGCGAACACTCCCCGAGCAAGGGCCGACCTCGCAGTAGCAGTCGCCGTCGTCATCCCAGTCCATGTCGCCGGCACCGATAGGCAGGCCCGTGTCGAACCCGTCGAGAACGGAGATGGACGGCGCGAGCAGCGCGGATCTGTGGGGAGCGAGACCAGCCGCGCCGGGGGGCAGCTCGGCGGCTGCCATCGGCGGGGCCAGCACCAGCGCCCCGAGGAGCAACATGCTGATGGACATGGGCCGCCTCCGCTACCTGGGGAGCCCGGAAAGGGGTCCCTGCAGGAGCCGGATCTCGACGAGGATAGCCGGCCGGCAAAGGAAGTTCAACGATGAGAAAAACGCAAATTATCCGTATGGGACGGGATCTGCGGCCAGGACGAGCCTACTCCACGCGGATCACCAGCCCATCTACATCGCCCTTGCGCAGGTTGACCGGGTTGCAGGGACAGGTGGCGAAAGGATCGTCCGCGGAGGGGCCGTCGCCGTTGGCGTCCAGGAACACCTCGAGGGAGATCTTGTCGAAGGAGCGAGGGATCTCGAGAATGAACGGGCCTGGGGAGAGCTTCTTCTTGCCCACGAAGGCCCGACCGCCCGGGCCGCCGGAGTCGCTGCGGAAGATGTCGAGGTCCAGCACCACGGAGGGGTCGGCGTGCACGATGGTGCCTGAGAGGGTGACCCGTGGCCCGTCCACGCTGGCGAAAGGATCCGAGCCAGGGCCGGAGGGGGCGACGCCCGGCGGCGCAGCCTCGGATGGGTCTGCGCCTTCGGGACGCGCGTCGGGGTCATGGACCGCCCCTCCCTCACCGCCGGGAGCTCCGGGAGGAGCCTCCACATGTTGGTGCTCACCTCCGCCAGGGGCTCCGGGCGCAGCCTCCTGGTGCTGGGCTCCCTCGGCGGCAGGGACGTCTCCGCCCTCCTGGCCACCAGGGGGCATCTCTACATGGTCGGGGCCACCGGTGGAGGAGGCCTCGGCTCCGCCCGCGGGGGGCCCGCCGTGGTGCTTGGCCATGCCGCCCGCCTCGAGCACCAGCAGCACCCCTTCGACTCCCGTGGGCCCAACCTCACACTCCACCCTGCCGAACGGGTCGTCGACCGACGGGCCATCGCCGGTCTGATCGCGAAACGACTCGATCTGGAGCTTGCCGTAGCTCTCTGGGACCAGGAGCGTGAAGGGGCCCGGGCCCTCCACGGGCACCTTGCCAAGGTGGGTGCGGCTGCCAGGCGCGGTGGGGTCCACCTGCCAGAGGTCCAGGTCCAGGGCGCCTGGATCATCGGCCACAAGGGTGCCGTTCAGGGGTACCAGGGTGCCTTCGTAGTCGGAGAAGGGCACCAACCCCGGACCCGGCCCCACCGCGCTGGTGCCGCCGCCCTGGACGAAGCGCGGATCGAGGGGTGGAGGATCGTCGGTGACCTCCTCGAGGCTGACCGCCACCAGCAAGCCCAGCACCAGCGGGCTGCCGAGCCACCAGGCCGCACGACCCTTGGTCAGGGTGAGCACCCGGGCCTTCACGGGGCCACCAGCCGGCCTGCGGCCAGCTCCGCGCGGTACCAGGCCACCGTGCTCTCGAGGCCCCGAGCCAAGGGCACCGCAGCCTGCCAGCCCAACCATGCCTGGGCCCGGGACACGTCCAGGCACTTGCGCGGCTGGCCGTCGGGGAAGCTCGGGTCCCAGCGGATGCTGCCACGAAAACCCACCGCGTCGGCGACCGCCTGAGCCAGATCGCACACGCGGGTCTCGACCCCCGTGCCCAGGTTGAAGGGCTCCGAGCGATCCATCACCTCGGCGGCGCGCAGCACCGCATCGGCGCAGTCCTCGACGTAGAGCAGCTCGCGGGTGACCTGGCCGGTGCCCCAGGCCACCACCTCGTCCACGCCATCGATGCGGGCGCGCTCGAAGCGCTGGATCAGGGCCGGCACCACATGGGAGCGCATCGGATCGAAGCAGTCACGGGGGCCGTAGAGGTTGACGGGCATGGGAAAGACCGCGTTGAGCCCGTACTGGGCCCGACAGGCCTCGCCCAGGGCCATCATGATGCGCTTGGACAGGCCGTAGGGGCCATTGGTGGGCTCGGGGTAGCCGTCCCAGAGGTTCTCTTCGCGCATGGGGATGGGGGTGATGCGCGGGTAGGCGCAGATGGAGCTGACGCCCACGAAGCAGTCCACGCCCCTATTCTCAGCCGCCGCCTGCATCAGGTGGAGGTTGAGGTGGACGTTGTCGAAGCCCACCGAGGCGGGGTGTTCGCGCATGTAGCCGATGCCCCCGCCGTTGACGGCACAGTGGATGATCACGCGGGGCCGCACCTTCGCCAGCAGGGCGCGGGCCTGGGAGGCGTCGCGCAGGTCCACCTCGGCGGAGGCCGGCGCGAAGACCATGGCGCCGCGGGCGCGCAGGCGATCCACGACGTGGCTCCCCAGGAAGCCTCGGCCTCCGGTGACCAGGGTGGGTAGATCCTGCCAGGAATCGATCATCGCAGGTCCATCCTACGCCAGCACGACGCGACCGTGGGCCATCAACGCGTATGCGTCGCCCACCCAGATGTACTCGACGCCGCCGGGGCCGTGGATCTGTACGCCCGTGTAGACGGCTGCGTCCATCTTGGAGGGATCGACTCCCTCGAGGACCAGGCGACCCAGATCGTCGGCCAGGACACGGTGGGCCAGCATGGTCAGGTCGATGAGGTCGAGCCGAGCGCCGGGCTCGACGCGGGCTCCCAGCCGCTCACGCAGCAGCCCGTACTCGAGGTCGTCGAGGTCTGGACCTGGCAACGGCTCGCCCGAGCTCAGCTCACCCAGCAGCCCCACCAGGGCTCCGCAAGCGGTGGATGGCACAGGCAGGCCCGGGCGCTCCACCGGACCAGGCTCACCCGAGGCGTCCAGTGCCACATGGGTGAAGCCGAAGCAGGCGATGCGCTGGCGGCCGCCCACCAGCGGCGCGTGGTGGGCGAAGGCGCCAAAGGCCGTGCGGCCGGGCATCACCGCCCCGGCCAGGCTGGCGAAGCTGAACGTAGGGCCCCAGACCTCGCGCAGAGCATCCCCGAAGGGCACACAGATCTCGTCGCGGCACAGGCCGACGCAGTCCAGGGTGTTGTCAGGGAGGAAGCCCTGGTGGGCCAACGCGACCTGGCTGGCGGCCACGAACTGGCGCATGGGGATGGCGCCAGGGAAGCGCTGGGCGAGGGAGCGTTCGAAGGACATAGGCTGGCTCGCTGGAGGGTGGAGGGTGGAGGGTGGAGGGTGGAGGGTGGAGGGTGGAGGTGACCCACCTAATCCGCGGCCGCGAGATGCTCATCAGAGGTGCTGTGTGTGTGGGAGGGGGGGTGCCTTCTTGGGTGAGTGGTGGGTCCGGTCCGTCCTGCGGACCTGAGCGGCCACTCACCGGCATGAGTTGTGG
>CALDOK010000149.1 GCA_937912125.1 uncultured Pseudomonadota bacterium
GGGTGGCCCTTTGCCATGGGGTGGCTCCTGGTGGTGGGGGCGAGTTCCGAGGAGGATAGCACCCCGCCACCCCAATTGCCCGAGCCCCCGCGTCGGCTCTAGTAGTAGTACAGCCCCAGCTCCCAGTCGTACTGGAAGAGGGGATCGTCCCAGCTGGCGAAGCTGACCGGGTACCAGCCGTAGGCGCCGATCTGGTACATGAGCACGTCCTGATAGGCGCCTGAGCTCGGGGCGTAGCCGTAGCTGGCGCGCAGCCCCTCGAACTCGGCGGGGGTGACCCCCAGGTCCGCGCAGCCCTTGCTGGACTCCTCGTGGATGCTGGCGTCTGTACCCTCGAGGTCGAAGGCCCAGAGGCAGTCGGGACAGTCCATACGCTCGCCCACGGCCTGCATGGTGTAGAGGATGGTGCAGACCTCGTCCCCCAGGCCCTGGGCCCCCGTGAACTGGAAGGCCTCCCAGCCTTGGTAGCCGCCCTGCACCGTGGCCTGGCCAGTGAAGTGGCGCAGGCCCACCTTCTGGGCGTCGTCGGGCCCGGCGCTGGAGGTGTCGTTGTCGCTGGAGCCACCGCCACAGCGGGCCGCGAGGAGCAGCGTGAGCCCGAGCGCCGCGGCGGTGTGAGCGGTCACGGCCCCTCGGCCCCTGGGCACTGGTGGAACACCGACAGCTCGTGAGCTTCCGTGTGGTGGGGGTACAGCTCGGCGGCGCGGTCCAGGCTTTGGCAGCCCGCTTCGGTCTGTCCCAAGGCGAGCATCAGCTGCCCCCGCTCCAGCAGGTAGTCACAGCGCTCCCCGAAGTGGACGAACTGCCGATCGAAGACGGCCTGCGCATCGCTCAGCCAGCCGATCTGGCGGTAGATCTGGGCGTGCAGGACCGCCAGCCCCGCGTTGCGGCGGCGACCCTGGCGGCTGTCCTCGATCAGGGACATGGCCTCGACCAGGGAGTCGTCGGCCATGGCCATGCGCACGCGCAGCTCTCGGGTGCGGCTGCTCTGGTAGCCATCGAGCTCCGAGAGCCACAGGTGGTAGCCGGCGGCGTCCAGGTCGCCTGCGCGGAGGTGGATGTCGGCCAGCCAGGCATGGGCTGTGGGGGAGGCGGGGCGCAGCGCCAGCGCCTCCTCGGCCAGCTCGAGGGCCGCCTCCAGGTCGCCTGCGGCCATGGCGTCGTCGGCGGCGCCCAGGAAGGCCGCGTTCAGGCTGGCGTCGGTGTCCGCGCTCAAGAGCTGGGCCCTGCGCAGCGGGGCCGCCTCGTCGAACATGCCGAGCTCGCGCAGGGTGCTGGCGTGGGCGCCGATGGCCTGGCTCTCGTAGAAGACCGAGCCGCCAGCGTCGCGGAAGGCGGCCTCGGCGTCGCTGTACAGGCCCAGCTGGTAGTAGGCCAGCCCCAGCCGAGCCAGCAGATCCGAGTCGTCCGGGTGCTGATCCAGGCTGGCGCGGAGGCTCTCGGCGGCGGTGCGCCACTGCCCCAGGTTGAGGGCGCGGATGGCTTCCACCCCAGGCTGTGCCCCGGCATCGCCGATGAGCGCTCCGAGGACGAAGCCTGCGATGATGCTGGGCGTTATCATGGGCCGCTCCATCGGCGTGGGCGCGGCCCGCGGCCTAACCTCGGGATACCTCCATGGCAATCGCCCCCCCCTTGGCCTTGGCGCTGCTGGCCCTCGCGGCCTGCGACAGTGATCCCGTGGCCCCCCCGGCCGACGCCCCTGTGGCGCCGCGCCCACCGTCCGTGGTGCTGGTCACCCTCGACACCACCCGCGCCGATCACCTCGGCTGCTATGGTCACGCCACCGCCCACACGCCGACCCTCGACGGCCTGGCGTCCCAGGGCTGGCGCTTCGACCGGGCCTACACGGCGGTGCCGCTGACCACGCCATCCCACGCCACCATCCACTCGGGGCTCTACCCCACGCGCCACGGCATCCACACCAACGGTGACGCCGTGCTGCCCGAGTCCGTCCTGACCCTCGCCGAGCGGCTCGGGGCGGTGGGCTACCGCACCGCTGCCAGCGTCTCGGCCTTCACGACCACTCGGATCTGGAACTTCGACCAGGGCTTCGAGGAGTACTTCGACGACGTGGGCCAGGCCACTGCCGGAGGCCGGTGGGCCCGGGAGCGCCCCGCGGATGGAGTGGTGGACGACGCCGTCGGGTGGCTCGGCCAGGTCCAGGACGAACCCTTCTTCCTCTGGGCCCACTTCTTCGATCCCCACGATCCTTACCGTCCCCCCAAGGCCTGGGCCGAGCGCTTCCCGGATGCTCCCTACGATGGCGAGATCGCCTACATGGACGAGCAGCTGGGGCGCCTGGTCGCTGCGGTCGAGGCCCGCGGCGAGCCGGTGGTGTGGGTGCTGGTGGGCGACCACGGCGAGGCCTTGACCCTGGAACACGGCGAGCGCACCCACGGGCTCTTCCTGTTCGACCCCACCACCCGCGTGCCCCTCATCGTGCGCCCGGCCCAGCCACTGGCCCAGGGGCAGGTGGTCACCCCCACGGTGGCCACGGCCGACATCCTGCCCACTGTGATGGGGCTGCTCGGCCTCGAGGTGCCCACCGATCTCGACGGGCTGGATCTCGCCCCCTTGCTGCGCGGCGAGGCCATGGAGCACCCGGGAGCCTACCTCGAGTCCTACACTCCGCTCACCCGCTTCGGCTACCACCCCGAGCTGGCCTGGGCCGACAACACCCACAAGCTCATGGACACCCCCACCCCGCTGCTGTTCGACCTCGCCCAGGACCCGGGCGAGGAGAAGAACCTGCTGCCCGGCGAGCAGCCCGTGGCCGAGCGTCTGCGGCAGCCCTTGGCGGCTACACGGGCTCGGTCCGTGGCCGGTGAGCAGGTGGGGCCTGCCCCGGAGATCGCCGAGCAGCTCGCCGCTCTGGGCTACCTCGACGGCGGCTTCGAGCTGGACCCCGACGCCATGCCCACCGTGGACGCCAAGGATCGACTCCAGGTGATCACCGAGCTCGAGCGCCTGCGCATGATGGCCGCCGACCCTCGCAAGGCCAAGGAAGTGGTCGAGGCCTACAAGAAGATCCACGCCCTGGAGCCTCAGCTCATCGAGGCCAACCTCGGGCTGTCTCGCTCCCTTGGACGGCTCGACAAGCGTGACGAGGCGCTGCTGGTCCTCGAGGACGCCCTCCGGCGTCAGCCCGACTCCACCGTGCTCAAGGCCAACCTGGCCAACCTGCTGGCGGCCAGCGGGCGCCTCCCTGACGGTCTGGCGCTGATGGAGTCCATCCTGGTGGCTGTGCCCCGGGACGACATCGCCCGGGTGGGCGTGCTGCGGATGCTCACCGATCTGGATCGCGAGCCCGAGGCCCTGGTGCGGGCCCAGGCCTGGCTGGCCGAGAGCCCCGACGACGCGGCCATCCAGGCCCACGCTGGGGTCTTGTTGACGCGCCTGTCTCGCCTGGCCGAGGCCGAGCCCCTGCTGCTGGCGTCCCTCGAGGACGGCGTGCCACGGGAGCTGGTGCATCGCTCCCTGGCGGCGATCTACCTGGATCGCCAGGAGCTACGCGAGACCATCGCCCACCTGCGGGCGGAGCTGGATCATTTCTCCAACCAGACCGACGCGCGGGTGCTGCTGGCCGAGCTGCTGGGGCGCCAGGGGGCCTGGGACGAAGCGGTCGCGGAGTACGCCTTCCTGGTGGAGCTCGAGCACCCCAAGCCCATGTGGCGACACAACCTGGCCCAGGCGGTGTTCAACACCGGCGACTACGAGCGGGCCGAGGAGCTGCTCGCGCCGATGGTGAGCCAGGAGCCGCCGCTGCCCGAGGCGCTGCTGCTGCAGGCCAACATCCTGGCCAAGCAGGGCAAGCGAGAAGAAGGCCAGGTGCTCTTCGATCGCGCCCAGGCGCTCAAGGAAGAGCAGGTCGCGGGCACCACTCCCTGAGCTACCAGGGCGCCCCCCACGAAAAACGGGCCTCCCAGCTGGGAGGCCCGTGTTCGTTCAGACGACCGAGGTGCTACTGCACGGTGGCTTCGCCGGCCCACATGTTGGTGAGGTAGTAGCCGGGGTAGGTGCCGTAGTAGTCATAGGGGTAGTCGACGTCGCCCAGGTAGTAGCTGAAGTCCGAGCCCTGGAAGTCGGCGTAGGCCCAGGCGTACCAGGCGGAACCGTACTGGTACATCAGGAAGGCGCCGTAGCCGTAGTAGTCGGACATGTAGCCGTAGCCGTAGGAGGCGTTGCCCGCGAGGTCGGCGCAGGTGCCGTCGTCGGAGGAGGCGCCGGCGTCGTAGGTCATGGAGACGTTGAAGCTCCACTCACAGCCCGCGCAGGGGGTGGCGGCCGCGCCGCTGGCGTCCCACGCGATGGAGCAGTTGCGGAAGCCCGCGCCGGCGCCGTAGCCGTACTCGAAGGTCTCCCAACCTTCGTAGGAGGTGTAGTCGGCATCGGCATCGGCATCGGCGTCGGCGTCGGCGTCGGTGTCGGTGTCGGCGTCGGTGTCGGTGTCGGTGTCGGAGAACCCGGTGTCGTCCTTGCCGGTGAAGCAAGCAACGGAGGACACGAGGCCGAGGGTCATGATGGCCAATGGGGCCAGCTCGAGAGTCTTCACAGCGTCTTCCTTTTGCGATGCTACCCGGCAGGCGTGCGGAGTAGCGAGTGGTGGTGGGGGGTGGCTTTGCCTCGCCGCGTAACACATTAGGAGCGGCTGGCCAGCGGCGTCAACAAGCAATCACCGGCGGGATCCCGTCACCTTGCCGAGATCAACTCCGTCTCGAGGGGCGATCCCTGGCGCACGAAGGCGGGGAAGCTGTCGAGGGGCACCTCGAGGGTCTGCTCGGTCCCCCCGGTGAACGAGGGGTGATCTCCAAACAACCAGACCCAGTCTCCGTCATCGGGGAAGGGGACGATCCTGCTGGTCCCGCTCTCGATCATGGGAGCGACGAAGATGTCGTCCCCCAGCATATACTCGTAGGTCTCATCGCTGAAGAACGTGAACAGTGAGCGCTCCTCGGCGAAGGCCACCGCGCCCTGCGCCTCGAGGGTCGGCAGCAGGCTGTGGTGCAGATCGACGAAGACCTTGTAGATGTCGACGGTCTCCTGGTCGAAAGCCCAGGGCCAGTGCTCCCCGGAGCCGCCGTTCTCCATCACGGGGCAGAACGCCCCCAGCTGGGCCCAGCGCAGGAACGTCTCCTTGTCGCGGCCCAGCTCGCTGTCGTCGTGGCGGTAGCCGCCGATGTCCGAGCCGAAGGCCAGGTAGCCATAGATGGACGAGTAGTACAGGTTGCGCAGGGCCATCTGCAGGCCCCCGAAGTCGGCGTCCTGGTCGCCCACCCAGCCGGACCAGGTGATGTCGATGGGGGCGAAGGCGGCCAGCTCCACCAGGTCTTCGCCGGGGTTGGCGCCGTAGGTGTCCACCGGCCGGGCGGTGAGGATGCGATCATCGCCCAGGCGCTCGCGGGTGTAGTCGTGGAAGTCACGGTAATAGGCGTGGGAGTACTCGATCCGCTCCACGCTGGCGCCCAGGCCGGGGGAGTAGGGGGAGAGGATGGCAGAGAAGTCGAGCCCGTCGGTCTTCCAGCCGTCGATGCCCATGTCCAGGATGGGGTCGATGAGCTCGTGCCACCAGGCCACGGCGTCGGGGTTCCAGTAGTCGATCAGGCTGCCGTCGCCCTTCCACCAGTTGACCACTCCCGGCCCGGAGTCGGCCGAGGACTGCATGAAGTAGCCAGCGTCGGCCGCTTCGCTGTACAGAGGCTCGACGTCGATGTTGATGGCCGGCACGATCCACAGAAACACCCGGATGTCGCGGCTGTGTAGCTCGTCGATCATGCCCTGGGGGTCGGGGAAGCGGTCGGTGTCCCACTCGAAGGTGTTGTACCCGGTGGCCCAGGGGGAGTCGATGATCACCGCCGCCACCTCGATGTCGTTGTCGGCGTAGCCGTCGACCATCTCGAAGAGGGAGTCCTGGGTGCTCTCGTCCTCCCACACCCAGTGCCGCCAGGCCCACTCGGGCCACGCGGGCTCGTATCCGGGGGGGGTGCTGTCGGCGGTGTCCGAGGGCTTGGGGCAGGCGCAAAGGAAGAATGCGGTGCAGGCGATCAGGGCGCGGCGCATGGGGTCTCCCGAGGGATGGGGCTGCCCTGCACTCTAACGGGACAGCAGCCGCAGCAGCACTTCGCGATCCTCGGGTTTCAGCAGCAGAAACTCCTCGTGCTGCGTGAGCACCTGATCCCAGGCTTCGGTCGAGCGCTCGCCGGGTGTAGGCTTCAGGTGGCAGGCGCTGCACTTGGCCGCCAGCAGCCGCGTCCCGTCGTCCAGTTGGCCTGCGCCGTTCGGAGAGCTGGTGCCCGCCGCGGCACAGCCATAGAGCAGCGCGCTCGCCACGAGCGTCAGCATGTGGGCAGCGTCCATCAGAGCATGACCCCCAGCACAGAGCGGGCCTGGACGCTGGCGGCGTCTGCGTCTCCGGCGATGCGGGGCATGGCCGAGAGCGTCCAGAAGAACCCTCTGCCTGCGAAGGAGACCGCGGGCCCCGCGTAGTGGACCGGGGTCTCCAGCTCGCCCTCGTGGAAGGCGATCTCACCCATGTACTCGGCGCCGATGGCGAAGCGCTCGTTGGCATGCCAGCCGACGCCGAGCAGGGGGATGAGCTCGTGCTCGATCTCCAGAGCGCCGTCCGCGGGCTCCAGCTTCTGCTCCACCTTCAGGTTCAGGCCCAGCTCTACCGGGCCCAGGATCTTCGCCGCGATGAGCCGCTCCTCGATCTCGATCTCGTCCGCCAGCAGGGCCACCTCGAGGTAGGCGCTCAGGTCGATGGGCAGAACGCCCTGCTCTGCGAAGCGGTACCGGGTGCGAAGCTTGGTGCCGCGGTACTCGACGGACTGGAAGGCGTCCTGCCGAAAGTACTGGTAGATGCCGAAGTCCCAGTGGTCGGTGATGCCGTACTCGAACTCGACCTGGTGCTTCCAGCTGATGGCGAGCACCTCGTCGCCCCCGACGTCGTCCGGATCGACCGCCCGATCGAAGCTGGCGTCCAGGTAGTGCTCCACCTCCTTGGTGCCTTCCGGCAGGGTGCTGTAGGGGTAGAGCTGAGCGAAGATGCGTCGGTCGGCCTGGGCTGTGCTCGGGGAGAGGGAGAGCAGCACCAGGCCGCAGAGGGGAACGATGCCGCGGGTGATGATGGTCGGGGTCATGGTGGCTCCAGTGGTTTGGCATGAAACGAGATGTTTCATATCTACTGGATAGCCGAAGCTGTTAGACGTGTCTAACAGGGCCGGTCACAGCTTCGTCATGCTCGTGTTCCGGGCTCTCTCAGCGGGCGGGTGGGCCCCAGAGCTCCATGGCCGCCGCCAGCACCGGTGCGCGATCCCGGGCGTCGACGCGCTGCCAGCCTGGGTGCTGCCGGGACCAGACCCGCTGCTTGCGGGCATAGCGCCAGTGGTCGCGGCGGGTGCGCCAGCCGGCCTCGTCGAGAGACAGCCCGTCCAGCAGGTGGTCGGCCAGGTGGCGGTAGCCCAGGGACTGCATGGGCTTGAGCCCGCGGTCGTAGCCGGCGTCCAGCAGGCGCTGGACCTCGCCCAGGTAGTCGCGCTCCAGCATGCGTCCCACGCGCAGATCGATGCGCTCGCGCAGGTCATCCCGGTCGAGCCACAGGCAGTGGTGGGGGTGTCGCGGGGTCTGCAGGTCCTGGGCATGCAGATCGGAGAGGCGCTGGCCGCTGATGCGGAAGACCTCGAGCCCGCGCACGATGCGCACCCGGTCGTTGGGGTGCAGCCTGGCGGCGAGGACCGGGTCCACCCGCTGCAGCTCTCCCCACGGGTCGTCCAGACCCTCGAGCTCGGCGCGAAGGCCAGGATCGGCCCTGGGGGCGGCCACCAGCCCATACAGGAAGGCGCGCAGGTAGAACACCGTCCCGCCCGCGATCACCACGGGTCGGTCGCCGCGGACCGTCTCGTCGGCTTCGGCAGCGAAGTCCTGTGCGGAGAAAGGCTGGTCCGGGTCGCGAACGTCCACGCAGGCGTGGGGGAACAGCCGCAAGACCGCGGGGTGGGCTTTACCGGTGCCCACGTCCATGCCCCGGTAGACCTGCATGGCGTCGGCGGAGACGATGCGAGCGCCCCAGAGGTGTGCGACGTGGATGGCCGCGGAGGTCTTGCCCGCGGAGGTCGGGCCTGCGAGCACGAGGACTGGATGGCTCATGACCGATGAAAGCGGCTCTCGAGCTCGCGTGGGCTGATGCGGATGGCGACGGGGCGGCCGTGGGCACAGACCGAGAAGTCCACCCGGTCCAAGGAAGAGAGCATGGCCCGCATCTCGTACAGGGACAGCCGCTGGTGGGCGCGGACGGAGCCGTGGCAGGCCATGCTGGCGAGCACGTGGTCCACCAGCTCGCGCACAGGCTGGCCGTCGCCCTGGTCCGCCAGATCGTCGGCCATGTCCCGCACCAGGCGCACCACGTCGACGCTGCCGAGGGCGGGGGGCACGGCGTGGACGGTGAAGCCCTCGACTTTGGCGGCGCGGATGTCCAGGCCCACGGAGCTGAGCAGCGCGAGGTGGGGCGCGAGGGCGGCGGCGCGCCCTGGGGGTAGCGTGACGATGACGGGAGTGAGCAGGGTCTGAGCTGTGGGGCGCTGCTCGCGGCGCAGGCGCTGCAGGCGCTCGAGGGTGATGCGCTCGTGGGCGGCGTGCTGGTCGATGACCACCAGCTCTCCGTCGCCCTGGCAGAGGATGTAGCTGCCGGCGAGCTGGCCGATGACCTCGAGGTCTCCGAAGCTGGAAACCGGGAGGATGGGGTGGACCGGCGGGACCGCGCCGAGCCCGGAGATCGGGGCGGGCTCGGGTGGAGCTGCGGCCACCGGTGCGACCGCTGGGCTGGGCGTGCCGGGGAGGAAACGCTCGGGGGGCCCGGAGCGCTCGAGGGCCTCGGGCTGCTCGGCAGCGACGTGGGGGAGGGGGGCAGGAGACGGATCGAGGGGGCGCGGCTGCGGGGCAGGAGACGGATCGAGGGGGCGCGGCTGTGGGGCAGGCGCCTGCCGCTGTGGCTGCGATGAAGGGGAAGGCTCGAGCCGACTGGGCAGGGGCGCGGGAGACGGCTGCGCGCTGCGCACGGGAAACGAGAGGCTGCTGCGCATGGGCAGAACCGCCTGGCGGGGCGGCTGCGGGGCGGGCTGCGGCACCGGAGGGCGGGCTGTGGGCTTGGGCTGGGCGCTGTAGAGGCCGTGGTCCCGCAGGCCCTCGCGCAGGCCAGTGGAGACAGCGCTCTTGAGGTCGTTGGGGGACCGGAAGCGCACCTCGACCTTGGACGGGTGCACGTTCATGTCAACCTGATCGGGGGGCATCTGGACCTGCAGCACCACCACGGGGTAGCGCCCGCCTGGCACCAGGCCCTGGTAGGCGTCCAGCACCGCCCTGCGCAGCACAGGGTCGCGCACGAAGCGACCGTTGACGTACAGGTACATGCCGCTGGCGGCGGTCTGCCGGTGGACCCCCACCGGGGAGACGAGGCCGTGGACCTGGATGTCGCCCCGGGTGAAGCGCACCTCGCGAAGCGCCTCGCCGTAGGGGCCCAGCAAGGCCGCCACGCGGCGGGCCAGGGTGACCCCCGCGGGTGCGCGCAGGGTCTCGCGCCCGTTGTGCACCAGGGAGAAGTCGATGCCCGGGCGCACCATGGCCACCCGGGTGACAGCCTCGACGCAGTGGCCGTACTCGGTCTGGGTGGTGCGCATGAAGCTGCGACGCGCGGGCACGCGATGGAACAGGTCGCGCACGGTGACCTCGGTGCCCGATGCACAGCCGCAGGCCTCGACGGCCATGAGCTTGCCACCCTCCATCACGATGCGGGTGCCCTGGTCGTCCTGGGGCCTGCGAGTGAGCAGTTGGAAGCGGCTGACCGAGGCGATGGAGGGCAGGGCTTCTCCGCGGAAGCCCATGGTGGTGACCTGCAGCAGGTCGTCGTCGCTCCGGATCTTGGAGGTGGCGTGGCGCTCGATGCACAGCAGGGCGTCCTGCCGCGACATGCCGCTGCCGTCGTCCACCACCCGGATCATGCGCTTGCCGCCGGCCTCGAGCTCGACCCGGAGGTCCGAGGGCTGAGCGTCCAGGGCGTTCTCGATGAGCTCCTTGACCACCGAGGCGGGCCGCTCCACCACCTCGCCCGCTGCGATGCGGTTGACGACATGATCCTCGAGGATCCGAACGCTCACCCCTCGTCTCCCGCCTTCCGCTTGGCCTTGATGTGGACCCGCAGGGGCGTGCCCTCGAAGCCGTAGCGCTCACGGATCGTATTGGCCAGGAAGCGCCGGTAGGACTTGGTGATGCCGTCGGGGCTGTTGCAGTAGAACGCGAAGGTGGGCGGCCGCACGCGGGTCTGGGAGCAGTAGTGGATCCGCACGGGGTGGTGGTGGCGCTGGGGCGGCGGGGTGGTGCTCTCGATCTCCCGGAGCAGCCGGTTGAGATCCGGGGTGGCGATGCGGCGGTCGAACTGCTCGAAGACCTCGAGCAGCTTGGGCAGGATGCGGTGGCAGCCCTTGCCTGTGAGCGCGCTGATGAACAGCCGCGGCGCCCAGGACAGGTGGGGGAAGGACTCGAGCATGTCTTGCTCGACCACCCCGGCGTTGCGATCCGGCATCTCCTTGACCAGATCCCAGCGGTTGAGCAGCACGAGCACGCCGCGGCCGCGCTCCACGGCGAGGTTGGCCAGGCGGGCGTCCTGGGTGGAGGGGGGCTCGGTCCCATCCATCATCAGCAGCACCATGTGGCAGCGCTCGATGGTGCGGATGGCCCGGGAGACCGCGAAGCCTTCGACCTTGTCGTCGATGCGGGCGCGCCTACGGATGCCGGCCGTGTCCACGATCCGCCACGTACGATCAAGGGCCTCGAAGGTGCTGTCGATGGAATCCATGGTGGTGCCCGGGGCGTCGTGCACCAGGTGGCGGTCGCTCCCGATCAGTCGATTCGCGAGGGTGGACTTGCCGATGTTGGGTCGCCCCAGGATGGCCACCCTGAGCTCGCGGGGGGAGTCGTCGGGGCCTGTGCCGTCGAGATCCTGCTGCTCCTCGAGCTCGTCGGGGGAGGGGGCCGGGAGGTGCTCGGCCACCGCGTCCATCAGCGGGTGCAGGCCACGGCCGTGCTCGGCGCTCAGGGGATGGAGCTCGCCGAAGCCCAGCTTCCAGAACTCGCCCAGCTCGTCCTCGTGGACGGGGTGGTCCACCTTGTTGACGGCCATGATCACGGGCTTGCCGCAGGTGCGGAGGATCTCGGCGGCCAGCTCGTCGGGGGGGGTGAGGCCCACCTTGCGATCCAGCACGAAGATGAGCACGTCCGCTTCCTCGATGGCGGCGCGGACCTGGGCGCGCATGGCCCCCAGCAGGCCCTCGCCCTCGGGCTCGAAGCCGCCGGTGTCCACCAGCAGCAGCTGGCGATCGTGCCACGAGAAGGTCCCGTAGTTGCGGTCACGGGTGACCCCGGGGCGGTCGTGTACGATGGACTTGCGCTCGCCCAGCAGGCGGTTGAAGAGGGTGCTCTTGCCCACGTTGGGGCGACCGACGATTGCGATGGTGGCGACCATGATTCTACTCGTAGCCAAGCTCGTGGAGGATGCGGGGGTTGCGGGTCCAGTCCGGTTCTACGGCCACGAAGAGTTCGAGGTGGACTCCGGCGCCCAGTATTCGCTGGACGTCCTGGCGCGCCTGGGTGCCGATGAGCTTGATCATCGCCCCGCGCTTGCCGATGATGATGCCCTTCTGGCTGCTGCGCTCGACGATGATGCGGGCGTGGATGATGACGAAGGCGCGCTCGCCCTCGCGCTCTTCTTCTTCGAACTGCTCAATCTCGACAGCGGTGACGTAGGGGAGCTCCTTGTCGGTGAGCCGAACCACCTTCTCGCGGATGATCTCGGCCACCACGAAGCGCTCGTCATGCTCCAGGAGCTGGTCGGGGGGGAACAGGGGAGGGTGCACGGGCAGCTGCTTGGCGAGCACGCCCAGCAGCTCGTCCACGCCCTTGCCGTGGAGGGCAGAGATGGGGACCATGGTGGCCTTGGGCAGGCGCGTGGCGCAGGCCTCGAGCACGGGCAGCAGCCAACGATTCTCCACCCGATCGACCTTGTTCAGGGCCAGCACCACGGGCTTGCCGCTCTGCTCGATCTGCTCGGCGATCCATGCATCGCCGCCCGTGAGCACGGTGCGTTCATTGCGGGCGTTGGACACGAGCTCGGCGGCATCCAGCAGCCACACCAGCAGATCCACCTCCTGCATCACGTCCATGGCCGCGCGCACCATCGCCTTGTTCAGCCGGCTGCGGGGCTTGTGGATCCCGGGCGTGTCCACCATCACCACCTGCAGGTCCGGGGCGTTGTAGATCCCGGCGATGCGGTTGCGGGTGGTCTGGGGTTTGTCGGCGGTGGCGGCCACCTTGAGGCCGAGAACCCTGTTCAGGAGGGTGCTCTTGCCTACGTTCGGTCGGCCGATGAGGCCGACATAGCCGGCGCGATGCTCGGACATGGACTCTCCAGGGGAGGCTGGTCGCCCCCACCTATCCGCTTTGTCACCGTGCGCCGCAGGCCGTGGTTACTGCAGCACCATGCTGATGTTGCCATCGGGGTTCTTGCAGAGCACCTTGACCATCTTGTCGTCAGGGGCGCAGAGCAGGTCGATGCCCACGTCGCCGACGTTGAGGTCGGCGGTGACGGGATCGCGTCCCGCCACCTTGATGGTGAGCACGTAGGGGCCGGCGGTGAAGAACGTGTCGATGCTGCCCTTGCTGCCTTCGATGAGCTCGCCGTCGGGGTGGGCGATCTCGAGGCGACGGATGGTGCGGTCGGCGGCGCGGATGCTGACGCTGACCTCGCCCGACTCGCGCGCGTCGTCGGGATCGGGGATCGCCGGGGGCGCTTCCACCTGGGCGTCCGGCTGGGGCTGCTCGACGTCGGCCGGGAGATCAGGCTGTGGATCGGGGCTGTCGGGTTCGTCCAGATCGGGGGGGGCGACATCCGGCATGTCAGGCACATCCGGCATGTCAGGCATGTCGAACCCGGTGGGCACGCTGGCACCGAGGAGGGACCAGGCCACCCAGCCCACGGCGGGCAAGCCCGCGCAGAGGATGAAGAGCAGGACGAGCACGCCGAGGATCAGGGGCAGCTTGCTCTTCTTGGGGGCAGGCTGCGGATCCAGGGGAGGGGCAGGGGCGTGGGCCACCGGGCCGGAGGCGATCGGGCCCTGGATCACGGGTCCTGACGGCGCGGGGGCTGCCGCGTAGGGGTCGGCTTGGGGCGGGGGCAGGTATTCGGTCTCGACCGCCTGGTTGCCAACGGGCGCGAAGTTGTGGCCAGGCGCGGCGGGCTCGGGGACGGGCTGGAAGGCATGGGGGGTCGCCTCCCAGGGGGGAGGCGCTGCGGGCTCGGAGGCCGGGGCCTGCTCGTAGGGGTAGCTGGGCTGGGGGGCTGCGGGCTGGGGATCCCAGGCCGCGGGCTGGGGGGCTGCGGGCTGGGGATCCCAGGCCGCGGGCTGCGGTGCCGCGTAGCCGTCGGGCCCGGCGGGGGTGGGCTCGGTGTTCTCGGGTTCTTCGCCCAGGGGTTGCTCGTCGGTGGTGAAGCGCACCTGCGCTGCGCCGGGTGCCGCCATGCCGTAGCGCCCCGCTGCCGGGTACGGCTGGACCACGGTGGCGGGCTCTTCGTACTCCTCAACCGACGGAACCGGCTGCAGGGGCTGGGGCACGCCGAAGGGATCGGTGAGGGGCGCCTCTTCGTCCACGGATTGGCCGTCGACCCGCCGAGCCTGTGGGGGGGCGGAGCCGTCGAGGGAGACGAACAGGCGGGTGCCGGTGAGCACGCCCTCGGGCAGGCTCTCGCGCTTCCCGCGGAGCTCGGCGTGCACCACGTCTGTGGCCAGCGCGTCCATGGTCTGGCCCAGGGCCTGCTCGGAGTATTGCCTGAGCACGTCCACCAGTTGCTGAGCGCTGGGCCGCACCTCTGGGCTGAAGGCGGACATCTGCAGCAGGAGGTCTTTGAGGGCGCGCGCCCAGGCGTCGTTGGGCATGCCGACGTCCTGGAGGCCCTCGACCAGGCGGCGGAGCTGGTTGTCGTGCTCGCCAGGAGAGACGGGGAGGCCCTGGATCGCCTCGGACCCCAGCAGCTCGATGAGCACCAGGCCAAGGGAGTAGATGTCAGAGGCGTGATCGCCGCGGTCACCTTCCTTGCGCTCCGGGGACATGTACTTCCAGGAGCCGAAGCGCACCATGCCGGTCTGGGCGCTGCGCAGGGGCGAGGTGGCTCGCGCCGTGCCGAAGTCCAGCACCTTGAGCTCGCCGTCGATGGACAGCATGACATTCGAGGGCTTGACGTCGCGATGGATGACCCGCAGCGGCTCGGCGTGGCCGTAGGGCACGCGGCGGTAGGCGGCGTCCAGGGCGCTGGCCGAGGCCACGCCGATCTGCAGCGCGGCCCGGGCTGGGAAGCGCTGGTGGGAGGCCTTGAGGTGGTCCAGCAGCTGCTGGAGGTTCATTCCCTCGACGTACTCCATGATGATGGCCAGCTGGCCATCGAAGTCGCTGAGTTCTTCGACCTTGACGATGTGTTTGTGCCGGAGGCGCGCCAGGAGGCGAGCTTCGTCGCGTGTGCGCGCCAGCACCTCGTCCGAGTCGGCCCACTTTTCTCGCAGCACTTTGACGGCGACGAGGCGGTCAACCCCACCCTGCCCCTTGGCCTCGGCCAAGTAGACTCGCGCGAAGGTGCCCGATGCGAGCTCCTCGAGCAGGGTGAGTTCCAGGCGTTTCGAGCCGGCAACGGGACCCATGGTAGGCCTTCACTCCCTGGTGAAAGGACCCGCAGAGGGGGCGAGTCCTGCGGGGTGAGGGAATGTGGCACGTTAACATCGCCGCGGTCAACGATGCCATGCCTTGCGCTGGAGTGGCGCGATATGGTTAATACTCGATCCCTTGGCCCCGCATGCACACCCAGCGGGCCTCTGGAGGATCCCCCATGAAGCTTCGGCGAGCCTCCGTGCTGCTCTGTCTCACCCTCGGGGCCTGCGGCATCCTGGAGAAGTTCGGTGTCGGCGGAGATGCCGCTGGAGAAGCCGTCACTCAGGCCAAGCAGGTCCTGGGTACCGGCGACGTTCCTGCGGGCGCTTCGGCTCTCGATGCGGCCTACGCTGACAACCCCGAGTCGGTCGATGCCGCCATCGGTGCCGCCTACGCGGCCTACCTGAAGGGCCAATTCGATGCGGCAGAGCAGATTCTCGTCTCCGCGGTCGCCCTCGATCCCACCCGCACGGGCGAGCTCGAAGTGCGGCGCGCCCTGGTCGCGCTGGGGGCCGGCGATCTGGATAAGGTGCGAACCCACGGCGAGGCCAGCGGGCTTCCAGCGGGCATGCTGCTGGCCGCCGAGGTCGCTCTCGCCGACGGCGAGCGCGATGCCGCCAGCACGCTGCTCCAGGCTGCCAAGGCCTCCCCGGACGGCGCCGTCGCCGCTGCCGCCGCGGACTACCTCGACCTCATGGGGGATGGGGATCCCATCGTCCAGGGTCTGAGTGAGGCCCAGGCGCTCTGGGCGCTGGGCGAACGGCGCGTCGCCGTTAGGTCCGTCGAGGAGCTCGTGAAGTCACTGTCCGAAGAACACGAAGACAAGCCCGAGCTGCTGCTCATTTGGGCCGGTCGCGCCGCTGCGGCGGGCGAAGCCCAGGTGGCCAGCAACCTGGTCGAGAACATCGACTTCCCGCCCGCGGGGCAGCAGTGGCGAGTCATCGCCACCCGCGCCATCGTGGCTTGCTCGGAAGGCGACAGCGAGCGCTGCAGCTCCCTGCTCGACAGCATCGCGAACGGCGCGCCCCCCGCGGGGCTCACCGATGCGCGGGCCACCGCGGCGATCATGCTTGCCAAGCACGATCCAGCGGCGGCCGCCGAGCTCGCAGGAGACGCCCCGTCCCCCGCTGTGGCGCGCGCGCTGCAGGCGGCCGGTCAGGGCGAAGATGCAGCTGACCTCGCAGGCTCCGGACCCTACGCCCGGTTCCTCTCCGCAGGAGGTGGATGATGTCCCCCCGCAAGCTCCTGGCCGGCCTTGTGCTGGCAGCGATGCTGATCCCAGGATCTGCCCTGGCCAAGAAGAGCAAGGATGCCGGTGTGGCGGTCAAGGTGATCGTCACCACCGAGACTGGCGAGCCCGTCTCCACCGCCGTGATCCGTCACCCGGACGAAGCCGACCGCCACCGCGTCAACGCGGTGGACGGGTCATGGGAGGCTGCGGTCCTCTACATGCCCGACGGCACCGAGCTGGTCTTCGAGCCAGGCCTCACCCTGCGCCTCGAGATCTCCGCACCGGGCTACATGACCCAGGTGATCCAGTACGACGTCCGCAAGCGCAACAACAAGATCCCCGTCTCCCTCTCGTTGCTGGAGCTCGAGAGCGAAGAGATCGAGGAACCGGTCATTCAGTTCGGGCGCGATCGTCCCCGTGACGAGACCGGCGCTACCCCGGCCAACTAGGGAGTTCACCGTGCACGCGCTTCTCCTCTCCATGGTCCTGGCCACCGGCCCCGCATCCGCGGGCGGCTGGTCCGACTTCGCCGCTCTCTTCCCCGAGCTGCCCTGCCACGACGGCTGGGCCGGGTGCATCGTCGAAGGTCAGCCCTTGGGCCCCGACATGACCCAGGGCGCAGATGGTGTGCCCATGCCCGCTGCGCTGCGGCTGGACTGGTTCACCCTCGAGGGTACGGCCGCGCTCTCACCCTTCGTGGAGCTGTCCGACTACCCCACCGCGCTCGCTCAGGTCGCGCCGCCGGTGGCGCCCAGGCAAGAGCGCCCCCAGCCTGGGGTGGCCCAGGCCGATCCCATCGACGATCGTCCTGACCGTACCCCTGTGGAACGCCCAGGCTCGAACGACGTCAGGCCGGTGGCCTCCGATCGGGGCACCTCGAACGACGCCGTGGCCGACGCGGGCCACGACGTCCCCTCGCAGAACGATCTCCAGCCCGCCTCTGCGGACGTCCGGCCTGTCGGGCCGCGGCTGCCGCCGGCGCAGATCCTTCCCGCGGGCACGGACTATCAGGCCCCCACGCAGCCCGAGCCGGTGCAACCCGAGCCCGTGCAGCCCGTGCAGCCCGAGCCCGTGCAGCCCGAGCCACAGCAGGTGCAGCAGGTCTCCAACGACGCCGTGGTCGACGTCGCTCCCGTGGTCGAGGTCGACGACTCCTGCGACGATCTGGTGGCCCTCGAGCCCGCGGCCCTGATGGGCCAGCTCAGCCCAGGGCAGACCGAGTGCCTCGAGGCGCGCATCGTGTCCACCTCTCGCATGACCGAGAAAGACAAGGTCAGCCGCGTGCTCATCATGGACGCCGAGACCAAGGGCAACCGCGCCAAGTGGGAAACCCTGATGAAGAGGCACCTCGAAGAGATCGATCGCTCCGATCCCGATCTCTGCTTCAAGTACGCCATCTTCCTCAGCCGCAAGGGTGTGGGGCGCGCCCACGGCGTCATCCGCTGGTCGGACTACGCCCTCGAGAACAAGTCCAACTGGTCCGGCTCAACCTTCGTCTCGCGCGTCTACGCGCTGCTCAAGCTCAAGGCCGAGGCGGCCAACCGCGTCTGGCAATCCGCCGAAGAGGCCTACGTCGCCGACCGCAGCGACGAAAACGAAGGCAAGGCCCAGAAGTACCGCGACCTCACCAAGGTCTACTCCCGCGAGTGGCTCGACTACGCGCGGGCCAGCAGCCAGGACACCAAGAACGCCATGGCGCTCTGTGTCTCGGCTGCGGGCAACCGGTCCTACTGCGAGGGTGGATAGATGATTTGCCCGAACCGGTGGTG
Organism: uncultured Pseudomonadota bacterium; assembly: GCA_937912125.1. GTDB lineage: Bacteria > Myxococcota_A > UBA796 > UBA796 > JAFGLY01 > CALDOK01. The sequence goes on from CALDOK010000149.1 coordinate 17,740, forward strand.
GGCAGGATTGCTCCTGCTCGCCATCGGCTGCAGCCCCCCGACTGTGACGAGCCCGGACCCCGCGGGCTCGTCGGCTGATCCCGGCCCGGATTCGGTCGCGGCCGACGCAGCCATTCCCGGCGGCCTGGTGGGCAGCGCCTGGCCGGTGCGGATGTCCGATGATGCCCTGCGCGGCCCCTTCGAGAGCCACTCGGGTTGGGCGGCCTTGCTGATGCAGCGGGACTACCCGGCGGCCCTTGGCGCTTTCGGCGGCGACGCCCCGTTGGCGGTCGGCCAGGCGCGGATCCATACCGAGCTCGCCGCGGCCTACCGTCAGGCCTTGCGGGTCGGCGCCAACGCCACGGTCCAGGTCTACGGTGAGAACCGGCGAGACGAAGACCCCGCCGCGGTAGACTGCCTGTTGCTGGTCTCCTATGTGTTGCTGGGTGTCGATGATCCCAGCGCCGACCGCCTGCAGGCCTGTCAGCGCTCCGAGCTCGAAGGGCTGGGTCCCCACGCTGCGGCCTGGGATGCTTGGCGAGGCAGCGGTGCCTGGCCCCCGTCCGACGCTTTGGCGGTCACCGCCGGTCAGCCGGGCCCCCCCACCGCGGGTGCGATGCCCGACGCGGGGCCTCTGCCGCACTGGCGAGCGGTGGACCTGGTCGAGGGCCTCGAGGTCCAGCTGGCTTCGCCGGCGGGTCTGCTGGGGCTGGCGCTGTTCCACGAGCAGGCCGCCCGGGCCGTGTACCCTCAGGGCGAAGCCGCCATCTCGGCGATGCTGGCGCCCTGGCTCCTGCCCGGTGAGCCCGCCCCTGCGGTCAGCGACGAGCTCGAGGTTCCCCTCGAGTTCTTGTTCGGCTCGGCCATGCTGGTGCCGGCCGATCTGAGCTTCATGGTCGATGTCACCCGAGGCTCGGGCGCCGCGGCCGTGGACACCTGGAAGGACCGCAGCGCGTTCGCCTCCACCATCGCGCCCTGCGTCGATGTTGCTGGCGGAGCGGTGGATGTCCCCTGCGTCATCGAGAACGCCGGGCGGGCATTCGACCAGCTGCGCACCGCCATGGAGATTCGCTCGGGCGGCGAGCAGGGCTACCATCGCCCCTTCGCCGAGCTCGGTCGTGTCGGCACCATTCGGGCTGCCGAAGCTGTCGCAGAAGCCATGGGCGATGAACAGGCCATGGGCCTGCTTCGCCTCAACGCGCTGGATCTGTCCATCGGCACCAGCGCCGAACCCCACTATCTCTTGTCCATCGCGGCCTGGGATGCGGGCAATCGGAACTCATCCCGAGCCTCCGACGCCTTGCACGCTCAGGTCGGGCACATCCCCGGGGTCGAGGTCGCGCGATTCCCGCTCGACGCACTGCATGTGCGCTTGAGTCGTGAATCCGCGCCCGGCGTCCCCATGCATTGAGGAGACGCGAAATGGGTCGAAGCCGTCACCTGCTGGTCGCCGCCGGCATCTCTGCCGCGGTGCTCTCGACCGGCGCCGCGCTGACCTACTACGAGGGCGCCCTGCCCACCACGCTCAACCCGCTCTATGCGGCCAAGATGGTCGATTATCGAGCGCAAGAGCTGGTGTTCGACAGGCTCTGGTATCACTCGCCCATCAACAATGAGCTCGAGAGCCGCCTCGTCCAGAGCTGGGAGCTCACGGAGGGGGGCAAGGGCATCAAGCTCGAGCTGGCCAGCGGCATCAAGTGGCACGACGGCAAGCCGTTCACGGCCGATGACGTCTGCTTCACGGTCAAGGCCATGCTCGACTCGGGCACGCCCAGCCCCATCGCGGAAGGTTACCGCGACATCCTGGCTGGCTGTACCCCGGAGTCACGCAGCACAGCCATCGTGCACTTCACCCGGATCGTGCACAACCCGCGCGAGCGGTTGGGGTTCTCGGTGCTGCCGGAGCATGCCTTCGATGGCAACACGGCCATCAGCCCGGACCTCGAGTTCAGCGCGCGGCCTACTGGCACAGGGCCCATGAAGGGCAGCCGCGGTACCCGCGGTGTGACCTTCCAGTCCTTCGCCAACGGCCACCACTCGCCGCAGGTCGGGCAGATGCAGCTGCAGGAGTCTGGTGACCCGCTGCTGGCCATCAAGGCCCTGATCAACAACTCAGTCCAGGGCATCATCGAGGTCGCGCCGAACTTCCGCGCGGACGTCTCGGCCTCCGATGAGCTGGCGTTGAAGTCCTACGACCTCCGCTCGTGGTGGTTCGTGGCCATCAACTCCAAGAAGGCCCCGCTGGACGATCGCCGCGTGCGACAGGCCCTGAACTTCATGCTGGACCGCACCGAGCTTCGCGAGAAGTCCATCGGCGTCAAGCCCGGTGAGCGCAACAGCCCCTGCGAGTTCATCTCCGGTCCCTTCGTGCCGTCGTCGCCCTACTACAACCGCTCCGTCCCCGCGGTGGAGCGCTCGGATCAAGGCCAGGCCGAAGCCCTGCTCAAGGAAGCGGGCATGGAGAAGGTGGGCGGCCGCTGGCAGTTCAAGGGCCAACCCGTCTCCTTCCGCATGGGCATGGAGAAGTCGCTGGACAACGAAGCGCCCGACATCCTCTCCTACATCAGCAACCAGTTCGAGGCGGCGGGCATCGGCTCGCAGGTCTACAAGATTCCTCCCGACAACTGGACCACCGAGGCCATCACCGGCCACCTCACCGACTACGACCTGCTGGTGGGTAAGTGGTCCTTCGGCCAGGTCGAAGACGTCAACGAGCTGTTCTACACCCGCAGCCGCGGCAAGGGCACTCGCAACATCTTCAACTACAGTGAGCAGGAGGTCGACCGGCTGCTGGCTCAGTACGACGTGGCCAAGACCGACACCGCCGCCCGCGATGCCTACCACAAGCTGCACCGCAAGCTGGCCGAAGATCTGCCCTACCTCTTCCTCTGGAAGCTCGACACCAAGTCCGCCTGGCGTACCGAGGTGAAGGGCAACACCATCGCCCCTTACTACTACTTCACCCAGTTCGACTCCTGGAGGTACGAGGGGTGATCGCCCATATCGGCCGATCTCTCCTCTGCTCCTCGAGCGGAGAGGGCTAATCACGTGCGACGTTGGTGGGCGCAGCCGCTGGTGAGGGCTGTGGTGGCCTTGGCACTGCCTTTCGCAGTGCCGGCCATCATCACCTTGCTCATCTGGGCCCTGCCAGGGTCGCCTGTGTCCATCATCTGCCCTGGCTGTGATGGCGCCGAGGGGCTCGCCCAGCGCTGGAACCTCGACCAGGGCATGGTGCACTTCTACACCAACTGGATGGGCGGAGCGCTGCATGGTGAGTTCGGCAACTCCTGGCGGGTGGTGCAGGGTGTGCCCATCGCCGAGCTGCTCGGTCCGGCTATCCCCGTCACCGTCACCTTGATCCTGCTGGCCATGGTGCCGCTGTTCCTGGCCTCGGCCCTGGCGGGCCTGGGCTGGATTCCGCGCCAGCTCGACCCCCTGTTCCAGGCCATCGGCCTGGTCCCCGCCATGGTCCCGGCCCTGGTGGTCTACGCGGTGATCGCGCTGCGCTTCGGGGCCAACATGGCCGATGGTCCCGAGAGCCTCACCGCCAAGCTCCTGTGGGGCGCCATCATCCTGGGCATCACCGACGGCGCGCTCTCCGGTGCCATCGTCGGCACCCGCTCACTCTTCGACAACGAGCGCAAGCAGCAGTACGTCGTGGTGGCCCAGCTCAGGGGCGAGGGCGTGCTCTCCAACACGCTGCCCAACGTGGCGGGCGCGCTGGTGGGGCAGATGCGGGGCCGCATGCTGCACCTTCTCTCCGGCGCCGTCATCGTAGAGGCGGTGCTGCGCATCGACGGGCTGGGCGACTACCTGTGGCGCGCCACCCTGATGCAGGACTTCGGCCTGGTGCTCGCGGCCGCCACCGGCTTCGCGCTGGTGTCGGGCGCGATCCTGATGCTGCAGGCGCTCATCGAAGTCGCGGTGGCCTGGCACCAGCGTCGGGCGCCCGTCATCCCCGCGCCGGGGGTGGTGTGATGCCGCGCCAGGTCGCCATCCTCTTCACCGTCATCTCCCTCGGGGTGCTGCTGGTCTTCGCCTTCCACGCTCCCGATCGCTGGACCGTGATGGCGGAGGCCGAGCCCTACGCCTCACCCTTGGTGCTGCCTCCCTTCGGGGCCGACGGTCGCGGCCGTCCCCTGACCGACTACGCCATGCAGGGAGCGCACATCGTCTCCTTGCCCGCCGTGGTGGCGGGGCTGCTGGTCACCTTCCTCGGCGTGGTCGGTGGTTTGGTTCGCTGCATGGGCTCCGCCCGGGTCGAGTCCGTGGTGGCGGGGCTGCGCGAGGTGGTCGGGGCCTTGCCGCGCATGGTGGTCATCCTGGTGGTGGCCATCCTCATGCCCCTCGAGTGGCGCAGCCTGATGGCCCTGGCCATCGTCTGGGCGCTGCTGGCCGCGCCGGGCGCCATGGACGAGGCCGCGTCGGTGGCCGGGCGCCTGGGCGGTGCGCGCTTCGTCGAGGCGCTGCGGGCCCATGGCTTCTCCCGCGTGCGCATCTACCTCTACCACGTCGTGGCCCTCAACCTGCGGCCGGTGGTCGTGCGCCAGGGCGCCGAGACCTTGATGCAGGTGGTCTTCCTCGAGGTGGCGCTGTCTTTCCTCGCGCTGGCTGCGGGCGAGCCCTCCTTCACCCACAACGAAGCCACCACCAAGTCCTGGGCCGACCTGCTGTACCAGGGCTACCAGTCCATCGCTATGGACGTTCCGTCCGCCCATGCCCTGGTGCTCGGCTTGCTGCTCGTGGCGGTCACCGCCGTGGCCGCCGTGTCCATCTCCTCCGCGGCGAGGGCTCGCTGATGCCCGAACGTCTGCTCGAGCTGCGGAACCTCAGCGTGCGCACCCACCGGCGCGTGCTGGTGGAAGGCATCGACGTCGACGTGAACGCCGGAGAGGTCACCGCGCTGGTGGGGCCCTCCGGAGCTGGAAAGTCCCTCACGGCGCGTTGCTCCATGGGCTTGGTCAACGTCAGCCCCGGGCTCTTCGGGGGTCAGCTTCGTTTCCCTGGCGCCAGCGAGTCCAAGGACTGGTATGCGCCCCACATCAACGGTGGCGCCTCCGCGATGCAGCGGCTGATGCGGGAGACCGCTTCCCTGCGCGGCTCTTACTTCACCTACTCTCCCCAGGTGGCAGCTTCGGCCCTCAACCCGGGCCGGACCGTCGGTCGGCAGATGTTGCTGGCCATGAACCGCCGCACGAGTCCGCCCCAGGACATGGGGGCCGAGATCGCGGCACTGCTCGACGAGGTCGGGCTCGCCCCGCGCACCGCCGCGGCGCTCCCCGGCGAGCTGTCCGGAGGTCAGTGTCAGCGCGCGGCTCTGGCCATCGCCATCGCGCCCATGCCCCGGGTGGTGGTGGCCGACGAGCCCGAGACGGGGCTCGATCCGGTGCTCCGCCGAGGCATCATCGAGCTGTTGGTCTCCGTGTGCCAGAACCATGGCTGCGGGCTGCTGCTCATCTCCCACCATGAAGACACCGTCGAACGCCTGGCCAACACCATCGTCCGCCTCACCCCCCACGAGGAGGCGGCCGTATGAGCGCCCAGCCCACCGTCGAGGTGCGTGGCCTGAGCAAGGTCTTCGTCCTGCGTGGGGCGTGGCCTTGGGACCCGAACCGCGAGGTTCACGCCATCAAGGGCGTGGATCTACAGCTCTTTCCCGGCCAGGTGATGGCTGTGGTGGGGCAGTCGGGGTCGGGCAAGACCACCATGGCGCGCATCATCCTGGGGCTCGAGGAGCTCAGCGAGGGCGAGATTCTGCTCGAAGGTCGCCGCTGGGACCTGATGGAAGAGGCTGAGCGCCACCGCCATCGCGTGTTCTACCAGTACGTCCCGCAGGACGCGATGTCGGCCCTCGACCCCCAGCAGAATGCCCTCGAGCATGTCGCCGAGACCCTGCGCGTACTCGGCGGGTGCTCTCGCTCCGAGGCCCACGAGAAGGGCATCCAGATGCTTCATCGCCTGGGCCTCAGTGAGCGGATGCAGGCCCTGCCTCGCGAGATGTCCGGTGGCGAGCAGCGCCGGGTCACGCTGGCCAGGGTGCTGGCGCTCGAGCCCCGCCTGGTGGTGGCCGACGAGCCCACCTCTGGTCTCGACCCTGACCGGCGCCGCGAGGTGCTTCGAGACCTCATCGGCAACCTGCCCCCCACGGCAGCCTGCATGCTGGTCACCCACAACATGGCCGCCGCCAAGGCCTGGTGTACCCACGCCGTGGTGATGCTCGATGGCTGGGTGATCGAGAACTTCGATCCCCGCAGTGAGATGCCGGTCCATCCCTACAGCAAGCTGCTCTTCGACCCTTGGTCGGCCCCGCTGCCTGGCACCAGCCTCGCCACCGAAGGCTGCCCCTTCCGAAATGACTGCCCCCTGGTCCAGGGTCCTCTCGTTGAGACCTGCCGCCGCTCCATGCCCTCGCTGCAGCCGCTGGACCACCACCAGGGCCGCGTGGCTTGCCACGCACTGGCCCGTCCCGCCACCCCGGCGGCCGAGGCTAACCCCTCGTCCAACGCCGAGACTCCTCCCGGCCCCGAGCCCATCGAGGCCGAACCCATCCAACCCCCAGCCCAGGGGTGAGCCATGTCTCCGTCCGCACGTATCCTGGCCCTCGCCGCCCTCCTCATCACCAGCCCGGTCTACGCTGGTGAGGTCGAGGATGCAGAACACATCCGCCTCACTGAAGAGATGAGGCGTCTGTCCAAGCGCAACGCCTGGAAGGGCGTGGAGGCCGCATACATCGAGCTCGAGGTGTTGCGGGACAAGCGTGAGGTGCCGCTGACCTACGAGGACTACTGGCTCGGTGCCCAGTCGGCCCGCGCCATGGGTGACATCAACGCGGTCTACAGGCGGCTCAAGCTCGCGGCCAAGACCGATGGCACCCGCGAGGTCATCGAGTGGCTCTCGGACCTCGACGGCAACTACGGCCAGGTCGACATCGTCAGCCGCAAGAAGGAAGACGTCACCCTGGCTCCTGCTGCGATGCCCTTCGCCCCCGACCAGCGCGCTGCCATCGAGGCCGCTCAGGCCCAGGTCGTCGCCGAGGGCAAGTACCAGGGGCTGCTCCCCAAGGGCGACTACAGCTTCGGCCCCGAGGCCCTCACCGTGGTCGCGGGCGGCGACCTGGTGGAGCTGGTCTTGGTGGACGAGCGACCGTCCAAGGAAGAGCGAGAGCCCTTCGAGCTGGCATATATCGGGCCACGCGCCACCATCGGTCCGGCCTTCACCGCCGCCGGCGAGCCCTCCACTGTGAGCTGGGAGGCGGATGGCTTCCAGCCCCATGGATTCAGCGGTGCTGGCGCCCGGCTGGGTGTGGGCCTCGAGGCGGGTCTGGGCGAGAAGCTCGGTGTGCTGGCCGAGGTGGGCTACCACGGCGGCTTCGGCTCCGCGGTCTCTGACGAAGACCTCAACGCGTCCGCGGGCAGCCCCTACGAGCTGGCGGCCCGCAAGCTCAACACCGGCTACGGCTGGCTCGCTGGCGAGCTGCGCTTGGGCAGGCTGTGGCTCAACGCTGGTCCCATCTGGTCTGTGGGCTCCGCCTACACCTCCGACATCCCCGCTGCCGGCGAGGGAGCGCCCTGCGTCAACTGCGTGGTCGCGGCCCGCGGCACCATCATGGCGGCTGGCGGCGCGGGCGGCGCAGCCTTCGCATTGACCGACATCGGGAATCTAAGCGGCGCCCTGTCCCTTCTTGGGGGTGCCCAGTCCGATGGCTCCCGTCTGTACACCTGGGGGCAGCTTGGCTTCACGCTGGCGCCCGCATCGCCCAAGAGTGAGTGATTGATGAAGTTCTTACCTATGCTTCCCTTCCTGCTCGGGACCTCTGCGCTGGCGGGGCAGGTTCATGTCAGCGAGAAGGGTCACGCCTACAACCCGCACTGGTCCCCCGACGGGCAGTGGATCGCGTTCGAGCTCAACCGCTTTGGTGATGCGGTGGATCTCTACGTGGTCAAGGTGTCCAGCGGCAACGCCGCGGTGCCCGTCAAGGTGGTCATCCCAGGCACGACCAGCTCGTTCTCCGGGCGTGGCTCGGTGGTGGCTCACCCTGTCTGGCACCCCGAGGGCACCGTGATCTTCGAGGGCTCCAACGCGGGCGGCACGCAGCGGCTCTACTACTGGGCCCCCGGCGGCCAGTCCGCGGCGGAGCTGCTCACCAGCGCCCAGATCGGTGGTGATCTCACCTGGCCGTCCCTGTCGGCCGATGGAACCACCCTCGCGTTCGTCTCGGACTCGGCGGGCAGCGGTGATCTCTTCCTGTGGTCGCAGAACACCAACACCATCTCCGATACCTTCACCAGCCCCGACGCCGAGGCCGCGCCGCGCTTCGCGGCCGACGGCAAGACCCTGGCGTTCTCGCGGAAGAACCGCGGCACGGAAGACCTCTTCCTGTACCAGGGCGGCGAGGTCAAGCCCCTCAAGGGCGGCAACGGCGACCAGACCCGTCCCATGTGGGTGGACGACCAGGTCGTCTACTTCACCAACGAGCGGGGTGAGGGGCACTGGGACATCGCGGTCACCGACTCAGCCGGCGCCCAGCGCACCATCTTGGCGCGTGAGGTTCGCCTGCCCATGCGGGCTGGCCCGGCCATCACCCCCGACGGCCGCTCCGTGGTCTACACCATGTCCGACCCCGAGCAGGGCGACAGGCTGATGGTCACCACGCTCGACGGCACCAAGACCGTCGAGGTCCCCACGGGGCTGGTGGCCTGTGGGGAGCCCGATCTGGTCGGTGCCGGAGGCAAGGTCTACGCGGCGTTTACAGCCCTGCCCAACGCCACCGACGACCCCAACTCCGCCAGCGACTTCCGCCAGCTCCACATCCTGGACGTCACGGGCAAGCTGCCCTGACGTTCAGAACCACAGGCAGCTCGAGTCGGTGAGGAAGTTCTGGCCGCCGTCGTTGTGGAAGCCGGCGCCCAGCTCCGTCCCCGAGCTGTTGAAGTACCAGGAGGCGCTGCCGTCGGTGCCCAGCTTCACGTCGTAGACGGTGGCCCAGGTGTCGTCTTCGTAGGCGCTCCAGGCGGGCTGGGGGCAGGTGGTGGCGTCCAGGTCCACCTCGGCCTCGATGTCCAGCGAGAAGTCGCAGTCGCCGCATGCGCCCGGTGGGCCCATGGTGGCGGTGGTGCTCCAGACCACGATGCAGTCGGCGCCGCCTACGGCTGCCCATTCGCTGGTGGCGTACCAGAGCCACTGCTCGGTGCCCTTCGCTGCGCCGTCGCCGTCCCACATATAGGTGCCAAGCCAGTAGGTGGTGGCACCTTCCTCACCCGGCCCGGACTCGCACACGTCCTGATCCAGGCCCGTCGTGAGATCCGGCAGGACGTCGGCGTCGGCATCGCTGTCGGCGTCGGCGTCGGTGTCGGCGTCGGTGTCGGCGTCGG
>CALDOK010000150.1 GCA_937912125.1 uncultured Pseudomonadota bacterium
TGTTGGCGGGTAGTGGCTGACCGCGCGCCAAGTGCGTTGTGGCTGACGAGTGGCCTTGGTGGGCGCTTCAAAACTGGAAATAGATAAACTGCTGCGCCGCGTTGAAGGCGCCCAGGAACAGGATGCCGGCTACGATGGCGTAGTAGCCGGCCCAGCGCACGGGAGCGGGCAGGGCGGCCAGGCGGGCCATGGTGTTGCCGGGGCGCTGGTAGAGATGCACGGCCTCCATCACCACGATGGCGCCGATGGCGATGGCCAGGTCGGAGCGAGAGATACCCAGGCCCTTGAGCACCAGCTTGACCCCAGCGAGATCCAGGGTGATCACCGAGCGCAGGAAGTCCAGGGTGCCGTCGGGCATGTGGGCGATGACGTAGACGGCGTCGGTGACGCTGTCGGCCCTGAAGAACACCCAGGCCAGGCAGGTCAGGGCGAAGGTGAAGGCCACCGCCGGGATCTTGTAGGCCCAGCGGTCTTCGGTGAGGCCCGTGGCCTGGAGCAGGGCTTTGCGGGGCTTGGCCAGCATGATCTCGAGCACCAGGTACAGGCCGTTCAGCGCGCCCCAGGCCACGAAGGTCCAGTTGGCGCCGTGCCACAGCCCGCTGACCACGAAGGTGATCATCAGGTTGTAGTACCAGCGCCACTTGACCGTGCGGTTGCCCCCCAGCGGGATGTAGACGTAGTCCCGGAACCAGGTGGACAGGGAGATGTGCCAGCGCTTCCAGAACTCACCGATGCTGGCCGCGTGGTAGGGCCGGTCGAAGTTGCGCATCAGGTCGAAGCCCAGCACGCGGGCCGCGCCGATGGCGATGTCGGAGTAGCCGGAGAAGTCGCAGTAGATCTGGATGGCGAAGAAGAAGGTGGCCAGCATCAGCTGGGGGCCCAGGAAGGTCTCGGGCTGGTCGTAGACGGTGTTGACCACCGCCGAGATCCGGTCGGCGATCACCACCTTCTTGAACAAGCCCCAGGCCATGATCTTCAGGCCGTCGGCGATGCGCCGGTAGTCGAAGTCCACCCGGCGGAAGAACTGGGGCAGCAGGTTCGACGAGCGCTCGATGGGGCCGGCCACCAGCTGGGGGAAGAAGGCGACGTACAGGGCGAAGATGCCCGCGTGGCGCTCGGGGGGGTGCTCGCCCTTGTAGACCGCGACCGAGTAGCTCAGGGTCTGGAAGGTGTAGAAGCTGATGCCCACCGGCAGCAGCACGTCCAGGGCACCGACGCCGTAGCCCAGGCCCAGGCCCTCGAAGATCTGGCGCAGGGAGTCATTGAAGAAGTTGAAGTACTTGAAGGTGAACAGCAGGCCCAGGTTGGTCACGACGCTGAACCACAGCAGCTGCCTTCGCCGGGCCTGATCCGCCGTGCGCCCCATGGCCACCCCGGTGCCCCAGGCGATGGCGGTGGAGGCCAGGATCAGGACGATGTACTCGACCTTCCAGCACATGTAGAAGTAGTATGAGGCCCCCAGCAGCAACAGCCACCGCCGCCGGTGGGGCAGCAGGAAGTAGACCAGCGCCACCAGCGCGAAGAAGCCGACGAAGTGCAGGGAGTTGAAGAACATCGCGTTCGGCGGGAAGGGGCGGAGGGAGCGCGGCTTCGCTCCTGCGAGGCCCGCGGCCGGCGCTGTGTAATGCCGGCGGGGTGGTCAGTCCATGGGGGCGGTGGAGACGGCCGGCTGGGACGATCCCTGCCGAGGGGTGATCAGCGCTACAGCTCGCTGTACAGGCCGACGCCCTTGCCGAGGTCGTAGCGGAGCTCGAGTCCGGCGATGTGGGTGTCGTCCAGGAAGTCCTGGGAATCCACCACCTCCATCCAGCGCGGCTTGGCTCGCTCCCCGGGCTTCTTCGCTTCCTGGAACTGCTTGCCCAGCAAGGTGCAGCTCTGTCGGTCCAGCCACTCCACGTTGGCGGAACCGCCCCAGAACAGACCGACCAGGTCGGGCTGCGGCAGCGTGATCAGGTTGCTGTAGCTGGTGGGGTCTCGCTGCGCCTGGTAGGAGCAGGTCGGGGTCAATGTACCGGACGTGGCGTCGAGCAGGAAGCGGTAGGCTCGGGCCTCTCCGGCCCGATGCAGGCTGAGCACCCACAGCTCGTAGGTGTCCGCGTCCAGGGCGGTGAGCGAGGCTCCGTGGAGGAAGTCCATGGTGGGCGCCCCGTCGGTGTCCGGGACCTGGATCACCCGGATGTCCGGGTAGGTCTCGGCGACGTCGCTCCGGAGCGCGATGTCCGCGTAGCCCTCCCGGACGAAGACGAACCCGGGCCGAGAGCTGGAGAGCAGCCCCGCCACGATGAAGGGCGAGGTGTCCTCGGGGGGCCCAGAGGCGGAGAAGCTGGCCGGGAAGGTGGTGCATTGGTAGCGCGATCCGTCGTGGCCGGGCGACGAGAGCGTGGTGGAGTTGCCGTAGAGTTCTGCGTTCAGCGAGATGCGGGTGGGGTCGACCCAGTCTTCGATCGCGGAGATGGTCAGATCATCGTCGAGGTGCATGCGCACGCCGGGGCTCACGTACTCGTCCCCAGGAGGTGCGTCCGGGTCTCGGCGTCGCCACAGCATCGTGTGGATCAGGTTGGGGTCCTCGGGGTCGACGAACATCCTGTTGTGGGCGTAGATGACGTCATCTCCCCCGGAGTACCCGGAGGTGTCGTAGGCGTGGAGCAGCTCGCCGGTGGCCACCTGGTACCGGAACAGCTGGGACTTGGCCAGGTAGGGGGTGCCCTCGGACATCAGCGTGATCTGGCCCTGGTGGATGTCCGCCGAGGCGAACGCGCTGCCGTCAAAGGCGCCGGTGGCCGTGGCCTCCATGAGCTCGCGATCGATGGTGTAGCGCTGGAGCGCGTCGCCGGTGGCGGGGGTGACCAGGTAGATCTCGTGATCGTAGTCTCCGGCGAAGGAGTCCTGGACGATCACCACCAGCCCGAAGGTGTCCGCGAGCTGCTGGCTGCGCTCCTCGTTGAGCTGGCTGGGGTCGAAGGCCTGCCCCGTGGCCAGCTGGGTGTTGATGGCCGGCTCCCAGGTGCGGAAGGGGACCTCGGCCGCGTCGTCGCAGCTGGGGCCATCATCCCAGCTCGCGCTCAGCCGGACCAGCGCCGTGAGCTCGTCCCCTCGGTCGAGGACGGCCTGTTGCAGGTCGTGGTCGGTGATCACATGCGGGATGAAGGGGAGCAGCCCATGCTCCAGCGACACAGCGGGGTTCACGGTGATGGTGACCAGCCCGCCGTACCACGAGATCTCCGCGCTCAAGCTGTCGGGAGCCCGCGTCCCGTCATCTCGCTCGAGCTCCCACGAAGGGGGCGCGGTGCTGCCGCTGTCCGTGAGCTGGATGGAGCAGGCGGTGGGAGTAGGGAGCTGCTCGCTGTCCCCGATGGGGCTGTCTGTGGAGCTGTCGTCGGCAGGCCCGCAGCAAGACAGGCCAAAGAGGGTGAGCAGAGGTGCGGCTCTCGGCATGGGTGCTGCTCCGTGGGGGCCGGGGATGGTCCCCCGCCGGCGCGTTCGCTGAGGAGATAGCCTGCATGGGGCCTGTCCGCATCGGGTTGGCGGGGCGGGCTCGCGGGTGCCTGGAGTCAGGGGGCCAGCTGGCTCCGCACCACACCCAGGATCGCCTCGGGCCGGAGGGCGCCGAAGCTGTGGCTGCTCTCGGCAGGGTTGTCGCCGTGCAGGACAGCTCGTCCGCCCGTGTCCAGGGCGTCCACCCGCTTGATCAGCACCAGGTCCTTCACGTGGGGGTGCCAGGCCACCACCACGTCACCTACGGCGGGGACGGCGCCCGGCTCCACCAGCACCGTGGCCCCCTCGGCTAGCGTGGGCAGCATGCTGCGGCCGCGCACCACGAAGCGCTGCCGGCCGCGCAGCAGCCAACACAGCGCCTCGCGGGCGCCAGTCTTGGGGATCGCGGCGGGGATCGCCTGGGGCACGTCGCCCTCCGGGTGTGTTCCTAGCTGGCGGTGTACCAGCCGATGTCGCGCCCCTTGGTGGCCCAGAAGATCCCGTGGATCTTCTCGATGGCGTCCAAGAGCTCCTGGGCATGCACGGCGCTGACCTCGACCTTGACGGAGGAGCAGAGCTTGGCGGCCTGCCAGAAGGTGTCGTGCAGGTCGGGGTAGGCCTCGAGGTGCTGGGGCTTGAAGTAGTCGGTCCACAGCACCAGCAGCTCGCTCTTGGCCAGGTGGGCCTGCTCTTCCTTGATGGCCACGTAGCGGCTCACGGTGTTCAGGTAGGCGGCCCAGCCAGCCGCGTCGCCGTCGGTGGGAGGCTTCAGGGCCAGGATCTTCTTGGTCATGGAGGCGGCGGCTTCGGCGGCGATGCGAGCCGAAGAGGGGTCGTAGACGCCGCAGGGGCCGTCACAGTGGGCGGAGGCCTCGGCGGGCTTGGACAGGCGCTGGTTCAGGGCGGCGAGGGCGGTCTCGAGCATGGGCTTCTCCAGGGGTTTCGATGGGTGTCGGGGTCAGGCACGGGCCGACGCGGGTGGATCGCAGCAAGCCTAGGCGCGCAGTCCCTCGCCGGCCTGGAAGCTTGCGCCGGTGGTAGTGTCTGCCACCAAGCCGGCCATGGTCATTCACTCTGCCATTCGGCCTCCAGGGAGTCCACAACCTCCCTCTGTTGGCAGCGGAGGGCTGCCCTCCCCCGCACCGCTGACGCTCCGCAGGGCATCGCCTGCCCT
>CALDOK010000151.1 GCA_937912125.1 uncultured Pseudomonadota bacterium
CCACGCTGCCGTCGCAGTCGTTGTCCACCCCATCGCAGCGCTCGCTGGCGCCGGGCCGGATCCCGGCGTCGGAGTCGTCGCAGTCCGACCCATCGGCGATGTACCCGGAGGGTGCCGCGCAGGCGGCCCGGGTGGCGGTGGGATCGCCGTAGCCGTCCCCGTCCCCATCGAAGTACCAGGTGCTGGCGTCCACAGCGCTGGCCTCGTCGGTGGAGCCATCGCAGTCGTTGTCGATGCCGTCGCAGTACTCGGCGGCACCGGGGGAGAGGCTGGCGTCATCGTCGTCGCAGTCACCATCGAGCTCGGAGTAGCCGTCGCCGTCGTCGTCGGCGCTGAGGCTCAGGGGGGGCGCAAAGCTGCCCGAGGCCGTGATGGCCACCTCGTCGAAGTAGACGTAGGACCCTGTGTAGACGGTCGAGTCCACCACGGTGCGCACGTTGATGGAGTGGGTGCCGTTGGGCACGTAGAACTCGCAGTAGACGAACTGCCAGTCGCCATGCCCCGCGGTCGAGAGCGACGAGCAGTCCCCCGTGCCGCCGTCGGCCTGGGTGTAGCTGACGTCCATCAGATCCAGGTAGGCATGCCCACCGCCGCTGAGGGCGTTGTAGATGTAGCCGGAGAGCACGTACCAGCTCTTGTGGGTGACCGAGACGCTCTGGCGCAAGGCCACGCCCGAGCCGGTGTTGGTCCAGGTCTGGTCCAACAGGCCGGTGGACCCGCTGCCGCTGTAGGCTGCCCGGCTGTCGTAGCCCAGCACACCCCCGCTGTTGTCGGTCCAGCTGCTCAGGGTGCTGCCGCTGTGGGACTCCATGTCGCCGTTGGTGACCAGGGTGTAGCTGGCCACGCTGTCATCGAAGGGGCCCGACAGCAGGGTGGCGGCGGTGGCGCCGGGGGCGGCGAGCCCCAGGACGAGGCCGGTGGCGATGAGGCGATGTGCGGGTCCGTGCATGAGCAAGCTCCAGCTTCCGAGCACGGGATCGTAGCACGGCCTGGAGCGCGGCAGGCGCGCGGTCTCAGCGCCAGACGTAGGGACGCTGGACCGCCAGGTCGGGCAGGAGCTCCGGCAGCCGATCGAGCACCGCGACCCAGCCCGCCGTGACCTCCTGGATCAGGTGGGTGAAGTCGGGCTCGCAGAAGACGCCGGTGTGCTCGTCCATGAACACCTTGACCAGCTCGAGGCTGGGCACCACCACCCGCCCGGGGTGGCGCTGCTGCTGGCGCTTGTGGATGGTCCCCCCTCCGAACACGGTGTTCTCGCCCACCGTGACGGCCCGACCCTGCCAGCGGAGTGGCCGGAGGATTCCCAGCAGAGCCCTGTTCAGGGCGCGAAAGCGCGGGTGCGCGCCCCGGGTGCCCAGGTTGAAGACGGGCTTCTCCGGGTGCTCCCACCACAGGGCCGAGGGGTCCTCGCGCCGGTAGCAGTAGGAGTGGAAGTCCAGCAGCACGCAGAAGCCGAACTCCTCGACGGCCGCGTCCACCAGAGCGTCCAGGGCGGCCCAAGCCTCGTCGTGGCGCTGGCGAGAGCGCTCGAGCAACCCTTCGGTTGGGAGCTCGTCGTAGAGACGGATGCCCCAGCAGGTGTCGGGCGTGGTGTAGGCCGAGCTGTGCCGGGGGCGGTTGAGGTCGACCTCGAAGCGGCTGGTCTGGGTCCAGATGGCCACCGGGAAGGGCCTGAGCAGCCGGTCGGTGCCCGGGTCTTCCTCGGTGAGGCGCTGGGCCTCACTGGCGACCATGCTAGGCAGCAGCTCGTCGCGGACCTGGTGGCCGGCGTGGGGAGCGATGGCCAGGACAGGGGACGGACGATCCTGGCGCCAGCACAGGATCCCGGTGGGAGCAGAGGCGTGCTCGGTCATTCTGGCAGCGCGAAGATGGGCACCACGCCCATGGCCTGTTGCTCGGGCAGGGTGAGGGCCGGGATCACGCCGCCGCCCGCGCTGACGTTGATGACCGACGACTGGGACAGCCGCACGATGGCACCCGCGTAGCGCCCGCCGAACAGGTAGGGGTTGAGGTTGACCTTGAGGGAGGTGGTGCCGAAGCTCGGCTCGAAGACCGGGAAGGGCTCCTCGGGGATGGGCACGTACTGCTGGACCGTCCAGGATCCCGGCTCGGAGACTGCCCTCTGGATGACCTGCTCCCAAGCCGCGGGCTCGGCCTCGGGGCCGATGGTGACCCCCTTGCCGCCGTAGGAGTAGGTGGGCTTGATGACCAGCCGCTCCCGGTGCCTGCGCGCCAGCTCCAGCAGGTCGCCCTGCTGCCCGTCGAAGCTCTCAGGGCCGGGGCCCAGCACTCGGGTCCAGGGCACCACAGCGCGCAGCATGCGGACCTGCTCCTGGGTGAAGAGGTGCTCGTTGCGGGGGTTGGACAGCAGGGCCATGAAGGCCTTGGAGCCTGGCACCCGGGTGATGAAGGGGTTGACGATGCAGACCAGGTCGCGGCGCATGGCCTCGAGCATGGCCGCGGGCCCGGGCTCCTCACGCCGCGCGAGCAGCTCGCCCAGGATCACCCTGCGGTAGATGAGATCCACGGGCTGCCCGCCGGCCATGAGCCGATCGCCGCGGATCTCGAACTCGCGGGGGTCCACCACCTGGGCGGGCACCCCACGAGCCTGGAAGCAGCGGGCGACGAGGTGGTGCTCGCGGATGGTGGGCACCTCCCGCCAGTCCACCACGGCCACCCGGGGCGGGCCCTGGATGCCGTAGGCCGCGGCGGAGTCCAGCAGGGCGTCCACCAACAGCTGCTGGCAGCTGGAGCCCGTGGTCTGGCGGGCCCAGGGGAGGTCCTGCATGGGCTCGAGCTCGCGGAAGGTCTGCTCGAACAGATCGGTCCAAGCCACCGCGGCCGGGCTCTCCGCGTTGAACTCGAGGTACTGGATGCGCTCGCCGTGCATGAAGGCATCGGGCCGAGCGATCACCTGCTGGCGCTTCAGGCCGCGGCAGGGGCGCAGCAGCTCCCACTCGCCCGGCCCCATGGGGATCTGAGCGCGAAGCTCCGGGTCGTCGTGGATGCGGGCGATGACCACCTCGGCGCAGTCCAGCAGCACCTGAGAGCTGTCCCGGACGAGCCGGAACTGACGCGCCGACAGGAACGCCGGCCGGGCGAAGGTGCGCATGGGCTCACCCGCGAAGAGCGCGTCGAGCTCCCGCTGCCGACGGTAGAGCTGGTCGAGGAAGGTGGAGGCCCGCTCGGGGTTGGCCTCGAGCCAAGCATGCCAACTGGCGATGGCCTCTGTAGGTTGCATGCGAGGTGGCTCCAGGAGAGGTTGAGTCCGGCGAAAGGAGGGTATGGGCCGGAGAGACCCAGGACCGGGAGGGCTCAAGGGCCTATTCCCATGTCAAGAGCGTGTCCAGACCCCCGCCACAGTTCAGCCTGGTTCGGTGACCCTGCCTTCAGCTTCGCCGTCTCCGCAGCACCGCCAACCCAGGCAGCAGCAGCAGCCAGCCCAGAGCCAGCCCGCCGCCAGCTGCACAGCCCGCGCAGCCACCCCCACCCTTGAAGAACACGTCGTCCTCGAGCGCGGGGCCGGTGTCCACGCCCAGCCCGGTGTCGTCCAGGGGCGGGTCGCTGTCTTCGGGGTCCTCCACGGGCTCGCAGTCCTCGTCCAGCTCACCGTTGCCTGGCCAGCTGTCCGGGTCTACGTCGTCGCAGTCCGTGCCCACGGGCCAGCCGTCACCGTCCTGGTCGAAGTCGTCGGCGCCGTCGCAGTCGCTGTCCACGCCGTCGTACCAGATCTCGGGGGCGTCGGGGTTTACGGCCGCGTCCAGGTCGTCGCAGTCGTCCCCGAGCACCCAACCGTCGCCGTCCTGATCGAAGTCGTCGGCGCCATCGCAGTCGCTGTCCACACCGTCGTACCAGGTCTCGGGGGCGTCGGGGTTTACGGCTGCGTCCAGGTCGTCGCAGTCGTCCTCGACCCCCCACCCATCGCCGTCCTGATCGGCGTCGTTGCCGTCGCAGTCCTGGTCCAGGCCGTCGTACCAGATCTCGGGGGCGCCGGGGTTGATCGCGGAGTTGGCGTCGTCGCAGTCGTCGCCGCCGTAGGCCTGGGCATCCCAGCCGTCGCCGTCGGCGTCGTATTCGCCTGCATCGTCGCAGTCGTTGATCACGCCGTCGTAGGGGATATCCGGCGCGCCGGGGTAGGTGGCAGCGTCGGCGTCGTCGCAGTCATCGCCGCCGTAGCTGGCGCTCTGGTGACCATCGCCGTCGAAGTCGTAGTCGTCGGCGCCGTCGCAGTCGCCGTCCACGCCGTCGTACCAGATCTCGAGGGCGTAGGGGTTCACGGTGTCGTCGGCGTCGTCGCAGTCGTCTCCGCCAAAGGCGTCGCTGTCGTGCCCGTCCTGATCGGCGTCGAAGTCGGACAAGCCGTCACAGTCCTGATCGAAGCCGTCATACCAGATCTCGGCGGCACCGGGGCTGACCCGGGGGTCGCCGTCGTCGCAGTCGCCGCCGCCGTAGCCATCGCTGTCGAAGCCATCGCCGTCGGCGTCGAAGTCCGAGGCCCCGTCGCAGTCGCTGTCCACGCCGTCGTACCAGGCGTCCGCGGCGCCGGGGTGGGTGGAGGCGTCGCCGTCGTCGCAGTCGCCGCCGCCGTAGCCGTCGCTGTCGAAGCCATCGCCGTCGGCGTCGAAGTCCGAGGCCCCGTCGCAGTCGC
>CALDOK010000152.1 GCA_937912125.1 uncultured Pseudomonadota bacterium
CTGGATGGTAAGGCTCACAGTGGAGGTGGGAGAGAAGCCGTAGAAGCTAAGGCCTCCACCTCGGTCGGCAAGGGTGAGGCTTCCGTCGTTCGAGACCTCGTAGCGCCAGGCCGCCAGCAGCTTGCCGTTGTCCTTCACCCGGATCTCGAAGTGCTTGAGGGCGTCCGCTTTCAGCATGAAGACGAGGTCGTCATACCAACCATCGCTTCGGTCCCGGCTAACGAGCCCAGACGCCACTGCGGCGAGCAGGTCGACGTTGACCTGCCGCAGGACCGCTCGCACGCGGGTCTCGGTCGCAGTGACCGTCGTGGAGCGGGTCGCAGTAGTCGTGTATGCCATCGTCGCTCCCTACGAATGGTGGATGACATGGCGGCCGAAGACCGGAACGAGTGCATCGAACGCCGCGGCTTCATCGTCGTCGTGATCGGCCGCGATGGCCTGGAGGACGTCGTCCCGAGCCTCGGCCATCCATTCCTCAAGGACGCCGATGTCGCCGTTGCCGAGGTGGCCGGCGACGTTGTTGTCCGTGGTGACCGGATCGATGACGGCCCAAGGGTTCCCTAGCGGCGGACGCTTCCAGTCGATGAAGTCATCGAAGTAGATGGGGGCTCGGCGCGCAACCTCGTGGGCGAGGAAGCCAAACCACCGGGCCAGGGTTGCCGGGTAGGTCTCATCGACACCCTGCTCTCGATACGCGTGGGCGGCGAGCTGGTCGATGAGGATGCTGGGGTACGCATCGATCTGACCCTGGCACTTCACCTCTCGCCACCACTTGAGCAGTCGCACCATCTCGTTGAAGCTGACCCGCCCCGAAACTAGGGCGCTGTCCCGCGTTCGGGCCGTGATGAACTCGATGTGGTTTTGGACTGAGGTCTCCCTGCGCTCGCCGCCGGCGCGGATAAGGATCTGGCGCTTGGGGTCGGTGGTCGCCAGCATGGGGACGATGTCGTAGGAGACCTTGGACCCCACGAAGTCCAGCTTGACCGAACTCTTGGTCTGCTTCTTCGGTGTGTCGGGGTAGCTGGCGTCGAGGTAGGCATAGAAGCGCGGCAGGAGGCTCTCCAGCGCCTCGTCGTCCTTCGTCTTGGGGCTCACAACAACCGGGATGTCCACATCCTGGCCCTCAACCGGGGTTGCTCCCTGGAGGTGCCGTCGAATGCCGGTCCGCTTGGCGAAGGAGCCGCTCCATGGCATCGAGCGGACGGTCAGGCCGTCCTTGGTCGCATGGCCCTTCACCCGCTGGCGGATCTCGCCGGCCTGTTCCCTGATGCTGTTCTCTTTTGAGCTTTCCGTGCGGATCCAGTCCACGAAGTTCCGGAGCCCTACGTGTAGCGGTCGTCGTGTCGAGAGCATCGTTCCCCCAAAGAGATATGATGAAAGGCGACCCTCGCGGGCCCATGAGGGCCGGCGGGTCGGGAAGATGAGCACCGTCAACCAGATGTCAAGGGGATGTTGGTTGGCGGCTACCCCTTTCGCCGCCCGTCCTTCTCCCTCGCCACACCCTTGAAGGGTTGGCCCCCTTCCTTCTGAGCCATGAAGCGTCCTGTCTCCACATCGCGCTTGACGTAGTTCCCCGAGGGCGTCTGCACCTGGGTGCGTCCCTTCACGGATCCCTTGCGGTGACCACGGCCAGTGTTCTTCGCCATCTATAGTGCTCCTCCATCAGGACAGGGCGGCGCAGGTGAGGATCAGCGCGGTGGCCCCTCCCCAGAACGCGGCCTTCTTGTTGAAACGCTGCTGCCCGAACTCGTCGGCCTCCGCGAACAGGTGCCCACTGATGAGAGCACCGCCGCCGGTGACCACGGCACCGATGCCCAGGCGTGCATCGCTCGAGAGTGGGACTGACTTCGTCCCTGCCATCTCCCAACGAGCGTCCTCGACCTCTCCCGTCCCACGGGAGGCGTTGCAGCCGAGGTGTGCAGGCAGAAGGTTCCGATGGTCATCGCTGCCACCATGAGACTGCGGCACGAGGTGGTCAACGGTCGCGGTCTCGGCGCCGAAGACATCCGCTAAGCCGTAGGTGTGGGGGTCCACGGGTTCATGGCAGAGGTGGCAGCGGCCTGCCGTCTTGCGCCAAAGCGCGTCGAGGTCGCCGTAGCGGGGGTGGTCGGACATGATGAACTCCAGACGTTCGAAGGTACGAGCCGACCGGGTTCGGTCCTGCCTTCCCGACTGTCTGCAAACGAAAGTAAACGCGAATTGAACGACTCTGGAGCGCGATCTGATTGGGCACCGAATTCCGATCAATAGACACGACTATTGATCGTCCAGGGAGCGGAGTTCGCTGAGCCAGGTAGAGATGTTACCCCGGACCTCCTCTCGGAGGCTGTCTGGCTCCACGATCTGAACATCCGGGATCATGCCCATCACGAAGCTGCGGAACTCTGGGCAGGGGATCACGTGAAGCCAGAGATCCCACCACTCGTCGTCACCCGGTGCCATCTGCTGGCTGTGGTGGATGCTCCGTCGGCGCAGAAGGACACTGTTGGGTCCTCTGACCCGCAGATGGACCTTGCAGGGTGGCTCCTCCCAGCCGCAGTAGACACCGAAGGAGTGACGGAAGATTTCCTCGTAGTTGACCTGGCGCGGTGCTGGTACCTCGAATCGCTCACCTTCTCTGATCCCGATGGCGTAGATCCCGTCGACATTGAAGATCCGCCTCTCGAGTTTGCAGGTCTCGTCATTGGTCTTTCCCGCCACAAAGAGCAGGCGCCCATGGTGGAGGATGAAACCCCATGGTTGAACCTCATAGGATCTGACCACGCCGTCAGCGCGCTGGTAGCGCATATGGCAGGGGCGACGTTGCTCGATCGCGTCCATCAGGATGCCAAGATGTTCCTCCCGACTGGGGCTCAACGACTCGCCTGCGGTTCGAACCTGGAACCCTCTGGTTACTCGGTCCAGCTTGGTCTGATTCCCATCCGAGAGCGAAAGACGCGCCTGGTTGGAGGTGGCGTCGAGTTCGTCGTAGTGCTGCGTTCCCTTGAGCTCCCCTAAGGCATTCACCGCGAAGTCCAACGCGGCTGCTCGGGCCAATGTTGCTGGGGGCGCTTCCTTGTCGGGAGCCTTCCACCAGACCTTGCCGCCACGCCCCTCCCGTTCCTCGACGAGGTTTCGGTGGCGCCCCACGAACTCGCGGTATCGCCTCGCTGCGGCGATACCGATGCCGAACTGTTGGCGGATCTCACCGATGCGAAGGGGATGCCCAGCATCGACATGCTCAAGCAGTGCGATCAACTGGTCGGCCACCTGGTATTCCTCTGCCATCTCATCCTCTACGGCTGCTGCGGCGCTCCGCCCGGATCCCTCAACCGCCAATATATCTTCTCCGCCAGGTACTGTCTGATCCCGCGCTCCGCTCCCAGTCCGATCCCACGCACCTTTCCCGGTAGCCGACGCGGGATCTGCCTCGGCACAGGTTCCCACGTTGTCGCCGCGGCGTAACCCTCTCCGACCTGGGACCCTGTTGTCCACTGGGTCCCATGGCCCCCCTACGACATCGTCGACGACGATGGGACACGCAGGTTCTGCGTGTCCCATGAAGGCCGCCGGGGCTACTTGGCGTTGCTGTACAACGGGTGGTGGTGGATGACCCGCTTCATCAGCTTGCCGTCGACCTTGTCCCTGCCATCGACGACGGCCTGGATCAGGGCCTGCAGGGCCAGCTGGTTGATGGCGCGGGGGACGCCCTCGGTGGCGTGGAACAGGGCCGTGGCGG
The DNA here is from genome assembly GCA_937912125.1 of uncultured Pseudomonadota bacterium. GTDB lineage: Bacteria > Myxococcota_A > UBA796 > UBA796 > JAFGLY01 > CALDOK01. The sequence continues at coordinate 3,719 of CALDOK010000152.1, forward strand.
CCTGGTCGCTGAACAGCGCGGGGTCGGCGGTGGCGTGCTCGAGGTGGAAGCGGACGTAGTTGCGGGTGTCCTCGATGCCGAAGGCACGCAGGACGCCGACGTAGGCGAAGCGGGTTCGCAGGGGCGCCAGGACGGGCTCCCGCAGGGTGACCAGCAGGCGCTCGGTGGCGGCCAGCAGGACACTGAAGCGGTTGTGGTCGTCCAGTTCGCCGGCGGTCAGCCTGCGGACCAGGTCCAGGGTCTCGGTGCGCATCCCCTCGGCGTCGTCCATGACGATGACGGGGTGGGTGCCGATGCGGTCTTCCCAGGTGTCCAAACAGGCCTTGGCGGCGTCGAACATGTCGCTGACGTAGCTGCGGGTGCGCAGGTCCAGGCGGCGACACAGGGCGCGCAGGAAGCCGGCGGGGGTGGTGGGGATCTGGTTGAAGCGGAAGACGGCGTAGCGGTCGCTGGGCAGCTCTCCGACGAAGCGACGCAGGGTGATGGACTTGCCCGCGCCGGTGGGGCCGGTGGCCAGGGCCAGGCCGTGGATGTCGGCCCACAGGTTCAGGCCATGCAGCAGCTCGCGCTGGGCGCTGCTGTCGAACATCTGGCTGGCGCTGACGTTCTTGCGGAAGGGCAGCCCGGTGAAGCCGAAGTGGGCCTGCAGGCGGCGCTTGTGGGTCTTGGGGACGGTGGGGGTGTTCACAGCAGCAGCCCTCCCTGCTGGGCGGTCTCGAGGGCCTCGAGGTAGGCGCGGACGTGCTGGCCCGTGCCGATCTGCTCGACGGTCATGGCGAGCAACTCGTCGGCGGGGCCGGGCTCGTAGGGGCCGTGGCGCTCGAGGAAGTCGGTGACGATGGCCTCGTCGTAGACCTCGGGGTCGATACGGTCGCGCAGGATGCGGGCGACGATGGCGTTGGTCTCGGCCCTGCGGGCCAGCTCCTCGCGCAGCTCATCGGCGGGGTCGTAGGGACCCTCCTGGGCGTGCTGTCCGACCATGTGTCCCAGCCAGTCGGCGATGGGCTCACGGTCCTCCTGGGCCGGCTGGGCGGCCTTGGGGCGACGATGGCGCTGGACCTCGAAGGGGGCGAGGCGCTCGCGGAAGCGGCCGTCGAACCACACCTCGACCAAGTCGATGTGCTCGGGGTCGTAGCGGACCTCGACCTTCTTGCGGGACAGCTCCGCGGACACCTGGAAGCGCCGGCCGTGCAGGCTGAAGATGCCGGTCTTGTCGGCCTTGCGGTGTTCGCTCCACTGGAAGGCCTCGCGCAGGGCACGCTCCTCGACGTGCTGGACCTTGTCCAGACCGGCCCGCCAGCGGTCCCGGGGGGTGTCGTGGGTCTCGCCGTGGACGCGCTGGTTGTAGAATCGCTCGGCCCAGACGGCGAAAGCCTGGTTCAGCTGCTCGAGGGTCGTGATGCTGGACGCCTTGACCTCGGCGATGAAGGCGGCGCGACACAGCCTGTTGAAGGCTTCGATCTTGCCGTGGCCCTGCGGTCTGTAGGGCGTGGTGAAGTGCACGCGATGCACGCCCAAGGCGGCGCAGACCTGCTGCATGTGCTTGGCCCGGTAGACTGCCCCGTTGTCGTAGTAAACCCTGCGCGGGACCCCGCACTTGCGGATGGCCTGGCGGAAGCACAGCTCCAGCCCGGGCAGATCGCCCTTGAAGCTGAACCGGCCGTACAGCAGCTTGCGGCTGTGATCGTCGAGGAAGGCGTACAGCCAGGCGCGCCGCTTCTTGTCCGGCTTGGCGGGATCGGGCAGCCAGGGCCCGGCCAGCATGTCGGACTGCCACAGCTCGTTGGGGAAGTCGGCTTCCCAGCGATCCAGGTCGGTGACGGTGGCGTCGGGCTTGGGCCGGCCCGACAGGCCGCGCTGGTGCAGGGCCCGGTGCAGGGTGCTGCGGCGGACCACGCCCTTGGGCACCAGCTCCATCTCCTCGGCGATCCGGATCAGGCGACCCAGGGACCGCTCGGGGACCTCGCGCTTCAGCTCGCAGAACAGCTCGATCTGCCGCTCGGTCAGGGCCACGGTGCCGCGCTGGGTGCGGGGCTTGTCCTCGAGGGCGGCGAGGCCGCCGTCGCGGTACCGCTTCAACCAGCTGCGGATGGTCTCGGCGGTGAACCGCCGCTGGCTGCCGTCGGGCAGCAGCCAGGTCTTGCCGGCCAGTTGGGCGCGCTTGGCGCCGCGCTGGCCTCGGGGTGGGTCGTCGGCCAGGTATGCGCTGATCACCTGGAAGCGCAGGATGGCCATGGGGCTGACGTGCATGGGACCTCCTCGGTCACGGGGAACGCACGTCTTCGCTCGGGGGCCGGGCGGCGCCGACGCCACAATCTGTGGGAATTCGATGGCCGCGCCACGACGCCGACCCCCACGCAGATCCCGGGCTGCGCTCTCAGGAAGGGTTCCTGCCGGGCGGAGGGGTCGTCAGTGGTGGGTGTCTGTCATCCGTCTCCGATGCGCCTCGACCAGGAGGACAGACCAGGGCACACTTAGGGACGGCGCAGCTTTTGCCAGGATCTCGAGCCCGCTCCAAAGTTTTCCGACTTCTGGGCCGTGAATCCCGAACCGCGCCACCGTTCCCGGCGGGTCCAACCCCGCCGGGAACAACTCCTCCAGGGTCGAGGGCGCGAATCGGTCCACCACCACCTCGCGCATGGTCGCGTGCCAGCCCAGGGCGTCGGGGGCCAGATGGCCCAGCCAACGCTGCAGCGTGCGTCGGCTCGGACGGCGGCCTCGCCAAGGTGTCCGCTGCTCGAGCAGGCCCTGCGGCGAGCTCCACCAGCTCCGCAGCGCCAGCAGCACCGCCACCAGGCCGAAGCACGACCACGGCACCTCGAAGGGTGGGCGGTCGTGGACAGTGGTGCCGCTGGGAACGTGCAGCCAGCGCTGCTTGTGGATGGTCGCCCAGCTCAGGCCGAGGTCGTGCAGCAGCCACGTCGTCTTCGGCGTGGTGCCGTGGGCGTACCAGTCGGGGCCAGGGCGATCAGCCTTGTAGAACCAGCCCCTGGAGATCCTCTTCAGCACACCCGCAGCGTGGATCCCCAACCGGTCGGTGGTGGTCACCCATCACGTCTACAGGGGCGCCGTCCTCGTCGCTACGCTCCTGTGGGCGGCGCCGTTGTCCCAGGGGCGATCCCTGGAGACCTGGCTGGGATGGGGGGAGCTGATCGTGGGATGGAGGGGGCTACCCGTGGGGTGGGAGGGCGGGATGGGACACCGGGGTCAGGTGCCCATAGGAATCTTCGTACACCACTCCCTGGGGCTTCATCGTGCTGGGGCGAAAGGTGACCTCGCACCGCCTGTGGCACACACGCAGCGCCAGCCAGGATGCGGAGAGCCGCCTCTGCTGGTGATCCGTGAGACGAGACAGCTCAGACCACCGCTGGTGTGAGAGACTCTCCGACGCAGACAGGCCCTGGAGGGGATCGTCAGGCCCCTCGAAGAACACATGTCGGAGGCGAGCCATGCCAAGCACCCACGAGGTCATCCCCACGCTCGAGCGGCTCCAGCGTCAAGCCACTGCGCTGGCGGGAGCGGTCCAGACCGCGGAGGCCGACCTGGACATCACGAGCATCCTCCCCACCTACTCGCTCGGCGGGAGCGCAGATCTCGAGCGCCTCTCCGGGGAGATCGAGGGGCAGCTCCGCACGGCCCGGCGCCCCTTCACCCTGGCGGTGGTGGGCGAGTTCAAGG
>CALDOK010000153.1 GCA_937912125.1 uncultured Pseudomonadota bacterium
TGACACATAGCGCCCTTGGTCAGATGGCTATCGGCGTTCTTTGCCGATGAGGCTCACAACGCGATCGCCGGGTCAGGAGTTTTCCACACCGGGTGAACTTTCCGCACGCAGCTTCCCCAACCCCAGCGTCACAGCCGCCCGCGACACCCCTTCCCCTCGCGCCAGCTCCGCCTTCGTCGACCTCGACCACAAGCTCCCAGGCTCTTGCTGTGGTCACGCCCGGGGACGCAGCCTGCTCGACCTCGACCTCGGTCCCTCCTTGGCTCGATGGTGACCAGCAGCGAATACCCGAGAAGCGCACGGCGCCTCCTGTATGGCCGATCCGCACCGCCCAGGGTATTCTTCTGAAGGCGGGGCCGACGCCCAACCCCACTGGACTCCCGCCCGGGTTCTTCGAGGGGCAAACCGGACCCAGTCCGAGGCCAGGACTCGTCAAACCGACGTGCGTTTCGAGGAGAGGGCGGTCTCCAAGAGGCGCATGGAGGTTCAGACCCATGTCCGACAACACAAAGCTCAAAAAGGCTGCCCGTGAACGCCAGAGGCGCACGGGAGAGTCCTACACGACGGCGCTCATGCACGTTCGCGCCACCCACCAACCGGAGCAGCAGCTCCAGGCCGTGGACCTACGACGCGGGGAGCACCCCCTGCTCGTCAGGATCCGACAGGTGCTGGAGGCCCAGCCCGACCTGACCTACTTCGGCTTCCGCTCCGAGCGCGGCAGCGGGGTGGACAAGGCGTCGCGCACCGCGACTCCGGAGGAGTTCGAGCGGGAGCGTCAGCGACTACTTGGCGATGATGCTGTTCGGCAGGTCGAGGCTTGCCTCCTCTACCTCGACCCCATCCGCAAGCTGCGCTCGGCCAAGCCGAAGGATGATCAGCACATCCACGGCTCCTACGGCATGAAGCACGAGGTGGAGGCCTGGCAGAAGAGCCGCGGGACTCCTGGCTATGTCGGCAACGGTTCGTTCATCGTCGCGGCCGTCCTCGCCGGCTTTCGCATCCATCGGGTCGACCCGGGCTCCCCCAACTGCCTGGTCGGTGTCCACCCCGAGGACGTGCGAGCGACCAGGGAGGGCAAGGATCCTCGTGAGTGGCGCAAGATGAGCGAGTTCGTGAAGTGGCTGTTGGCCCAGGCCGAGCGCGACGACCCAGTGGGTGATCTGGCCGGGGACTGCAAGGCGGACTTCTCATTCCCGAGGCGTGGGGATGCAGCGGTCGTGGGCGCGTACCTGTCCCGGTACGGCGAGCACATCCGCGAGGCCTTCGCGGCAGCCGAGACGGAGTACAGCAGCTTCCGCCAGACCTGACCCTCCATGAAGAGTGAAGAACCCGGAGCCCACACGGGCTCCGGGCCGGAGTTCCCCCGCCGCCGCTCAGGGCGACAACCACGCAGCCGCGGGCTCACCCCTGTTCACTCTCTCGGCCTGCAGGCCCGACACCTGCGCGTGCTCCCGTCGCACCCGCCTCTCGGCCTGCCGCTCGGCCTCCCGCTCCTCCAGCAGGCCGCAGACCACCATGAGGGCCACACGCTCCACCCAGGCATCCCGCCACTGACCGGGCCAATCCGCCACGGCCTGGGGGAGTGCCCCCTCCCATCCCCGCTGTAGCTCCGCCCTCACCTCCACCCGCCGACGCCGACGATCCTCGGGCCCACGGCGCTCGGCCACCTCCACCAGCGCCAGGTCGCCCGCGGTCATGCCCCCACCTCCCTGAACCCGTACACCGGGGGATGGGACGGTCCCCTCGGATGCTCCGCCACCAGGGAGAACCGCTTGCCGTCCAGCTCCAGCTCCTCGCCCAGGTAGCCGCGGAACAGGTGCCCCACGACGGTGGAGCGGGATCGCTTGGACTTGGGGGTGCCTCGCCGGTCGGTGAAGCGGTCCTCCAACGGCCCCTCGGCCAGGCGCTCGGCCCACTCGCCCGCCGACACGAAGCTGGCGGAGCGGTACCGCTGGCAGGCGTCGATCATGGCCTCCCAGTTGGGGTCGAAGGCGTGGGTGGAGTCGTCGAAGTTGGTGAGGAAGCCGTTGAAGCCGGACAGGCGCAGGATGCCGTCCATGGTCCCGGCCCAGGCCTGGCTGGTGCTGTGCTGGGCCGGGGACTGGCAGCGGGGGCGACCGGCGTTCACCCAGGCCTGCACCATGCCGGCGAGCTCGGCCACGATGCCCAGGCGGCGCTCAACCACGAAGCCCACGACGTCGTCCATGCCGTAGTGGGTCGAGCGCGTGTCTCGCTCGAGGTGCAGGTTCACGGGCAGGGCACGCCGCCGCAGGTCGGTGCCCAGGGCGGTGAGGTTCATGGTCAGGCAGAAGAGGATGTCGTTCTGCTGCCGCGAGATGGAGGTGTTGGACCCCAGGCGCCGGAAGTTGAGCCGGCTGTCGGTCACGCAGCGCTCGAGCACGGGGCTCTCGATGGGCTTGCGGGTCTTGGCGTTGTCGATGACGATCACGCGATCGCCTGCCTCGACCCGGGTGGCGAGCTGCTTCTCGAACTCGGCCTCGTCGGGGACGTAGGAGACGGTGCTCGGCTCGCTGCCCTCCACCAGCACACCCAGCACCCGGGCCAGGGTGGTCTTGCCCACCCCGGGCTTGTTGCCGTTGACAGCCAGGAAGGGGTGCCCCCGCCCCCACATGGGGATGGTCAGGGCGGTGATCAGGGCGCCCACGAAGTTGACCAGGTCGGCCTCGCCCTTCCAGTGGAAGTCCCGCAGGGCCACCTCGAGCTGCTCGGGGTGACCGTCGGTGGGCTGCACGGGCGGCCCGTCGTAGTAGACGCCCAGGGCGGGGTGATAGCCAGGCACACCCACGAAGGACCAGCCCTGGGCGAACACAGGGGAGCGGCAGTACAGGTGCAGCTCCGGCAGGCTGGACCACACGCGGGGGTCGCAGGTGAAGGCCCGGGCCAGCTCGGCCGGCAGCACGCCATAGCGCTGAAAGCGCAGCCCATCCTCGGTGTGGCGCATGAAGCGCACCTCGATGAGCGCGGCCAGCAGGCCTGGCAGGTTGCGCTCGGTGACCACCGTGGGGCCATGGCCCCTGCGCACGAAGACCACGTCACCCTGGGAGCGGAAGAAACGCCGCGCCGGGGCGATGGCCTCGATGATGGCGTCGAACAAGGCGGCCACGGTGTCGCCGTTGGTCAGATAGTCCACAACGGGGCGGCCGGAGCGCGCTGGGGGGGGTGGCTGGGCAGCTCGCTGGCGCTTCTTGGCCTTCTTGGCCTCGCGCCGAAGCTCGGCGAGCACCTGCAGCAGAACCTTGGTGGAGTGCCCGGTGAGCTCCCGCAGCTGGCGCAGGGCGTCCTGGCGACGGTCGGCGGGCTGGCCGGCCAGCTCGCCCAGGGCCGCGCGCAGCAGCCGAGGGCGAGCATCATCGTCGGCATCCTCCCAGGACAGCTCGAGGCGAGCCAGCACATCGGCGGGCTCGACCAGTCGGCGCTGGCTCGGGGGAACGGGCACACCCGAGAGAGCAGCCACCCGGTCGCAGGCCTCGCGCATGCCGGAGGCCATGCCGCGGGCGATCATGAAGTCGAACACGCTCTCGGTGCGGTTGTCCAGGAAGCTGTGGAAGGTGCCCCGTTCGGGCTCGCCAGAGCCGTCCGCGACCCCAGCAGAGGGATTGCGGTCGCCGCTGGGGGAGTCGGGATCGCGGCACTCCATCCAGCCGCTGCGTACCGGGCCGCCTGTCAGCAGCTCCCCATAAACGGCCTCCAAGGGGAGCTGGGCCAGAGCCTCCTGCCGCCAGGCCTTCCAGGCGCCGTCGTCGCGGGAGCTGTGCCCTCTCCCCGGTGCCTTCCCCGAGGACGGGGTTCGGTCGCCGCTGCGTCTCTGGGTGCCTCGAGCGCGGAGCTCGGCACGGTAGTCTTCGAGGTCTTCGGACACAGCGGCGAACAGATCGAGGTCGCGGGGCACGCTCGCCAGGCTGATGGAGGCCATGCGGTGGGGCCGCTCGAGGCTGGGCGTGCCCTTGACCGCCATGGTGCCGTACAGCTTGAGGATGCGCGAAGGGTTGTAGGTGGTGGTGTCCACCTTGGCGGCCGGGGTGCTGAAGCGGCGATCCAGCAAGCGCAGCAGATCCCTGGCGTCCTCGGCCGCTCGAACGACGCCCTCGCCGGTGGCGGGCACCAAGGGCACCAGCAGATGCCAGCCGTTGCCGCTGTCCGCCAGCATGGACTCGGCCCCCCGCTCCCGCAGCCAGGCCTGCACCCGGGTAGCCACCTCCAGCGCCTTGGCCTTCTCCGGGGCAGAGGCGGAGCTGTCCCGCGGGGTGCGCTCGGGATCGATGTCCACCACGAACAGGGTGTAGGCCAGGATGTCCCGATCCCGGGCGGCGGTGCGCTGGCGGGAAAGACGACCGCGGCGGCTCTGCAGGCGCTCGGGCTGGACCGCCTGCAGGCTGAAGTAGATGTTGGCTTCACCCGAGCGCGGGTGGTCGCGCCTGGGGATGGTCTCGCGGGGGCCACCGTCCAGGGGTCGCAGGGCATCGGCCAGGGCGTCGAGATCCCCGGGGGCGAACCCGCCGGACCAGGTGCCTTTGTCCTGCCCCTTGCGCAGGATGCGCACCTCGGTGAGCCCGCCCAGGCCTGCGTGCCGGCCCAGGATCCAGGCCAGGAAGGGCCGCAGGCAGGGCGGCTCGGTGGGCTCGGGCGGTCGCTCGGGTGCTGGGCTCAAGCGGATCCCCTCCCCTCGACGAGGCGGTCAGCGGAGGATGCCGGGCAGTAGGGCACGGTGATCCGGCCCCGGTCAGGCGGCGTCCGGACGCTCGGGGTTGGCGAGCTCCAGCACGGAGTCCCGCAGGCCGGGGAAGTAGCGGAAGGCTCCCAGGCGGCCATCGGGCTCCCACGTGAGCACCAGGGGGCAGGTCTGCTCGCGCAGCATGGCGTCGAGCTGGAGCCCCTCGACGGCGCTGCCGATCTGGGGCGGGTCGAACAGAGCGTGGGGGAAGGCGACGGCGTCCTGGGATCCCAGCAGCAGGACGCGGCCCTTGGTGGCCACCGCGCACGCCTCCACCTCCAGAGCCAGGTGCACCTCCGGGTCGAGCCCGCCCTGGCCACCCAGCACGTCGATGACGCGGTGGATGGCCTCCACGCGAAGCTGGCGGTCCTCCAGGTCCACGCGCGCCTCCGCCGTCCTCTGCTCGCTGGCGATCCAGGCCGACTTCTCGGCCGTGCCCTTGGCGCGCAGCCGCTGGCCCAGGCGCTCGAGCTTGTCGAGGGCCTCGGAGAGGGGGCTGCGGCTCTCCAGGCTGCTGGCGAAGGAGGGCTCGACCCCGGCCAGGTTGCGCGACATGAAGTCCTCGAACACCACCGACTGCAGGGGCGAGGCGAGCCCCAGCACCTTGCGCAGGCCGGAGCCCATCAGCACCAGCAGGCGGCTCGCGCTCCGGGCGACCACGGGCCGCTCGGGATCCTGGGCGTTCTTCACCATGTCCAGCTCGTCCCCGATCAGGAGGCGGAGATCCTGGTGCTGCACGAGCTGCAGAGCCCAGTCGCCGCGCAGCTTCGACCTCAGGTCGCGCCCGTCGCGCTTGTAGCCCAGGGCACGGCCGATGTGCCGGACGGGCCAGGCCAGGGCCCGCTCGGGCAGGATCAGGGTGGGGACGTGATGCTTCTGGTACTCGAGGTCGATGATCTGGATGCGGCTCATGGCTCTCTCCGGGGGTGGGGGGGTCGTTCGGTGAGGTGGTCGGTTGCAGTGTTCTCGGTCGAGGCCATCCGGCCGGCTCGGTGCAGGCACCTGTCCTGCAGGGATGCGGGGAGGCCCGCGAGGCTGGCGGCCGTGGAGCTCGGCACGCTCACCCGCGCCTCCCGCCCGCGACCGCGTCTGCGAGCTGCTCGCTGCCGAACGGAGCCCGCGCCTGCTCGGGGCCGCGGCCGGCAACCTCGGCGCGGGCCTGGCTCACGATCCGCTCGGCCAGGGCGTCGGCCAGGCTGTCCAGGGCGGCGTCGAGCTCACGCTGCGCCTCGGGCTCGGGCGACAGGACGAAGAAGGCGCAGAGCTTCGGCTTCACGGAGGTCTCCTGGCGGGAACTGCCTGCAGGTGGGGCTCACAGGCGGCGAGAAAGCATGGACCGTGCCACGCCTGGAGCGGCTCCTTCCTTCGGGGGCTACAGCGCCTTCCTTCCACGTCTTTCGACGAGCGTGCCCGATGGCCGGACCCCTGTCCGCGTGCCCGCCAGGGCTCCAGGCCGCACTTGGGGCTCAGGAACCCGCACTTGGGCCGCAGAATCGCGAACTTGGAGCGCAGTGGCGGGATCTTTGGGGCGCGGCCCGGGGCTGGAACCTCCTCCGACCCCCGGCAGACCTGGCAGACCTTGGCAGACCTATGGTTTTCGCAGGTCTGCCAACGAAAGATGGCATTCATGGCCTTTCTTCGTACGCTGGCAGACCTGGCATACCTCTCCCCCGCCCCTAAGGGAAAACTGTTTTTTCTCCACCATGTACAGAGCAGCAGGAGGGGAATCACCCTTTCTACAGAGACGGAGCGGGGAGTAGGTCTGCCAGGTCTGCCAAGCCCCCGATACCATGCCTTCACCGCACGCTCTCATTGGCAGACCTCCTCCAGATCGAGGTATGCCAAGGTATGCCAGGTCTGCCTGGATCGAGACCAACTCGCGGTGGCCGACGCGCTCGCCCGCGTGGTCGGCGGGTGCGGTGGTGCCGCGCTGCTGGACCTCCACTCTGGCGCAACAGGCGTTCACCCTGCGGCCTGGAGGCTCCTGGCCACGGGCCGAGTCCCCCACGCCGTCTACGGGCGGCCTGGCCGCCAGCAGGAGCCCCCGTGGCCGACAGGCCCTCCTGCGGTCCCTAACTGCAGCCCTCGCGGCACTGGGAGACGCAAGCGCCCGTTGGCGGCGCCCGAAGGTATGCGCTGCCCTGTGAGGGCGTCTACGACGAGCAGATCGCCCGCCTGGACGGCTTCGTGAGCGGTGCCGTGGACCTCGCGACACCCCCGCCCGCCGCGTGAGCGTGCGACAACATGGGCCTCGGATCGGGCAACTTGGGCCGCAGAACAGGCAACTTGGGCCGCAGAACAGGCCACTTGGAGCGCGGTGGCGGGATTTTGGGCCGGAGTGGCGCGAAAGACCCTCGCAGCTACCGTAAAGAATGGGGTGATCCGATGCGCGGTGGTCTCTCGGCACTCCGCGTTTTGCAGTTGACAGCGGCCGCTGCTTGGCACTGTTGTTGCAGTGGTCGTTTTCGCCGCCCCCAGCCCCTCCCGAGCCCCCCCGCCACGGAGCCCACCACCATGTCCCAGGTCGTCACCTACTGCCGCGTCTCCTCCGAGGAGCAGGCCCTCCGCGACAACTCCATCCCCGCCCAGCGCAAGGCCATCCACCGCTGGGTGGACCAGCGCCCCGAGCTCCGGATCGTCGAGGACTTCGTGGACGAGGGAGAGTCCGCCTACGCCCCCGCTGATCGCCGCCCAGGCTTCTGCGAGATGATCGCCTACTGCAAGCGGCACGACGTGGACTACATCCTCGTTCACAAGCTCGACCGTTTCTCCCGCGACCGCGAGCAGTCCATCATCTTCAAGAGCATGCTCCGCAGAGCGGGCGTGCAGGTGAAGTCCATCACGGAGGAGTTCGACTCCGACACCCCCCAGGGATTCCTGTACGAGGGCATGATCGAGGTGATCAACCAGTTCTACTCCATGAACCTGGCCACCGAGACCCTCAAGGGGATGCGCGAGAACGCCGAGCGCGGCTACCACAACGGCGGGCGCACCCCCTACGGCTACCGGCTGGAGAAGGTCACGGTCAACGGCCGTGAGCACGGCCAGTTGGTGCCCGGCCCCGACGAGCAGGTGGCCACGGTGCGCGAGATCTTCCGCCTGTCCACCGAGGAGGGCCTGGGCACCTCCAGCATCGCCAATACGCTGAACCGCCGCCGCGTCCCAGGCCCGCGCACGCGCCACTGGAACAAGGCTTCGGTCCACGGCATCCTCACGAACCGCGCCTATGTCGGCGACCAGGTCTGGAACCGCTCCCGCAAGGTCGGGCGCACCGGCCGCACCGTCAACGACGAGTCCAAGTGGATCGTCAGTGAGGACGCCCACCCCGCCCTGGTCGCCCGCGAGGTCTACGAGGCGAGCCGGAAGCAGGCGAGCCAGCGCCGGTTCCAGGTCCACCGCTCGCCGCGCCGGCACGTCCAGTACCTGCTCTCCAGGCTCATCATCTGCGGTCGCTGCGGCGCCCACTTCCATGGCCGCCGCCACCGTCAGACCCTCAGGACCACCGGCGAGAAGGTGGAGCGCTTCTTCTACTACTGCGGCTCCTACCTCTCCAAGGGCCCCGAGGTCTGCCCGCCCAGGGCCATCGAGCGCGACTGGCTGGACAACCTCGTGCTCGCCGCCATCCGCGCCCGCATCGGCACCCCGGACACGCTGGCCGAGCTGCAGCGCCGCGTCCGCGAGCGTGTGGCCCAGCGCCGCCGCTCCTTCGACACCGACATGCACACCGTCCAGCGGCGCATCGCAGAGATCGACCTCGAGATCGAGAACTACTACAAGGCCATCGGCGGCGGCATGGACGTGCCCCTCTGCCAGCGCTTCATCGCCGAGCTGACCGACAAGCGCGAGCAGCTCGAGCAGGAGGCCACGCTGCTCCGCCGCCAGGAGTGGTACGAGCAGGCCCTGGAGACCAACCTGGCCGCCCTGGACGACTTCGCCGACACCTTCCGCCAGCACTTCGACGACCTGCCCTTCGGCGTCCAGCGCAAGGTGGTCCTGCACTTCGTCTCGAAGATCGAGGTGGTGGACGACCACCGCGTCCGGATCCACCTCCGCGTGCCCTTCGACCCCCAAGGCGTCAAGCTGCTGGTCGAACAGACCGAGATGGAGGAAGTACCGGAGAACGGGCAGGATGGGCAGGTCGCGAGCGCGGCCGGTCTCAACTTCCTGTCAGGGAGGGTACGGGGAGCCATCCAGATTCGTTCACGAACCCCGGGTCACCGCCCGGGGTCTCGTA
>CALDOK010000154.1 GCA_937912125.1 uncultured Pseudomonadota bacterium
CCGTAGCTGTCGCCGTCGGTGTCGGCGTACCAGGTGGCGGCGTCGGCGGCGGAGTCTTCGTCCACGGCGCCGTCGCAGTCGTTGTCCACGCCGTCGCAGTACTCGGTGGCGCCGGGGTTGCTGGTGCTCGCCGCGTCGTCGCAGTCGGTGTCGTCGGCGACGTAGCCGCTGGGCTGGGAGCAGGCCTGGGTGGTGCTGGCGGGATCGCCGTAGCTGTCGCCGTCGGTGTCGGCGTACCAGGTGGCGGCGTCGGCGGCGGAGTATTCGTCCACCGTGCCGTCACAGTCGTTGTCCACGCCGTCGCAGTACTCGACCGCGGCGGGGTTGATCGCCGTGGCGCCGTCGTCGCAGTCGGTGTCGTCGGCGACGTAGCCGCTGGGCTGGGTGCAGGCCTGGGTGGTGCTGGCGGGATCACCGTAGCCGTCACCGTCGGTGTCGGCGTACCAGGTGCTGGCGTCCACGGCGGAGTCCTCGTCCACGGCGCCGTCACAGTCGTTGTCGACGCCATCGCAGTACTCGGTGGCGCCGGGGTAGATGGACGCGTCGCCGTCGTCGCAGTCGGAGGTGACGTCGTAGCCGTCGCCGTCTGCGTCGCAGGTGATGGTGATCTCGTTCGAGGTGACGTTGCAGTCCACGCCGTCATCGACGCGCAGGGTGTAGTCGCCGTCGGCGCCGGTGGGCACAGCGTAGCTGCTGGAGGTGGCGCCGGGGATGGCCTCGCCGTCGAGGTACCACTGGTAGCTGACCCCTGTGGGCTCGGGGCCCTGGAGGGTGTAGCCGGTGGCGCAGTCGCCCGTTGAGCTGATCTCATCCCCGAACGAGGTGGTGGCGTTCAGGGTCAGGTCGTCGAAGAGGACGTAGTTGCCCGACCTGCCAGACTGAACTGTCATGTCGACGGCCCCACCGAAGATGATCGCCTCGTAGTCGCTTGTTGGCGTGAAGGTGAAGGTGATCATCTGGAAGGCAGCACCGCCGGTGAGGCTCACAGTGACCTCATCGAGCAGGTCGTAGCGGCCCTCCAAGGTGTCGTAGCCGCTAATGGGGATCTCTGAGCAGGTCGAGATCCCAAAGAGCTGGATCTCTCCACTGGTGTCGCCACCGTAGGAAGGCCCTGTAGAGGCGCCGACGTACATCTCGAAGGTGTACTCGATGCCGGCGGTCAGGGGCTCGGTGGTACAGCCACCCACGTACTCGACGTAGGGGTAGCTGGGAATGACAATGGCACCTGCAAAGGCCGAGCCGTCTGGAGGCGTGGGGAAGCTCCCGAAGACGCTCGTCCTCGATTCGTAGCCACAGGCGAAGTAGTCCGACGTGGCCGCCGTCGCCTGTTGCCAGTCATCACAGCGGTCCATCTGCGAGTAGGCTGTTGGACAGCTCGAGTAGTCCTCGAAGGAGGGGTTCGAGATGAACGAGCTGGTGGACGAGAACAGGTCCGTGCTCGTGGTGCAGGCGCAGCCGGAGTCGTTGAGATCGATGTACCCGTCGCCGTCGTTGTCGACGCCGTCCGCGCACTCCGCCAGGCTGGACTCCGCCAACGCCGTGTTGGAGAAGCCGACCAGGGTGACCAGACCGATGAGTGGGACCGCCCACTTCAGGATGGCACCGTGGCCGCGCGGGCTGGGCCGTGGGATCGTCGAGGAGTGACGGACGAATCTCGCTGACATTTGGACCTCTCGCTTGGGAGCTCTCGCTCATTTTCGGCTGCTCATGGACAAGCGCCAGGGCTCGCCCCACCTCGTGCAGCGGTCCCAGGGAGGTTGGGCCCGCCTGCGCGCGAGTAAAGCTACCCCGGTGACCGCGAACAGGCTATTTCACAGGTCTATCGCGGCCTCTCCTGGTGTCCTGGCCTACCTTTCGGGCACCGATGGAGTTCCCTGCTCAGCCCGTGGCGCTCTTCGCCAGCCGGTGCTCGCGGGTCTCGTGGTCTTCCAGCCAGGTCACCAGCTTGGCGATCTCGGCCTGGAACACGTCGAGGGGTTCGTCGTCGTGCTTCACCCTGGTGCTCATGCCGCGCACGGCGGCGAGCATGCGGAAGTGTTCATCCACCAGCTTGCGGACCTCGGCCTGGTTCTGCTCGCCCAAGGCGCCCAGGCGCTGGTACAAGCCGCCGGGGTACTCCTCGTGGGCGAAGTGGCCGTGGAGGGCACCGTGGAGGGTGTCGAGGAGCTCGACCAGCTCATGGCGCGCAGTCGCGTAGCCGAGCCTGCGCAGCAGGGCGTCGATGGTGCGGTGCTCGTCGTACAGCTCGGTCGCGGCGGCCTGGATGGTGCCATCGTCGTAGGACATCTGATTCTCCAATGTTCTCTCGTGGGATGGCGCCTTCAGGCCCCGTGGAACTGCTCTGCTTCGGTGGAGGACTCGAGGGCCAGGGTGCTGGAGGTGCCGCCCGAGATCACGCGGGCCACCTCGTCGAAGTAGCCGGTGCCGACCTCGCGCTGGTGACGGGTGGCGGTGTAGCCGTTGGCTTCAGAGGCGAACTCCGCCTCCTGCAGCTCGGAGTAGGCCGCCATGCCGCGGTCCTTGTACTGGCTGGCCAGCTCGAACATGCTGTGGTTCAAGGCGTGGAAACCAGCGAGTGTCACGAACTGGAACTTGTAGCCCATGGCGCCGAGCTCCCGCTGGAACTTGGCGATGGTGGTGGCGTCCAGGTGGCGACGCCAGTTGAAGCTCGGTGAGCAGTTGTAGGCCAGCAGCTTGCCGGGGAACTCGCTGTGTACGACCTCGGCGAAGCGCTTGGCCTCGTCCAGGTTCGGGTGGGAGGTCTCCCACCACACCACGTCGGCGTAGGGGGCGTAGGACAGGCCGCGGGCGATGGCGGCGTCCACACCGTCCTGGATCTCGAAGAAGCCCTCCACGGTTCGCCCGCCGGTGAGGAAGCGGTGGTCGCGGGGGTCGATGTCCGAGGTCATCAGCGCGGCGCTGTGGGCGTCGGTGCGGGCGATCAGCACGGTGGGGGTGCCCATGACGTCGGCCGCCAGGCGGGCGGAGGTCAGGGTGCGGATGAACTGGCTGGTGGGCACCAGGACCTTGCCGCCCAGGTGGCCGCACTTCTTCTCGGCTGCGAGCTGATCCTCGAAGTGTACGCCGGCGGCGCCCGCCTCGATCATGCCCTTCATGAGCTCGAAGACGTTGAGCTGGCCGCCGAAGCCAGCCTCGGCGTCGGCCACGATGGGCAGGAACCAGTCGCGGGTGACATTGCCCTCGACGCTCTCGATCTGGTCAGCCCGCTGCAGCGCGCGGTTGATCCGGCGCACCACCTGAGGCACGGAGTCGGACGGGTAGAGGCTCTGATCCGGGTACATCTGCCCGGCGCTGTTGGCGTCCGCCGCCACCTGCCAGCCGCTCAGGTAGATGGCCTCGAGGCCGGCGCGGGCCATCTGCATGGCCTGGTTGCCCGTGAGCGCGCCCAGGGCGTTGACGAAGGGCCGGTCGTGCATCAGGTCCCAGAGCTTGCGCGCGCCGCGATCGGCCAGGGTGTAGTCGATCTTCACCGACCCACGGAGCCGGCTGACGTCCAGGTCGGTGAAGGGACGGTCGATGCCTTCCCAGCGCTTGGATTCCCAGGTGGTTGTGTCCGTGCTCATGTGTCAGTCCTGCAGGGTGGTGGTTGCCGCCACGAGGCGATCGTAGGCGGGGAGGGTGAGGAACTCGACGAGCTCCGAGGAGGTGGAGAGGGAGGCGAAGAGGGTGCGGGCCTCGGCATAGGAGCCCGCGTCGAAGGCCACCGCGCCCAGGCGGCGGCGCAGCTTGCCCAGCTCCTCGTCCAGGACGCGCTCGAAGAGCTCGTGGGTGACCGTGCGCCCGTCGTCCAGGCGGGCGCCGTAGCGCAGCCACTGCCACACCTGGGTGCGAGAGATCTCGGCGGTCGCGGCGTCCTCCATGAGGTCGTAGATGGGCACGCAGCCTTGGCCCGTCAGCCACGAAGCCAGGTACTGGACCCCCACGTCCACGTTCTGCCTCAGGCCCGCCTCGGTGATGGCGCCTCCGGGCAGCGCGAGCAGGTCCGCGGGAGAGACGTTCACGTCTTCGCGTTTGTTGGTGATCTGGTTGGGGGTGGGCATGTGGTCGTCGAAGACCTCGCGGGCCAGACCCACCAGGCCAGGGTGGGCCACCCAGGTGCCGTCGTGACCTGCCGTGACCTCCCGCAGCTTGTCTTGGCGCACCTTCTCCATGGCCGCAGCGTTGGCGTCCGCGTCGCCTTTGATGGGGATCTGGGCGGCCATGCCCCCCATGGCGTGGACCCCGCGGCGGTGGCACACCTGGATCACCTGGGAGGTGTAGGCCTGCATGAAGGGCTGGGTCATGCCGATGTCGCCGCGGTCGGGCAGCACGCGGTCGCCGTGGGCCTGGAAAGTCTTGATGAACGAGAAGATGTAGTCCCAGCGGCCGCAGTTGAGGCCGGCGCTGTGCTCGCGCAGCTCCCAGAGGATCTCGTCCATCTGGAAGGCCGCGGGCAGGGTCTCGATGAGCACGGTGGCCTTGATGACGCCCGTGGGGATGCCGAGGGCCTCCTGAGCCGCCAGGAACACGTCGTTCCACAGCCTGGCCTCGAGGTAGTGCTGCAGCTTGGGCAGGTAGAAGTAGGGACCCTTGCCCTGGTCCAGCAGGGCCCGGGCGTTGTGGAAGAAGTACAGCGCGAAGTCGAAGATGCCAGCGGGCACGGGCTCGCCGTCCACCTGCAGGTGCTTCTCCCACAGGTGCCAGCCCCTGGGGCGGACCAGCAGGACCGCGGGGTCGGCCACCACGGCGTAGTGCTTGTCCCGGCGGTCGTCGTGGAAGTCGATGACGCCCGACACTGCGTCCCGCAGGTTGATCTGCCCCTCGATGACGTTGGCCCAGGTGGGCGCGTTGGAGTCCTCGAGATCGGCCATGAAGCAGGAGGCGCCCGAGTTCAGGGCGTTGATGATCATCTTGCGATCCACTGGCCCGGTGATCTCCACGCGCCGATCCAACAGATCGGCGGGCAGGGGCGCCACGGTCCAGGCCGCGGCGCGGATCTCTGTGGTCTCGGGTGGGAAGACGGGCAGCACGCCCGCGCTGATGGCGGCCTGCTGGTCCTCGCGAGCGGCCAGCAGCTGCCTGACGGTGGGCCGGAAGGCCCGGGTCAGGTCGGCCACGAAGGCCAGGGCCTCGGGCGTCAGGATGCGGTCGTAGCCCTCGCCCAGGGGGCCCAGGACTCGGATGGTGGGGTCGCTGCGCGCCATGTTCGCCTCCGCGTGCTCGGGGCGAAGCTATGCGCGAGGTGGGCGATGTTGGCCGCGCTTGGCCGTGCTGTAGGCGACACCACAGGAAAGGAGCGCGGTGGGGGCTGCCCGTCCGCCGTCAGGGCGTGGGGTCTCCATCGTCGGTGGGGAGGAGCCGGTAGCGGGAGCTGTCGTGCCCGTGGCGATCCCTGAGATCGAGGCTGGTGGGGGTGAAGAGCAGGTCGATGTTGGCGCGGATCTTTCGCAGCTGCTCGGCTTCCGCGTCGAGCTGAGCCATGCGCTGGACGATGGGGCCGCAGTCTCCCAGCTCCATGCCCACCCAGCGCCGACCCCGGAGCTCTGAGGCGGCCAGGGTGGTGCCGCTGCCCGCGAATGGATCGAGCACGAGATCTCCGGGCTGGGTGGCGATGTCCAGCACGCGGTCGAGCATCTTGAGGGCGAGCTCGTTGGCGCCGCGGTTCTTGTGGCGGCGGTGGCGCACCGGCGGGATGTCCGTCCAGACGTCGGTGAGGTTCAGCCCCCGGGGGTTGAGCTTGTCCTTGTAGCCCCCGTAGTCCTTGACCTCGCCGCCGCAGTGCCGGCAGGTCTGCAGGGGCAGGCGGTGGGGCGCGAACACCCGAGGGCGGGGCCCCTTGACGAAGTAGAGCAGCGAGTAGTGGGCGGGGTAGAGCCGGCTGGGGATGGGCAGGGAGAACTTGATGTCCACCGCCACCCAGTGCTTGAGCTCCAGGAAACGATCCAGGTGCGCCGCCAGGTGGATGTTCCACTTGGGCAGGTTGTAGAGGAACAGCGCGCCGCCAGGCGCGAGCACGCGGACCAGCTCGTCCATCCAGCTGGCGCACCAGGCCAGGTAGTCCCGCTCCTGACGGTCGTCGTCGATGCCGTCGCCGTAGTCCTTGCCCAGGTTGAAGGGCGGGTCCGCGAACACGCAGTCCACCGAGCGGCTCGGGACGCCTGCGAGCAGGCGCACGCAGTCCCCCTGGTGCAGGGCACCCAGGCCGGTGGTGAGCACCGGCGAGGGCAGGGGAGGTGGAGCGGGGCTGGGGCCGTCCAGGAGCTCCGGCGGGACGGCGGGAGGCGCCGGTTCCTGCTGGGCCAGGAGCTGCTCGAGCAGTGCGGGAGGGAGGGCGCTGGCCCGCAGCTGAAGGGCCATGGGGGTGGTCCCCAGCAGCGCTGCGGCGCGGGGAAGGAGCGCTGGCTCGGGCAGTCGGCCGGTGGCCTCCCACCACTTCACCTCGTCCACCGGCACGTCCAGCGCGCGCGCCACGACGGGCCGGCTGAGGCCTGCCGCGCGCCTGCTGGACTCGAGGAACGCGCCTACTGCTCTGGGCATCAGCTCTGCATATGACGGCCACCCATGGCATGCCCTCCACCAGGGCCAGCCCCGTCCAGGCGGGCAAGCGCTTGTGGCATGCTCGGACGCCAGCTATGTCGCTGCATGACGGTGCCCCGGGCGTTCCCGGGTCCGATGACGCGATCGCCATCACCCACCAGCCAGCCCCAGCGCCATGCCCATCGCCCTCGCCAACATCGCCGTTCTTGTCGTCCTGGCGGGCTTGTCGGCCTGTCAGTGTGGTCGGTACTCCAGCGACACGGAAGAGACCGGCCCTGGCCACTCGGCTCCCATCGACAGCGGCGACTCCTTCCTCGGGGACACCGCCCACTCGGGCGAGACGGGGGACACCCAGCTCCCTCCGATGCTCGAGCTGATCTGCAACGACGACTATCTCGACCCCGTCGCGCTGCCCGAGGCCATGATCGATCCCGACGAGCCCACCCAGGCCTATCGTGTGGTGCAGGTCGAGTCCGAGCACTTCGACGAGGCCTACCTGCTGGTGGTCTTCCACACCGACCCCGAGGAGCGCCTGTACGACGCGGGTGCTCCGGTGGTGGTGGGGGCCATCCCGGCGCTGCTGCTCCAGGAAGAACCCGTGGCTCAGCTGCTGCCGGGCTTCGGCGTGATCGAGATCCAGCCCATCTTCTCCGGCTGGTCCGTCGATGGCGTGGGCACCTCGGGTGATCCCGACGCGGGCGGTCCAGCCGACGCCGACATGCTGCGCGAGGCCATCCTGTTCGGCGCGGGCCGCAA
This sequence comes from uncultured Pseudomonadota bacterium, assembly GCA_937912125.1. Classification (GTDB taxonomy): domain Bacteria; phylum Myxococcota_A; class UBA796; order UBA796; family JAFGLY01; genus CALDOK01. Next base: position 7,294 of record CALDOK010000154.1, read on the forward strand.
GACCACCATCGAGGGCTACACCCTGGGCCAGGTGGTCGAGGCGCCGGTCTGCAACGACAAGGTCATGGTGCTGGGAGCCTCGAGCGGGGCCATCGTCGCGATGATGGCCTTGGCCAGCATGGACGAAGAGCTGGCCAGCGCCACCATGGGCTTCGCCAACCACGAGGCCCCCCTGCTGCCCCAGCTGCTGCTGGGCGACGCGGGCGCCCTGTGGATGGACCCCCAGGACCCCAACAACCTCCGGGACCAGGACGGCGACGGCTACACCTTCGACGAGGGCATCAACCCCACCTATCGGCCTGGCGACTGCCAGGGCACCAGCTGCGACCTCGACTACTCCGCCCTGCTCTGGGACTCCGTCATGCACTCGGCGGACATCAACACGGGCCGCTTCGAGGGCAGCGACTACCCCGGCGTCCTCTACCTGGACCTCGACGGCGACGGGCAGGTGACCCACCTCGACGGCTCGCTGGATGTCAACCAGAACGGCTGGCTCGATGCCGACGAAGACTTCATGTTCATGCCTCACTGGGACAAGCTCCTGCCGGACGGCGCGCACATGTACAGCCCTGAGGTGCTCGGGGCGGCGGTCACCAGCGGGATCCTACGTGAGGACAACTGGCCAGAGCACGTCGCCTCCCTGGCCGAGACCGTGGAGTTCTGGCAGGTCCGCAACATGATGAACTACGTCGAGCCGCTCGCCGCCGTTGCCCCGCCATGGTTCCGGGCGGCCATCGACTACACCGAGGTCGACCACGGCCAGGCGCTGCCCGACCGGCCCCATGTCATGCTGTTCTACGACGCCTTCGACGCGGCGGGAGTCCCCATTCGCTACAACTACTCCGAGGCGATGATGGACTGCACCGTCGCGCCAGGGCTGTGGAAGGCAGCGTGGACGGGCCAGGAGCTTCCGTACAACTACGACCTGCAGCTGTCCGAGCTGGACGATCACGCCATGGTCGAGGACGTCCCCAACTCCATCGTCAGGGCGCTGCCCGCCGTCGGCCTGCTCTGGGACATGTACGGCGAGTTCGACCGCTGTCCCCTGATCGCCGAAGACTAGCCCTGCCGCGAAAGGAAACAACGTGCGAATCCTGCTGATCCAGAACTGGCAAGGCCACCACGGCGTGAGCGAGCAGCTGGTCTTCCCCATCGGCCTGTCCTGCCTGGCCACGGCCCTCGAGGCGGCCGGTCACACACCCTGGATCGTCCACCTGGACGCCAGCGACGAGGCACCGTGGCCTCGCCTCGAGCGAGAGATCGCGCGCTTCCAGCCCGAGGTCGTGGGGGTCTCCCAGCGCAACATCGACTCCACCACCCGCAAGGCACCCTACGTCTTCCACACCGAGCTCGAGCATGCCCTGGCCACCATCCGGCGGGCGGCGCCCACCATCCCGGTGGTGCTGGGAGGCCCCGGCTTCACCCAGGCCGGCCGCGAGATGATGGAGCGCTACGCCTACGACCTGGGGGTCCAGGCCGAGGGCGAGGAGGCCTTCGTCGAGCTGCTGGCCAAGCTCGACACCCCCCAAGACGTGTCTGGTGTGTTCTGGAGGGACCAGGCTGGGGAGGTACACTACACGGGCGATCGGGCCATGCCCGCCTTCAGCGATCTGCCGTTCCCCAAGCGCCACTTCCTGGACTGGGATCTCTACCGCAGCGCCCAGCGCGAGCGGGGCCAGGTCCTGGACCTGGGCATCGAGACCACCCGCGGCTGCCCGCGCCGCTGCGCCTACTGCAACTACCCCAGGCTCAACGGAAGGGCGCTCCGTCGCAAGCCGGTGGCCGTGGTGCTGGACGAGATCGAGTACCTCCAGCGGGAGTTCGACGTCCGGCAGTTCACCTTCACCGACAGCCGCTTCAACGAGGACCCCGTCCACGCCCGCGCCATCTGCCAGGGCATGATCCAGCGGGGCATCCGCGCGCGCTGGATCGCGTGGCTGGGCTTCCGGGGGGTCGACGCCGAGTTCCTGCGGCTGATGCAGCGGGCTGGCTGCCATCGGGTCTCCTTCAGCCCCGACGGCCTGCTGCCGCCCTCGCTGGAGCGTATGCGCAAGGACACCACCAAGGCCGAGATCCTGGCCACCGTACGGGCCGTGAGCAAGGTTCGTGGGCTGCGCGCCAACTGGAGCTTCTTCGCCACCCCGCCGTCCACCTCCCACCGGGAGCAGCTCGAGTACCTCGCCCTGTACGCCATGATCCACGGCGTCACCCTGGCGCGGGGGCGCATGACCCTCACCTGGTGTCGGGTCGAGGAGGGCACCCACTTCGAGACCATCGCCCGGGAAGACGGCGTGCTGCCTCCCGGGGTCGATCTGCTGCCCGCGGACCCGGCCGATCTGGACAAGCTCTTCTACATCGCGCCGGGCTTCGAGCGCTGGTCCGCGTTCTGGGACCGCTTCCTGGACCTCGAGATGCAGTCACGCATCGCCCTGGGCCGCGCCACCAGGCCCTTGCGTCGCTTCGGCATGCGCGACCTCACCCCCGCGCACCGCCGGGGCAAGGCCTGACCGCCCGCTGATCTCTCCATCGAGTGGTCGCTTGCTCCCTGGCCCGAGGCGGATCGGCAGCGCCGGGGGCGCACTCCTACATCTTGCCCCCGGGGGGGACCTGCTCGCCGGCGATCACACGGCCGTCCGCGGTGACGGAGCCGGGCAGGTCCACGCCGTCTTCGGCTGCCTCGAGGATGTCGGCCAGCTCGGCCCGCTCCACCCGAAGCTCGGCCAGGGCCACCCGCTGCCGCGCGCGGGTGAGCCGCACCCGCATCGCCCGCGCGGTCTCGCGAACAAGGCGTGTGTAGTGCAGGGCCGCCATGCCGCCAGCGATGGCCAGCAGCACCACCACCGTGGCCGCTTGCAGGGGTGAGGCCGGGATCATGGGGTCCACCTCGTGCAGCACGAACGATGCGCCCGCGGCCAGGATGCCCGCGATGGTCCAGGCCAGTGGGTAGAGCAGCACGCCGGCCGCCAGCTTGATGGTGGCGTGGTCCTTGCCCTTCTGGGCGGCGATCCTGCTGCCGACGCGGATGATCAGGAAAGGCCCCAGGTTCACCAGCCCTGCCAGGAAGATCAGGGTGGGGAAGACCACGAAGGCCGCGACGACCTGGGCCATCAAAAGCGCTGCGCGCAGGCTGCGGCCCCGCTCAGGGGGGCGATCCAGCTCGTGGTCTTCCATACCCAGGGCCTCGAGCTTGGCCTCGTACTCTCCCAGCCTGGCCACCAGCGTCATGGTCAGCTCGGGCTCCTGCTCCCGCCAGCGGTAGTACCCGGCCCACATGCGCCAGAAGCCGACCTGCCGCTCCAGCATGGTGGGCTTGTCCAGCGCGGCGCCGGCTCGCAGGGCGCGCTCGGCACGCAGCAGCTTGCTGGCCCGGTGCATCTTGTGGTGCAGCTCCCAGCTCTCGGTGGCGTTGACCACCTCCCGCAGCACCTGCTCGATGGCCGCCGTGAGCTGCCTGACGCGCCCCTGGGCTTGCTCCGGGGGCTCGTCGAGGGTGGGGGTGACGTCCATGGCCGCGGGGAGCGTGAGGGGCGGGTGGAAGCGCACCAGCACCTTGCTGCGGAACTTGCGCTTGGCGTCGTAGTGCAGCCCCACGGGGATGATGACCGGTGCGGGGGCGTCGGGCCGCAGCAGGCGCGCCCGGTAGTAGAAGCGGGCCGCCCCGGTCTTGATGGCGAGCAGGTGAGGGGAGTCGTGGCTGTCGCCCTCGGGGAACAGGCAGCTGAAGCCGCCGTCCGCCACAGCCTGGGCCAGGGTGTCCAGGGCCTGTACATTGGCGGCGTGGCGTTGGTCAGGGCTGATGCCCGCACGGTCCTGGGTGCGGTGGATGGGGACCGTACCCACAGACTTCATCAGCCAGCCCAGCAGGGGCCAGCGGAACAGGCCCGAGCGCGCCCCGAAGATCACCGGGCGGGGCATACACGCCAGGATGAGCACCGGATCGATGAGCGCGTTGGGGTGCCAGGACACGACGATGCCGCCCCCGTCCGCTGGCACGTGCTCGAGCCCCTCCACCTCCACGCTGCGGAAGAAGATCCGGATGAGCAGGCGTGCGGCGCGGATGATCTGGGTGCGGATCCAGGGCATCACTCCTCCCAGCGGTCCCAGCTGCGCAGGACCTCACCCGTGGGTGTGGTGACCAACACTCGGCTGCCCTTGGAGTCCACCAAGAAGGTCCGCTCGCAGTCGGCGCTGAGGGTCAGGTCCAGCAGCTGCACCGCCTCGCCCTCGACCGCTGGCTCTGGCTCGAAGCCGTCCATGAAGCGCCCCTCGAGATCGAAGCGTTGCACGCGGTAGTTGCCCAGGTCGGCCACCATCAGCCAGCGCTCGGGGCAGACCGCGATGGCCTGCGGAAAACGAAGCTCCCCGGGCTGGCGCCCTTCGTGACCGAAGGCCATGATCTGGCGGCCCTGCAGGTCCAGGAGCCGCACGCGGTGGCCGCGCTGCTCCACCACCCAGAGCTGGTCGCCAGCGAGTGTGGCCGAGGAGACGCCCAAGAACGGCAGGGGAGCAGGCGGGGTGTCCTCGGAGGGGGCGACCAGGCCCGTGGGCGCCGCCCAGACTTCCTGGATCTGCCAGGCTTCGTCGTAGCGGATCAGGCCGTCGTGGCCCGAGTCCACGACCAACCAGTCGCCCCCTGGCATGGCGATCATGGCTTCCACCCACTGCGACTCCACATCCTCCACCGGCGGAATCACCCACGCCTCGCGCTCCTTGCCTTCGACGAAGTTTTTGACCTCCCACACCGTGTCCTCGTCGTCCGCGGAGCGGATGCGCTGGTTCGCCAGCCAGATCCCGGGCCCGGGCCCAGAGGCCAAGGCGCGGACCTGCCACAGCCCGCCAGGGCCCAGGCCCTGGGCACCGTAGATGCCCGCGGGCTGGTCGTCCTGGTCGAACACCACCACGCGCTGGTGGTGGAAGTCCGAGACGTGCAGCTGGCCCTGTGCATCCAGCAGGATGCGGTTGGGGCGCTCGAGCGCGCGAGGCGCCTCGTCGCAGGCGGCCAGCAGGATCGCGGCAAGCAGCGTGGGTCGGCCGAGGGCGGTGTGCAGTGGGAGCATGGGGTCCGCAGTGCCGGAGGGGGTGTGGAGAGGGTAGACAGGTGGCGTATCATCGTTCGATCCAGGAGCTGCATCGGCGTGAGTGAGCAACGACGACCCCCCCGAGACAGCATCGCCGTCGGACGGGCCGTCTTCCCGCTCTGGAGCAAGCTCGGGCTGGCCTTCGGCCTGTTGATGGCCTGCGCCCTGGCCTCGTTCGGCTGGAGCGACTTTCGCCACGACCTGCAGCGTGAGACCGACCGCCGCGAGGTCGTGCTCATGGGCCTGGCCCAGTCCATGGCCGAGGCCATCGACGGCGACGCCCATGCCGCCCTGCAGCGGGGCGCGGACATGGAGTCCGAGTCCTTCCAGCGCCTGTATCGGTGGCTGTGCTCCGCGGTGGAGGCCAACGGCCTGATGTACGCGGTCACCCTGACGCCCGACGATCAGGGTCGGCTCTCCTACGTCATCGACGGCACACCCTCCGCGCCGCTGCCCCTGGGCTTTCCCATCTTCGACGTCAACGAGGGGCACCGCGAGGCGCTGGCCGGGGAGCTGGCCTTCGTGGCCGACTGGCAGGACGAGTGGGGGCGGTATTCGTCGGCCTTCGCCCCTATCCGTGACGGGCAGGGCAGGGTGGTCGGGCTGCTCGAGCTGGACGTGGACGCGGAGGTCGAAGACTGGCTGATCCGGGTGCGCACCCGCCAGCTGTTGAACTGGATCGGGCTCGGCATCTTGCTCAGCATGACCCTGGCGGTGGTCTTTGCCCGCTACCTCAACCGGCACCTGGGTCAGCTCACCTCGAGCGCCCTGGCCTTGGCCGGTGGTGATCTGGAGCAGCGGGTCCACATCCCCACCCGGGACGAGATCGGGCTGCTGGGGCGTGCCTTCGACAGCATGCTGCAGGGGCTGCGGGAGCGGGAGCTGATCCGCGAGACCTTCGGTCGCTTCGTGGCTCCCGAGGTTGCCGCGCGGGTGCTCGCGAACCCAGCGGGCGCCCGGCTGGGGGGTGAGCTGCGCACGGTGACCATCCTCATGTCCGACCTGCGAGGCTTCACCGCCCTGACCGAGTCCCTCGAGCCTGCGGTGATGTTGGGCCTGCTCAACCGCTACCTGAGCTGCATGGCCGACTGCATCATGGCTCACGACGGCACCATCAGCGAGTTCACGGGGGACGGCGTGCTCGCCTTCTTCGGGGCGCCTGAGGCCCGACCCGATGATGCCCGGCGCGCGCTGGCCTGTGCCATCGACATGCAGATCGCCCTGTGCGGGTTCAACCAGCGAGAGGCCCAGGACCTGCGCATGGGCATCGGCGTGAACACCGGGGCTGTGGTGGCCGGAAACATCGGCTCCAGTCGCCGCATGAAGTACGGGGTGGTGGGCGACACCATCAACCAGGCCGCACGCCTCGAGGGCGCGGCGCTAGGAGGGCAGGTGTTGGTGAGCCAGGCCTGCATCCAGGCGGCGGGCCCCGACATCTTGACCGGGCCTGGGCAGAAGCTTCGAGCCAAGGGCAAGAAGCGGGAGGTCGGTTGTTACCCGCTGCTGGCCGTGGGCGAGCCCTACGATCTCACGGTTCCGGGCTGCGACAGCCCCAAGGTGGCCGTGGACCTGGCGGCGCTGTGTACGCGGGTGGAGGGCAAGCAGCTGGTCGGTGAGCCCCTTCGAGCGCGCGTGCGCGGCGTAGGCCTGCACAGCCTGGTGCTCGAGGGCGGCTGGGCATTGGAGGACCGTCAGGTGCTCCAGCTGACCTTGCTGCTCGAGGACGGCACCTCGGTCGAAGAGCTGTACGCCAACGTGGTCAGCTGGCAGCCCGGTGCGAAGGGGTGGACAGCGGAGCTGAGCCTCACCTCGGTTCCCGCACAGGCGGCGGTGAAGATCCGCGCCCTGCTGGTCGCGGCGAAGTCCGCCCCGGACATGGATTCGGTGCGGTGAGTCCGATAGCGGAAGGATGCCTCTGAACTCAGGTAGGCCCATGGCGCATCCCGACATCGACCGTCTGCTCAACGTGCTGATCACCATGGCCAAGCAGATGTTGGACCAGACCGGCGAGTTCTATCCCTTCAGCGCTGCGCTCGATCCTCAGGGCCTGCCCACCTCCATGCCGGCCGGCGAGCCTGCCCATCAGGACACGGCCGAGGCGGTGATCGAGCGGCTGGTGTCGGGCCTGCGGGACATGGCCGGCAGGGGAGAGATCCGCGCCTCTGGCATCTGCCTGGACGCCTGGGTGGTGCCGCCCAGCACCGGCGAGCGCACCGACGCCATCGAGCTGCGCCTCGAGCAAGCCTCGGGCCAGGCCGTGCGGGTCTTTCTGCCCTACACCAAGGGCTTCGAGGGAAAGCTCAGCTACGGCGAGCTCTTCGCCACCCTCATGGAGCCCAGCGTCTTCGAGGCGCCGACCTCCAGCGGCGACGCCACCGCAGATTAGCCCCCCGGTCCTCTGCACGGATCCTGCCCCATCCGGCCGCTGTGGGGGTCAGCCGTCGAGCCGCTTCTCGAGGTAGTCGCTCCAGTGGTGGTAGCCCAGGCGCTCGTAGAAGCCCCGCGCTGGTGACCCTGCCAGCACGTCGAACAGCAGCTTGGTGCAGCCCGCAGCGCGGGCCGCCGCCTCGAAGTGCCGCATCAGGTCTCGACCCAGGCCGCTGCCCTGGTGATCCGGGTGGACCAGGATCATGCGCAGGTGGGCGACGGTGTGGGTGGAGGTGTGGTCCGGGTGGCGTTCCCAGGCCAGGTAGCCGGCCAAGGGTGCGCGATGGCCTGAGGCTCCCTGCGCCACCGTGAGTCCGTGGTCCCCGTCGCCTATGCGGGCCCGCAGGTTGGCCTCGATGCGGCCGAAGTCGTGGTCACGCCCACGCTCGAGCCAGATGGGCAGGATGGCGGCCCGGTACAGATCCAGGACCTGAAGGATGTCCGCCTCGACCAGGGGGCGGAGCACATGGGTCGGATGTGTCATCGAGGGCTGTGAGCCTCGTGGCTAGTCGTCCTG
>CALDOK010000155.1 GCA_937912125.1 uncultured Pseudomonadota bacterium
CGGGGCCATGGGCGGGGCCATGGCGGGCATGGGAGGGGCGCCGCGTCGGGGGAGCCTGCGAGGCTTGGTGCGGGCTGGAGGCTCGGCCGGAGGCGGCGGCGCGGGCTCGGCTGGAGGCGGCGGTGCGGGCTTGGCCGGAGGCGGCGGCGCGGGCTGCGTCGAGGGCTTCTTGGGCACCGGAGCGGCAGGTGCGCCCTGGGCGTGGGCCGCAGCCAAGACGCTGGCCAGCTTGGCGGGATCGATCTCTTCGGTGGGAGGCTCGTCCGAGTCCAGGACGACGGGAAGGGAGGGGACAGCCAGGGTGGGGTCGGGCGGCCTGGGCGTGCGCAGCGCCGCGGGCGCGGGGCTGGTGGTGGGCACCCGCCAGTTGGTGGCGCGCGGCTTGGGGCCGCGGCGGGGCATGGGGCGCCCCTCGGTGGTGCGCGGGATCTCTTCGGTCTCGAGGTCGGGCGGGATGTTGAAGAGATCCATGTCGGGCTGGGTCGTGTCGCCCGCGGGCACGGGCTGCAGGACCATCTTGCGCCCTGCGGGATCCTTGACCACCACGCGATCGCCTGGCTGTACGTCGATGTGCAGTCGGGTGAGCACGGTGGAGTCCAAGCCCGCGGCGCCCAGCGCCTTGCCGAGCGCGTCCAGCCAGGTGGTGCCTTCGACCTCGACCCGATCGGAACCGAACAGGAACTCCCACTTCGTCATCTTCTTCTCCCGAAGGGACAGACCCCAAGTGTAACCGAACCACGCAGGCCAGGGGCAGCCCTGTTCGGTCGGATTCCGCGCACCTTGACATCTTCGCGCCCGTGAATGCGGGCATTCCGTGGCCTTCCTCGGGGCCGCGACCTGGGGGCTGCCGGGATCGCGCTGATCTTGCGTCCGCCTTCGGGGGGCGGTATCGGCTCTGCTCCCACTCCGTCAGTGCGCGCGTGGTCCATACCCACGGAGGACGTCCATGGAGACCCTGGCAGCCATCCTCCACCAGGCAGGCCTGCTGCTTTATGCCGGGCCTCTGCTGGCCTTTGCGCTGCTGCTGCCCCTCAGCTCACGGATCCGGTCCCTCGAGCCTTGGCACCTCGACCGGGCCTGGAGGGCGTGGGGGCCCGGCTCCGGGCTGGCGCTGGGAATGCTTATCTTGGGGGGGCTGCTGCGCTACTTCCTGGCGCGAGGCGGCTTCGTCTGGGGCGTCGAGCAGGCTTTCGACCGGATCTTTCTGGCTAAGCACCTGATCTTTCTGGTGCTCTGGGTGAACTACACCTACACCGAGATCTGGGTGGCGGAGCCCCTGCGTCGCCTCGACCCGGGCCTGGACGCCCCCGCTGAGCTCGGGGCCTACACCCAGGCCAGGGGTAGGCTCATTCGGCATCTGTGGGTGAACGCCGCCTGCGTCGTGGCCATCCTGGTGCTCAGCAGCCTGCCCTACTAGCCGTCTTCGGGGGAAGGGGGCTCGGTGCTCACCTTCAGGGCGCGCAGGGCGTCGAAGTCTACGCCTGCGGCCTCGAGCTCTACGCGGGAGTGAGCGCCCAGGGCTGGAGCCGGGCCCTTGGCGGCCAGTCCTGCGGGAGGGCAGGCCCAGAGGCCGTGGTCCCCGAGCCCCAGGACGCCGCGGCTGGCCACCAGGCTGCCCTCGAGCAGCTCGTCCAGCTCGAGCAGGGGGGCGACGCAGGCGCTCGCCAGGAGCTCGACCCAGTGGTGGCGAGGCTGGGTGAGGAAGAGGGCTTCGAGCTTCTGGCGCGTGGCCACGCCCGCGAGTCCGGTGCGGTCCTGCAGCACCTTCAGGAACTGGGGCTCCAGGGCTGCCAGGGTGAGCAGGCGGCCGTCGCCGCAGCGGTAGATGCCATAGCAGGGGTGCGCGCCCGTCAGCATGTCACCGCCGGGAGGTGGTGGCTTGGCGGACGCCAGGGTGGTGGCCAGCAGTGGGTAGAGCAGGGTGGCCGCCCCGTCCGTCATGCTCAGATCCAGCACGCGGCCCTGCCCCGTTCGCTCCCGCCGGAGCAGCGCAGCGCAGATGGTGAAGGCCGCCATCAGGGACCCCCCGGCCAGATCGGCCACGGGGAGCGCGGGCAGTGTGGGCACCCCGTCCAGGCGGGCGCCGGGAGCCAGCAGGCCGGCCATGCCCTCGAAGTTGATGTCGTGGCCGGGCTGCTGGGCCCAGGCATGGGTCTGTCCGAAGCCCGACAAGGAGGCGAACACCAGCCTGGGGTGCTCCAGAGCCAGCTGCTGGAAGTCCAGCCCGAAGCGCGCCAGTACACCGGGCCTGAAGCTCTCGAGCACGACGTCGTAGCGAGGCAGCAGGGCGCGGAGGGCTCGCTGCCCTTCACTGTGACGAAGATCCAGGGTCAGGCTGCGCTTGTCTCGGTTCAGGGCGGTGAACATGGCCCCGAGCTCCCCGTCGAAGGGAGGGATCCAGCGGAGGTAGTCGCCTCCGCGGGCATCTTCGAGCTTGACCACCTCGGCGCCGTGCGCCTGGAGGAGCCAGGTGGCGAAGGGGCCGGGCAGCAAGCGGGACATGTCCAGGACACGCAAGCCCTCGAGCATCGACATGGGGACTCCAGCAGGTGTGGTCTCCTCGATCCTACCTCGCCGCGGTGCAGGTGCGGGGGCGCGGGTGGGGCGATAAGCCGTCACCTGGCCCGAGCGAGGAGTGTCCAGGCCCCCTGGGGGTCTATGCTCCAGGAGAGAAGCCCCCATGCACACAGGATCGGAGCAAGGCGCTAGGGACCGAGTCCGAGTGGTGGGTGCGGTCGTCGAGCGCCGTGGGCTCGTGCTCATGGCGCGCCGGCCGCCTGGGCGTCGCCACGCCGGGCTCTGGGAGTTCCCGGGCGGCAAGGTCGAGCCCGGCGAGGACGATCCCACGGCCCTCGCGCGGGAGCTGCTCGAAGAGATGGCGGTGGCCTCAGTGGTCGGTGAGTTGGTCGCCGAGGGCGGCGACGAGCGGGTGGTGCTGGCTTGCTACCGGGTCGAGCTTCTGGGAGAACCTGTGGCCCTCTTCCACGATCGGCTGGCCTGGGTTCCTCTCGCCGAGCTCCGCGCCCTGCCCACGCCCCCTGCGGACCAAGCCACTATTCTTGCGATAGGATGAACATAATCGCCTCCTCGCTCCCCCTCGTTGGGGGACATGGCCAGCGGGCTGGAACGCTCCGCAGCCCAATGGACGACACGCTGTGATCGGGAACGTCATCGACAAGTACGAGATCCTCCAGAAGGTCGGCGAGGGCGGCATGGCGGTCGTGTACCGCGGGCGCCACGTCACCTTGGGGCGGGACGTAGCGGTCAAGGTGCTGCACCCGCACCTCTCGTCGTCGTCCCGGAACCGCAAGCGCTTCGCCCGTGAAGCGCGCGCCATCGAGCACCTGGACCACAAGAACATCCTGCGCATCTTCGACTACTCGGGCGTCGAGTCGGACGAGTGCTACATCGTCACCGAGTTTATCGACGGGGTCACCCTCAGCGAGTTCATCCGTGAGCGGCGTCGCCTGCCCTCCGAGGCGGTCGCGATGATCGGCTTGCGGCTGGCCAGCGCTCTGCGCTACGCCCACGCCCAGGGCATCATCCACCGGGACATCAAGCCCGAGAACATCATGATCCGCCGCGATGGCGTGCTCAAGCTCACGGACTTCGGCATCGCCCGCTTCCTCGAGGAAGGGCAGATGACCGTGACCGGGGCCCTGGTGGGCAGCCCGGCCTACATGAGCCCCGAGCAGGCCATGGAGCACCGCCTGGATCAGCGGTCCGATCTGTTCAGCGTGGGCACCGTCCTGTTCCATGCCGTCTCTGGCGAGCTTCCCTTCACCGGCTCGAACCCCAGCGTCATCCTGCGCAACATCATCGAGGGCAACCGTCCCGACGTGGGCGAGGTAGCGCCCGACTCCTCTCCCGCGCTGGCGGATGTCATCGAGCGGCTGCTGCAGACCGACTCCAGCAATCGCTACCAGTCGGCTCAGGAGGTCGAAGAGGTCCTCGAGGCCACCCTGGGGCAGGTCGGCATCACCATCGACGATCCCACCTGGTCCCTCAGGCGCCTGATCACAGAGCCCGAGCCCTACCGCCTCGAGCTCGAGCGGCACCTGGCTGTGGCCTTGCTCGAGCGTGGTCGCCAGCACCTGGACAACAACGAGCACCTGCTCGCGCTGCGCTCCTTCAACCGCTTGTTGGCCATCGATCCCGACAACGAAGAGGTGCTGGCCCTGGTCCAGAGCCTGCACACGGGATCCGGCGCCACCCCGGGCCGCAAGGTCAGCTTCGCCTCCCTGGCGGTCCTGGTGGCGGCCTTGGGGCTGGGCGCCTATTGGCTGTTGGGGCCCGGCGCGCCCGCGCCCGTCGTCCCCCCGCCGGATGATCCCGTCATCGAGGCCGCCGACCCGCTCTCGGATCCCGACGATCCGTGGCCAGCGTTCACCCAACCCGCCGACCTCCCGCCGGCGTTCGGTTCGCCCCTGCCGACGCCAGAGGATCTCGTGGCGCTGGCACAGGGGGCCGCCGACGGCAGCGCCTCACCGCCTGCGGGGCGCGGCTCGGGTGGGGGTGAGCAGGCCGTCGGGCCACGGCCCATCGGGCCCAGCACCCAGCCTGCTGGTGTGGGCCGGATCTACGAACCCACGGACATCCCCAGGGTCACCTCGGCGTCACAGGTGGCCAAGGAAGAGTTTGGGAGCCTCCGCGTGATCTTGGAGTTTCCCGGCTGGGCCGACATCTACCTGGACGGCGAGCTGCTGGGACGCACCGGCACCACGGAGACGCCGGAGGTTCCACCGGGCAAGCACCACCTGGTGCTCAAGAACCACCTGTGCAAGGACTGGGAGCAGGACATCTCCGTGGCGCCCAACGAGCAGGAGGTCATCTCCAATGTACGGATGATCCCCTTGCCGGCCACCGTGAACATCGCCCAGACCATCCCCGATGAGTGCCTGGTTGTCCTCGACGGCAGCCCCCTGGGCACGGCCGGCCAGATGGGCAGGCAGTTCAGCCTACCCGAGCCTCGCATCGCCCACGAGGTGGTCTTTCGATGCCCCGCGGCCGAACCGCAGGCCATCACCATCGAAGGCGCAAAGGCGGGTGCCCCGCTGGTGGTTCCTGGGCTACCATGACCTGGATGCCACGGTCGCTGCCACTTCCGCCGACATCCCCTCGAGCCGCTTTCTCCGCAAGCAGGCTGGCGGGGCGGTCTCTCGCCCGCTGGCACGCCGCTTGCTTCCTGTTGTTCTCCACAGGTTGCCTGTACCTGGGCCCCATCACCCTCCTGGTGGATGACAACGTGCCTCCCGAGATCTTCGCCGCCTACGCCGACGCCTCCTGCCAGGAGCAGTATCCCGACATCCAGGATGCGCTGTGCATCTACTCGGGCGGCACGGGCGAGGGCACCAAGGTGTTCGTGATCGCCCTGGACGAGAACGACGACGCGCTGGAGTTCTTCTGGTACGGCAGCATGAGCGGAACCATCCCCGACGCGGTGCCCTCGAGCAGCGGCGACTTCCAGTCCAGTGAGGTGGTGCTCACGCCGGCCGATGTCATCAACGGGGAGGTGCTCACCTGCGCCGTGGGGGATGGCTCGCCCCAGCGGGATACCCGAACCTGGACCCTGGTGGTGTTCGAATGAAGCGCGCCGCCATCGCCACCGCTCTCCTGGCCCTGCTCACCAGCGCCTGCGCCGAGTACGGGGTGTCCAAGAACGATCTCGACTCGGGCGGCCAGGCCCCGCGGGAAGACAACCCGGTCAGCGACTACCTGCGGGTGGACGTCTACCCCTCGGACCAGAACCCAGATCTGCTCCCTGAGACCCACATCCTGGACGGCGACTGGGAAGGCCTGTCCCTCTCCATGAGCACCCCGGCCACCTACGCGGGGATGGTCTGGGGCTACGACGCCAGCCCCTACTTCGACATCTCCGTGCCCGGCAGCTTCATCCCCATCGAGGCCATGGTCTCGGTCTACAAGGCCGGCACCATCATGAGCGCCAGCGCCCACACCGACGCGATGGAGGACGGCGCCTTTCGGCTGCGGTTACCCCGCGCCGACGACTACACCCTGGCGGTGCTGCCGGTCGAGCCCACTCAGCTGCCTCTGCTCATCACTCAGGGGGTCAGCATCCGGAGCGATGTGTCGGACGAGCTGATCGAGCTCGACTATGGCGCGCCGGTCTACGGCCGAATCGCCAACGGCACCGGGCTGGAGCTCGGCGCGCTGGAGCTCGAGCTCTGGCTGCGCGATCCCGTCACCGGCTCCGTCGGCCCCAAGGTCAGCCCGGACGACGCCGGCTACTACCAGCTGCGGGCCATGCCAGGGCACAGCTACCAGGTGGTGTTGGCGGGCGACACCGGCGAGCTGGTGCCCACGACCCGCCAGGATGTCGTCGTCGAGTCCGACGAGGGCGCCGAGGTGAACTTCCAGATCGGTGCCTTCGAGAGCGTCGGTGTCAGCGGTCAGGTGGTCACGGCTGCGAACTCCAGCGCGGTGGAGGGCGCCACCGTGCGCTTCACCTCCCTCGAGCTCTACGACTTCCCCGATGGTGAGCTGATCCTGGACGACATCACCAGCTCCCGTGGCGAGTACCGCCTGGCGGTGCTCCCCGGGCGCTACATGGTCGAGTTCATCGCGCCGGCCAGCATGGGGCTCTCGCCCGCCCAGGTCATCCTGGCTGCTTCCCACGACGGCGACGGCGATGACTTCGACGTCCAGCTCGAGGGCCTCTACACCATCGAGTCCCAGGTCCTGGGGCCTGGCGGCCAGGCGCTCGCGGGGGTCACCGTGGTGGCCACCGAGCGCGGCTTCGACGGCTACACCTACACGGCCACCAGCGATGAAGGCGGCTACTTCCGCATCGACGTCCCCATGGTCAAGCTGCAGTTCCTCCTCAACCCACCCGAAGGTCAGGCCTCGGTCACCTACATCGAGGCCCCGGTGGAGGACTTCCCCAGCATCATCATGCTCGAGCGTGGGGACACCATCCAGGGCAGCATCCTGCACAAGGACGACCCGGTAGCGTTCGCCATCGTGGAGGTCCGGGACAGCGAAGACCAGCTCTACGCCACCACCGTCAGCGACGACAACGGCGAGTTCCAGGTGCGCGTGCGCTGGGAGGGCGCAGGTGGCGAGGTGGGCCTCCCCCTCGACACCGGGCTGGGGCGTTAGCCCGCCAGCTCGAGCGCGCGCTCGATCAGCAGCGGCAACACCTGGGCCGCGCCGCCCGCCAGCTCGATGGCCCCCTCGCGCCGCAGGTGGCCGGGCTCGGTGTTGACCTCCACGATGGTGGCGCCCGCCCGGATGGCCAGGTCGGGCAGGGAGGCCACCGGGTAGACCGCGAGCGAGGTGCCGACCACGAGCATCAGGTCGCACGCATCGGCTAAGCGCATGGCTTCACCCATCGCGCCGGGAGGCAGCCCTTCCTCGAACAGGACCACCGGTGGCTTCATGGCCCGGCCGCAGCGCGGGCAGGGCGGGACGCCGCGGGTGGGTATGGACGCGCGCTTGTCGCGCAGGGTGCACGAGGGGCAGTGCAGGCCGGTGGTGCTGCCGTGAACCTCGATGGTGTCCACGCTCCCTGCTCGACGGTGCAGCCCGTCGATGTTCTGGGTGATGACGCGCCGCAACCGACCCATGCGCTGCAGCTGCGCCAGGGCCTGGTGCCCTGGGTTGGGCTCGGCCGCAGACAACACCCCCACCATGGCCCTGAGCATCACCCACACCTTGGCCGGGTCAGCGCTGAAGGCGCTCATGGTGGCGTACTCGTCCGGCGGGTAGGTGCGCCACAGGCCGTGGGCGCTGCGAAAGTCGGGGATGCCACTCTCGACGGACATGCCTGCGCCGGTGAACGCCACCGCCGCACGGCTCGTGGCCAGCGCCTGGGCAGCCTGCTCCAGACTGTCCAGGCAGAGCTCGCGACGGCGAGACACGCCTATGCTTCCTCGGAGGCCTCGATCTCGAGGATGGGCTGGCCGTTGTCCAGGTTGCCACCTTGCTTGGCCAAGACCGCCTTGACGACGCCGGCGACCGGAGCCTCCAGCTCGTTCTGCATCTTCATGGCCTCGAGCACGGCCACCACCTGGCCCTTCTCGACGGCATCGCCCACGGCCACGCGGAGCTCGAGCAACACGCCGGGCAGGGGGGCCTTCATCAGGCCTTCGCCGCCTTCGTCCCCACCGCCGCGGCGCTCTCGGCGCTGTCGGACCTGGGGGGCGACCTTGACCTCGTAGTTGACCCCGTCCAGGCCCAGGCGCATGACGCCGCCGCTGGCCTGGGTGACCTGGACCACGCTCTTCACGCCGTCGAGCTCGAGGGTCAGCTCGCGCCCATCGGCGCTGGGGTCGGCGGAGGCCTCCTTGCCCTTGGGCACGATGTTCTCGGGCCGGGGCTCGGTCTGGGAAGGCAGGCGGCCTTCGCGGCGCGCGGCGAAGAACTCCTCGGCGACCTGGGGGAACAGGCCGTAGCTCAGGGCCTCCTCGAGGCCGTACTCGGGGCCCCAGCCAGCCACATGGTCCAGGTGGGACTGCAGCTCGGGCTCGAACAGGCTGCCGGGGCGGACCGTGATGGGCTCTTCGTCTCCCAGGACCTTGGCCGCCAGATCCGGATCGATGGGGGCGGGAGAGGCGCCGTACAGGCCGCGGATGTAGTTGCGAACCTCGTTGGTCACCATCTTGTAGCGCTCGCCCAGCACCACATTGAACACCGCCTGGGTGCCCACGATCTGGCTGGTGGGCGTGACCAGCGGCGGGTAGCCCAGATCCTTGCGGACCCGGGCGGTCTCGAGCAAGACCTCGTCGAACTTGTCCTCGGCCTTCTGCATCTTGAGCTGGGAGAGCAGGTTGGACATCATGCCGCCCGGGATCTGGTGCTGGAGGATCCGGGTGTCCACGCGCTCGGAGAAGGGGTTGAGCAGGGGCATGTACTGCTCGCGCACCTTCTGGAAGTGAGCGGCGCAGGCGTCGAGCTTGTCCAGGGAGAGCCCCGTGTCCCAGGGAGTGCCTCGGAGGATGCCGACCATGGACTCGGTGGGGGTGTGGGAGGTGCCCCAGGAAAGGGGAGACAGGGTGGTGTCGATGATATCGCAGCCCGCCTGGACCGCGGCGTAGATGGTGGCCGGCGCCATGCCCGAGGCGCAGTGGGTGTGCAGGTGCACCGGCAGCTCGATCTCGGACTTGAGCGCGCCCACCAGCTCGGTGGCGTGGGCGGGGGAGAGCATGCCCGCCATGTCCTTGATGCAGATGAGCTCCGCCCCTTCGTCTTTGAGCTGCTGGGCGAAGTGTACGAAGCCCTCGATGGTGTGCACTGGGCTGATGGTGTAGCTGATGCAGCCTTCCACGATGCCGCCCACCTTGGTGGTGGCCCGCATGGCCTCCTGCACGTTCCGGATGTCGTTGACCGCATCGAAGATGCGGAACACGTCGATGCCGTTCTCGTGGGCGTGGGCCACGAAGGCATAGACCAGGTCGTCGGCGTAGTGGCGGTAGCCCACCAGGTTCTGGCCGCGCAGCAACATCTGCAGCTTGGTCTTCTTGCAGTGCTTCTTGATGGTGCGGAGCCGCTCCCAGGGCGACTCGTTCAGGAAGCGCTGGCAGACGTCGAAGGTGGCGCCACCCCACATCTCGAGGGAGTAGAAGCCCACGTCGTCGAGCAGCTCGAGCGCCGGCAGCATGTCTTCGATGCGCATGCGTGTGGCCAGCAAGGACTGGTGCGCGTCGCGCAGGATGAGATCGGTGATCTGGACCTTTTGAGCGGTCATGGTTCGTTCCTCGGGCTGGCTAGCGGCCGCGGTGGTGGTCGAGGCGGCCTGCGAGGCGCCAGGCGGAAGGGCTGCGATGGTTCCAGGCCCAGCGTCCGGCCAAGCCGCCATGGCCCGTGCGGACCCAGGTCTGCGCGCTGGGGGTGCCGGTCTCGGCGCTCTGTTCGGCCAGCAGCTGGGCGATGGCCGCTGCCAGCAGCAAGCGTCGGCGGGTGTCGCGGTCGAGGGTGGAGTCGGACATGGTGACCTCGACCTATAGAGGGATGTTGCCGTGCTTCTTGCTGGGGCGGGGCTCGCGCTTGTTGCGGATGGACTCGAGGGCGTCGATCAGCCGCCGGCGGGTCTCGCTGGGGCGGATGATGTCGTCGATGTAGCCGAGCTCAGCGGCCAGGTAGGGGGTCGCGAAGCGCGCGCGGTACTCGTCCACCAGCTGCTTCCCGCGGGCCGCGGGATCTTCGGACGAGGCGATGTCCTTGGCGAAGATGATGTTGACCGCGCCGTCGGGGCCCATCACCGCGATCTCGCCCGTGGGCCAGGCGAAGTTGTAGTCGGCCCGGATGTGCTTGGACGACATCACGCAGTAGGCGCCGCCGTAGGCCTTGCGGGTGATGACCGTGAGCTTGGGCACCGTGGCCTCGCAGAACGCGTAGATCAGCTTGGCGCCGTGGCGGATGATGCCACCGTGTTCCTGGTTCACGCCAGGCAGGAAGCCCGGGACGTCCTCGAGGGTGATCAGGGGTACGTTGAAGGCGTCGCAGGTGCGCACGAAGCGGGCACCCTTGTTCGAGGCGTCGATGTCCAGGCAGCCCGCGAGGTAGGCGGGCTGGTTGGCGACGATGCCCACCGCGTGGCCGCCCAGGCGGGCGAAGCCCACCACGATGTTCTTGGCCCAGTCGGCGTGGACCTCGAGGAACTCGCCATCGTCCATCACCGCAGCGATGACCTTCTTGATGTCGTAGGGCTTGGAGGCGTCGTCGGGGACGATGGTGTCCAGGGCGTCGTCGGCGCGGTCCTTGGGATCGGCCGTGGCCACGAAGGGGGGATCCTCGAGGTTGTTCGAGGGCAGGTAGCCGAGCAGCTCGCGCACCGTGGCCAGGGCGTCCTCTTCGGACTCCTCGACGATGTGACACACGCCGGACTTGGCCGCGTGAGCCGCCGCGCCGCCGAGGTCTTCGAAGCTGACCTTTTCGCCGGTCACCGTCTCGATGACCTTGGGACCCGTGATGAACATGTGGGAGCCGCCCTTGACCATGCACACGAAGTCCGTGAGGGCAGGGGAGTACACCGCGCCCCCGGCGCAGGGACCCATGATCAACGAGATCTGCGGCACCACACCCGAGGCGTCCACGTTGCGGAAGAAGATCTCGGCGTAGCCGCCCAGGGCCGCGACGCCTTCCTGGATCCGGGCGCCGCCCGAGTCGTTCACCCCGATGAGGGGCGCGCCGGCCTTGATGGAGAGGTCCATGACCTTGCAGATCTTGGCGGCGAAGGCTTCGCCCAGGGAGCCGCCCACTACCGTGAAGTCCTGCGCGAACAGGTACACCACTCGACCGTCGATGCGGCCGAAGCCGGTGACCACGCCGTCACCAAGGGGACGGTTGTTCTCCATGCCGAAGTTCGTGCAGCGGTGGCGCACGAACATGTCCAGCTCCTGGAAGGAGTCGGGATCGCAGAGCGCGACCAGCCGCTCGCGGGCGGTGAGCTTGCCCTTGGCGTGGTGCTTCTCGATGCGGGCTGCGCCGCCTGCCTGGAGCGCCTGCTCCCGCAGGGCCTCCAGCTCTTCGATGCGCTGCTTGGTGGTCATGAAAGCCTCGGTGTGAGCTTGGGAGATGGGTTCTCGAGGGCAAGCTGCCTAACCCATGGCCATCGATCACGTGGCTGACCTTGCGCAGGCTGTGGGTGACCGTTGGGCGGAAAGGGAGTGCCGAACACTGTTGACGACGCCAGCCTCGGCGGGTAGAAGGCGGCGACATTTCTGGCCGAGGTAGCTCAGGGGTAGAGCAGCTGATTCGTAATCAGCAGGCCGAGGGTTCAAATCCCTTCCTCGGCTCCATTGAAAACCCGCCTGAAAGGGCGGGTTTTCTTCTGTCTGGAGATCGGGGTGGAGAGGACGAAAATCGCTCAGGTCGGACCCAGGTCGTACCATGGAAACTCAGAGCGGCGTGGGAATGGACTGGATTTCCGCCGCTCCCGGGTCGGACGGGCGGCAGAACAGCGGCGTGATTTGCCGCCCATCGCTCGTGGCGGTTCCCCTACGCTGGTCGGGTATCTTGGAGAAGACCATGCCCGACGCTCCCAGCCCCCTGCTCAGCAGCCCCGAGACCGCCCGCTATCTGGGTATCAAGCCGCAGACCCTCAGGAAGTGGCGGCTGACCGGGCATGGGCCACCGTACATCCGCTTGGGGGACAGCCCGAGATCCCGTGTGGCCTATCGGCTCGCGGACCTCGAAGCCTGGGGGGCGGCGCGGACCTTCCGGTCTACGGCGGCGGAAACGGTGGCCAAGGACGGGCGCTGAACGGGGCGCTCAACGGGGGGCTGTGCTGCAGTCTGGAGAGAGGCGTGCCATCAGGGCAGCGGGACTGTCATCGAAGCCTGTGATCCAGCGCCTGACGCCATCGGCGCTCTCCACCTCGAGGTCGAGGAAGCGAGCCTCGTGCCGGTCGAGGAAGGCGGGCCAGCCAGGCTCGGCGGTCAGGTTCAGGCGCAGGTTGGCCTCGGGCTCACCCGCGGCGCAGACCCACAGGGCACGGGCTGCGCGGCCTGAGCAGAGCCAGCGGCGTAGGAATTGCCGAGCGGAGATCCGGGGTTGCGGGCCCGCGACCGGCCGGGCCTGGTTCTCGTCGGGCGCCAGGCATGGTGAGAACGGGGGAGGGGAGGGACGCTCGTCGGCGCTGAGCCCGCGCTCGTCGGGCTCGCGGACGCGCCAGCGGCGAGCGTGGTCGCGCCACTGCTTGGCCTGGGGGCGCAGCAGCCGTGCTGCGATGGGGCGTCGACCAGTGATGAGCGGGGTGCAGGTGGCGGTGACGAAGCGTTCCAGGCGTGCCTTCTCGGCCTCCGAGCGTCTGGGGCCTGAGAGCTGCAGCAGCAGGTCCAGCTCGATGGGTGGAGGCGAGAGGCAGCTCGATCGGCCCCGAGGCTCCTGCACGTCTGGGCCCCACACGCCCGCCACGGCGGCCATCAGACCGGCACAGGCGGCGTCCACTGGGTCCATGTCCTCGAGCAGGGGGTAGACGGAAGCGAGGTGGTTGCAGGGATCGAGAAGCGCCCAGGGGGAACGCCCCAGGGCTCGTCGCAGGGCGCCTTGGCGGGTGGTGTCGTCTTCGTGGAGCAAGCTCAGGGGGAGGAAGGAGTCCGACAGGGCGGTGTCCCAGCGGTGCTCGGGGTTGGGCTCGATGGTGCGCGGCGCGAAGCCGTCGGTGTCTGCGCTGGGGGTCAGCGGAGCGAGGCCCCTGGGGGGCGTGCGACCATCCCAGCCTTCGAGTGCCACCTGGATGGCTGTCAGGTCGAAAGCTCGGCGTAGCCGTGGGGTGAGGTGCAGTGCTGGGGCGGCATAGGGCTGCCCGTCGCGATCGGCCATGGCGAGGACCAGGTGCAGGTCGTACCAGACACCGGAGCTTGCATCCTGGGCGTGGGCGTGGGCCCGGAGGCGGCCGAGGTGCATGGCGGTGTCAGGGAGGGGGTGCCACTGGAGGAAGTCGGCGGGGTGGATGGCCGGATCATGGGTCATGGGGCCTCCGGGGTGGTGCAGGCAGGGTACGTCGGGGCGGAGGCGGAGGGATGAGTGTGGGCTGTTCGCGTTCTTCCGCTTCGCGAACTCACCTTTTAACGGTGGTATTCACAATACGGGCGAAAGGGTAGTTTGAACCGTGGAGTGGATCGTGAATTTCGTGAATACCATCTTGTTCAGCCCGTGAATGGCGAGCGAGGGGGAGCCGCGTTGTGGTCACGCGTAGCGCTCAGCCATCTGCGCTGCCTGACGGGCCATCTTCTCGCGGAGCTAGGCGGGGCCGACGACCTCTGCGCTCGCACCGTAGCCGAGCAGCCAAGCCACGACCTCCGGTGAGATGCGGATGTCGAGGGCCAGGCGATACCGCCCGTCTGCGGCCTCGCCGGACCTGGTGTCCCTCGGCCAGGTGCGTTCCTTCACCAGCGGGGCGACTGGACGGCCTGGACGTCGAGGGCAGCGACCTGGCCGACTATGACGAGCTGATCGACCGAGTGGACGACGACGTCACCTGTCCGGACCCCGAGGAGGACGACGATGAGGCGTAAGGACATCCCCCCCACCGTGCTGGACGAGCTGCGCAGGAACCTCGAGCGCCTCGGCCTGAAGGCCACGCTGGGCCACCTGGACGAGGCCCTCGAGCAGGCCGCCACCCTCGAGCAGGGCAACGTCGCCTTCCTCGCCGGCCTGGTCGAGAAGGAGACACTGGCCAAGGCCGACGCCGCGACCGAGCGTCGGATGAAGGCCGCCAAGTTCCCCTGGGACCGCAGCTTCGACACCTTCGACTGGACCTTCCAGAAGGGCCTCAACGTCCAGCTGGTCAAGGACCTGACGACCCTCGACTTCGTCCGCCAGGGGCGCCCTGTCCTACTGCTGGGCCGCCCGGGCACCGGCAAGACCCACCTGTCCATCGCCTACGGCAGACTGGCCGCCCAGCGCGGCTACCGCGTCCGGTTCTACAACGCCGCCAGGCTGCTGAACGAGCTCTACGCCTCCCTGGCCGACGACAGCACCGAGCGCCTGATCCAGCGCCTCGCCCGCCTGGACCTGCTCGTCATCGACGACCTGCGCCACGTCCCCGTCAGGCCCGAGCACGCCACCCTGCTGTTCGACCTGATCGAGGCCAGGCACCTGAAGAAGGCCACCATGCTCAGCTCGAACCTCAGCGTGAAGCAGTGGGGCAGGGTCCTGGGCAACCCCGCCCTGACCGCCTCCATGGTCGATCGCCTCATGGAGCGCGCCCACGTCATCAACATCCGCAAGGGGCGCAGCTGGAGGACCGAGGGCCCCGACGCAGCCCCCGAGGACGACCGCCCCGACATCCCCGATGGCGACGACGATCAGGGGCCGAGCCAGAGCACCGACTGAGCACGGGTTCCGCGACGCCGATGGCGACCGTGGATGGCCCGGGGTCCGGCCGGGGTAGCGCCCAGCCGGGCTCCAACGTCGTCGTGGATCCGGGCATCGCCGCTGCCAGCTCGGCTTCCGGCTCCCATGGATGGCCCTGGGACCGCACCCCTGCACGCCAGGACCTCACCGAGCGGGGGCCCCAGCGCCCCGCGGCGAACGTCGTCGAAGCCGGAGCCGGCCAACAGCCGATGCGCGACGCGTTCACGGTCATGCCGAAGCCTCCCGTGCAACCAGCGTGGTGCCGGGGGCGTCCCGGGACCACCGCCGAGGGCGGAAGCAGGCGATCGGTTGCGCGGATCGGCGCAGACACAGGAGACGTTGCACCAGGGCGTCAGCCTGTCGCCCAGGTCACCAGAGAACTTGGCTTTTCAGGCGCGACGAGGGGGATCCCTGGAGGTGGGCATCCGGGATCCTGGGAGGTGGGCGGTGAGGGCCTCGCCATGGCGGACCTGGGGGGGCTATCCCCCATCGAGGATAGGCCGGGGATAGGCCGGCTGATTGTCTTTGGC
>CALDOK010000156.1 GCA_937912125.1 uncultured Pseudomonadota bacterium
ACCCCACCTTTCGCTCCCCACCCCCCAACGGCGGGGCGTACGGGTCTTGGTAGGCCAGCGATCCCCTCAGCATCGCCCTCGTCGAGTTTCGTTTTCAAGGCCCCTACGGTTCAAGTGAGGCACCATAGCGGCAGCACGAAGGTGCGCTCGTCGATTCGTGCGGGCTCGCCATTGTGGATCAGTACTCTGTAGGGGATGGCCAACCCGAGGCTCGCGTGGTCGGCCTCGAAGGCGTCCAGCCCTCGGAGCCACCTGGGCTGGAAGCGCTCCCCCAGCTTGATCTCGAAGGGGATGTGGTAGCCGCGGTTGGACACGACCATGTCCACCTCGGACACCGCGGTTTTGCTCCAGAAGCGCAGCTCGGGCGCCGTGGGTTCGAGGGCACACCACTTGGTGATCTCGCAGATCACAGCGAGCTCCATGTACGCTCCCAGCATGCCCGAAGCCTCGAGCAGCCGCAGGTCCTCGAAGCCCCGTAGCCCCCAGAGCAGCCCTGGATCGGAGAGGAAGAGCTTGGGCGCCTTGATCACCCGCTTGACCGGGTTGACCGCGAAGGCGTCCAGACGCTGAAGGTTGTAGGTCTGCTCCATCAGACCGGCGTACTTGCGAAGGGTCACCGAGGTGGTGCCCACTTCCTGGGCGGCGGGCTCCCACTTGAAGGGGCTACCGGTGCGAGCCGCGACCTGGCGCAGGCAGGCTCGAAACAGGGCCACGTTCCCCACCGCTGCTAGGCTCTGCACGTCCTTCTCGATGTAGGTGGAGAGGTAGTCACGCACCCACAGCTCGGGTTGGTCGGAGCTGCTGGGTTCCGGGAACAGGGGGTGGCGCAGGTGTGCGGCGGCGTAGGATTGACGCGCCGGTGCGTCCCAGCGGGCGCGCTCGACCATGGCGTCGAAATCGTGGGGGGAAAACGAGCCCGACAGGAGCTTCGACATGGCAGACCCGAGTGAGTCGCCCACGGTGGCGCCTCCGCTGGCATGCGCGAAGCCCTCAGCCATGGTGAACGGGTGCAAGACCAGGATCCGCGCCCGGCCCGCGAAAGACTCGGCCACCGGATCGTGGATGCCGAGCGCAGAGGAGCCGGTGACGATGATGGACAGGCGGTGGCGCTCCTGGTCGTGCAGCGCCTTGAGGATCTCGAACAAGCCAGGTGCGCGCTGGGCCTCGTCCACCACGAGGTGGAAGCGCTCGATCGCGCTCCAGGGCCGGCCCGCCTTGCGCTCGATGGCGGCGATGAGAGCGCCATCTTCACCCACCAAGCGATCGCGCAGGAAGGGATCGTCGAGGTTCAGCAGGAGCTTCCGCTCCTCGGCCACGTTGGCCAGCAGGGCGATGGACAGCGTGGACTTGCCCGTCTGACGGGCACCGATGAGCACGAGGATCTTCTGTGCCTCGAGCGCTGCGCGGCACAGGGGCTCGATGAGTCTTGGGGTGTAGAGATGCATGGGGCCCTCAACGCGGACGTCGTTCAGCTACGAGACTATTCTTTTAGCATTGTAAAGTCGATATCTTCATTAGGGTTCTGTACCTGCCGGTCGTGCCTACGGGTCCGCTGAACCCCCACCGCACACCACCCCACCTTTCGCGCCCCACCCCCCAACGGCGGGCCGTACGGTTCTTGGTAGAGGATGTAAACTCGCTGTTGTGCTGGAGGGTCGTGGTCCCGGTCCCGGATCTGTCCTTCGATGGGCGGCGGGGGATCGGGATCCAGGTCGAGCGGGATGAGGCCACCTCGTTCGAGCGCAGCACCGCCTCTGCGGTTGACGCCTGGTCCGATACTCGAGAGCGGCTGGCCCTGGCGCGGAGCTTCCAGGCACGGCTCGACGCGGGCGAGGCTCACACACAGGCTGAGCTGGCCCGGCTGCTCGGGGGCACAAGTGTCCCCGAGCTGGACGCGAACGTTCAGCCACACGCTGGATGGATGGCGTATGCTGTGGCTCTCACCGCCCCCACCTGGAGATCCCATGATCGGAACTGCGGTTCTGGCTCTCGCTGGCAAGCTCGTCCCCGGTCATGTGACCGTGCCGCATCCCGAGCTCGGCCTGTTCGTCTTCGTACCTGATGAGCCCGAGGCACACGATGTGAAGGCCGAGGTGGGCACCTTCGTTCGCGTGCGCTGGCGCGGGAGCGAGGGCTTCGACGCCGAGGCCGAGATCATCGAGCTGGAGGATCGAGAGCGGTGGGTCCTCTCCGTGCCCCAGAAGCTCCCTCCCAGCCAGCAGAGGCGGTCACCGCGCATCCTCGCCGATGGCGCCTGGACCCTCGAGACGGAAGATGCCGATGTGCTCGATGTCTATGACTTGTCCGCGCGAGGCCTCGGCCTCGAGTTTCCTGCGGGTGAGGGCCCGGCGGGCGTCGGCGAGCACATCCAAGGCGTACTGCGGGCCGTGGGTGCGGCTAGCTTCGAGGTGCGGGTGGAGTGTACGAACGTGCGGCCCTACCCCGACGGCGAGCGCCTGTGGATCGTCGGCGGTAGGCTGGTGATCGAGGACGATGCTGAGCGTCGGCGCTACCAGGAGACCCTGGCGGATCTGGGCGCGTA
Organism: uncultured Pseudomonadota bacterium; assembly: GCA_937912125.1. Taxonomy (GTDB): domain Bacteria; phylum Myxococcota_A; class UBA796; order UBA796; family JAFGLY01; genus CALDOK01. Next base: position 2,543 of record CALDOK010000156.1, read on the forward strand.
GTGGCCACAGACGTGGAGCGCGTCTCGTCCAAGAGGTAGCCGATGGCCATCTGCTGGCGGCGATTCTCCCAGCCGGCAGACACGAGGAGGGGGAACAGCGGAGCGTTGGGGGAGGACGGGGATAGAGCTTCGGCCGAGAATGGCAGCGAGCTCGGGACGATGTCGAGGCCGCCGCGGCGTGTCCGATCTTCCTTGTGCCCTTCGCCTTGGGCGTGGGGCCAGTTCCACAGGAAGAACGGGTGGTTTGAATCATTGGTACAGCACGGGGTGCTGACAGGGCCTTGCCGGCGAGGGGCTGGCCGGTCCTCGAGGGCTCCGCATCCTGAAGCACGCAGCCCCGGCGACGCAGAGCGTCACCGGGGCCAGCAATGAGGGACTTTCAGTCCCTACCAGCGGCGATCGCCGCCACCGCCACCGCCGCCGCGGGGCTTGTCTTCGGCGAGGTTGACGCGAATGGACCGGCCGTCGAGCTCGGAACCATCCATCTTCGCGATGGCAGCCGTGGTGGCGCCTGCATCACTGAAGGTCACGAAGCCGAAGCCTCGGGAGCGGCCGGTGTCGCGATCGGAGATCACCTTGGCCTCGCTGACGGTGCCGAAGGTTTCGAAGGCCGCGGCCAACGACTGATCATCTGTGCCCCAGCTGAGGCCGCCCACAAAGAGCTTGTTGCTCATATTTTTTTCTCTCGGTCTGGCGTTTGCGCAGGCGTTGCCTGACATTGCCAGGTATTTTTCGGAGGTGAAGGCACCTCCATCCTCGATGGAACTTCCATCTGTGACGACGTCGCTTGGAGGGACTTTCGTGCCAGTTGCGCTCGTCGACGGGGGGCCCTTATGCCGGGAGAGGCCTGCAAGTCACGAAAACAGAATAAATTCTTTGATTATCGCCCCCGCTCCGAGAATGGAATCCCCCAGGAACGGGGCGTGCCTTGGGCAAAATGAGTGATAGCGACTCGACCGATCTGCCGGGGCGACCCAGCAGCCCCACCGCGCTGACCCGTCGGAACCAGGCACGCAGAATGGGTTTTGGATATGGATGATTCTCGAGAATCCCCAGGAGCCCTGATGATCCCCATTGAGCAATACGCCGAGCTCTGCGCACTCATGGCCGACACCGATGGCGACGAAGCCAAGGAGTGTGCCATCGCCCAGGCCCACGGCGTCAGCGGCGCCGACTGGATGGCCTCCAAGGCCGCCTGGACCGCGAAGATGAGCGATCCAGGGGACATGGGCCGCACCGCGCTGGCCTTCATGCCACTGTACCAGGCCGCCCAGGCCCGGGCGCGGGGCGGCAAGGAGCCCTGCACCCTCGAGGTGTACACCAGGATCCATGCCGAGATGATGCTGCGCAAGGATCCCCTCGGCAACAAGATCGACCACAACCTGGTCCTCGCGGAGCACGGCTTCACCCACCAGGCCTGGCTCGAGTGCGAGGGCTACTGGACGCCCATCGTGGGTGGCGACACCATCCTGGGCCAGCCGAATCCCAAGTACGATCCTGGGCTGGGGCAGACATTCCGGGTCCAGATGCAGGCCGAGAGCGACCGCATCCTGGGCATCGTTCGTGATGCGCAGCCCGTCGCGCCCCCCAGTCCGCAGCCCGTTGCGGCTCCTGTCGCAGCCAGCAGCGGTGCTCCCCCCACTCCCGCTCAGGCTGCCAAGTCCTCACTCGCAGAGGGCGCCAAGGGCGTCGCCCAGGGCATGCTGATGAGCCGCCTGCTCACCTTCGCCCGTCAAAAACTGCCCAGGCCCCTCTACAACCTGATCTTCCGTGGCAAGAGCGTGGGTGAGCTCGCCGAAGAAGAGGCTCGCAAGCGCCTCCGGAACGTCCTGTGGGGCTGCGGCTTCTCCTTGGTGTTCGCGGCACTTGTCGTCGGTGTGCTCCTGCTGGTGGTCGCCATCATCGCCGGGGCGCTGCTCGTCGGCTGAGGGGCGCGCTAGCCGCCGTCGTACAAGGCGCTCAGGTGCACCCCGTCCTGTACGAATATTCGATCCGTGCATTCTTCCACTGGTTCTCGCTCATGCCGCGAGACGCTCAACGCATGGAGGATCGAGCATGCCGCGGCGCCTTCGAGGTCGGCCCGGTTCCCTGTGGCGCTCGCTGCCAGCCTGGATCGAAGCCCGTTCCTGTCGTCACACTCGGAGGACGTGAACGGGCTCACCGACGTTCAGCGGCGACGGATGGCCAAAAATGGTGATGGTTATGGATCAGCTCTGGACCAGCCTTCTGCCTGCCAGTGAAGGCAGCTTTTCACCAGGTGAACGATGCCGCCCTCGCGGACCGCCGCACAGTGGTCCAGTGAGCC
>CALDOK010000157.1 GCA_937912125.1 uncultured Pseudomonadota bacterium
ACCAGGAGGCCATCGTCGGGATGGACTTCTTCACCGTGCCGACCGCGACCTTCGACATCCTGCACGCCCCGTTAGAGCGTCGGGGAGGACAAGACCATGCAGAAGCCCCCCCGGATCACCCTCGCGGGTATCGAGCTCGCTGAAGTGCGCACGCCCCTGGCCGTCCAGCAGCGGCGCGGGGTCATCACCAGCACCGGGAGCCCCCACGTCACGGTACGCGAGGAGGGGGACCGGCTGTTCCTGAGCCTCGCCCCGCTCACCATCGCGCAGCTCTGGTTCGACGGCGTCCTGCCCGGCGACCGTGACACCCCGATCGAGCTCCGGGTGGGCCGTCGCCCGCCCTCGCGCTGGCACATCACCTCCCTGGGGGTGGGCAAGGACCGTTGGGAGCGCGACGTCGCGGTGCTCGGGCTCGATCGCGTGCCCTGATCCCACCGGCACGGTAGACCGCACCATCCTCCGGAGGTCTCCATGCCCTTCCTCCCCACGCCCGATCAGCTCCTCGATCCCTTCGTCGCCCGCTGGGCCCTCCGCGCCCTGCGCCACGCGCGGGACCTCGGTGACGGCCCCCGCGTGGCCGCCCTCGAGGCGCTGTTCGCCCCGGCGACGATCACCGCTCTGCTCGAGGGTCCGGACCCGATCCTGGCGTCCAACCTGCTCCAACAGCTTCCCTCGACAGGTCTCGAGCCTGCGGCTCCCCTGCTCCTCGAACGCTGGCAGTCCTGGCCCCCGTTCGTGGGCATGTGGGCCGTCGAGGCCCTGGGCCGCATCGCCCCCCAAGACCTGCTGCCCGGGCTGCGGGCCTGGTCCGACCGCGCCGACCTCCGCGAGGAACGAAGGCGGCTGCGGGGCACGCTGCGCGCCGCGGCACAGGTCGGCCCGCCCGCCGCCGCGGTAGCCCGCCATCTCCTCGCCTGCATCGAGCGGCTCCCCGACGGCAAGGATCTGCTGGAACCGGCGATCCGCATGGCCGTGCGCGCCCTCCCCGACCAGCTGCCCGCGCTGCTGCTGCGCGCACTCCAGGAGCACGCCCCGGATCCCTCGCGCGGATCGCACGATGACCTTGACGTTGACGAGGAGTCGTCCCCCTTCCACTGGGCCTTCGCGGCCACCTTCGCGGCGGCCTCGGAGCACGCTCCCCACCTGGACCTCGTCCATGAACTGCTGCGGCCATGGCCGGGAGAGGCTCATGACGACCTGGCTCCCCTCTTCGCGGATCCCGCGTGCCTCGAGGCCGTGGACGACATCCTCGCCGCTCCTCCCGCCGAAGGGATCCGGTGGGTGACGGCGCTGCTGGACCAAACCGACACGGACCTGCCGGTGGTCGTCCTGGCCCGGGAGCTGGTCCTGCGGCTCGGCCCAAAGGCCGGCCTGGGAGCGCCCTGGGCCGACGAACTGCTGGCCTTCCTGGCCGCGACCCAGCTGCTGGCGGCCTCGGCGACCGCTCCCGACCTCGAGGCGCTGGACACCCAGACGCTGCTGCGGACCGCCTGCCTCGACGCCGAGCGCCTGCCGTGGGAGGAGCTGCTGGTCGAGGTGCTGGCCGCCCGCGACCCAGCGGAGCTGGTGCCGATGCTGAACGTGGCCCTGCTCGACCACCACGATGGGCTGGCGGCGGGGCGGCTGCTGCGGATCATGGGCCGGGCCCGCGCCGGTGGCTTCCTCGAAACCCTGATCGAGATCGGCCTGCGATGCGATCAGGAGGGCGACACCGAGGCCGCCATCTGGGCCCTGGCCTGGCTCGGCCCGCCCGCGGAGGAGGCCCTTATCCGCCGCTGGGCCCTGCTCGATCCCTGGATGGTGCCCCACGCATGGCAGGTGCTCGCGAGGATCGGCGGTGAGGCCAGCGTCGCCCACCTGCGCGCGCGCTTCCCGCGGGACAAGCGCGATCTGCTGGCCCTGGAGAGCCTGTCCGGCGCCGCGCTGGCCCTGGCCGACCCGGGGCTTGTGGAGCTGCTCGAGGCCGAACTGCCGCGGGACATCCCCTGCGTGAACGAGGCGTGGGTGACCCTCTGCGCCCTACACCGGCTGGACCGTTCCGGCCTGATCGCCACCCGCGCGCGCATCGAGCAGCGGTACGGGGAGGCCGTCCAGGGCACCGAGGCCCTGCTGGGCATCGGTGGGCAGGACCCCTTCGGATCGGGCCCGATGAACCTGGCGTTGGAGTGCGGGGCCTGCGGGAGCCAGAACCACTACCGGGTCTCGGCGCTGTGGCTGGATCCGGACAAGCCCGGAGACTCACCACACATCGGGGATGACATCCGTTGCCCCAGCTGCGGCGGCGAGGGCCCCGTCGATATTGCACCCATGGGCATGATGGCGATCCTGACGGAGGCCGCCAAGGTGAAGGCTGCCGCCGACCGGGACCTGGAGTACAGGGGCCCGCTGCGCCTCGAGCTGGCCGCGACCCTGGAAGGCCCACCCTCTTCGATACCCGCCATCCTGCGGCAGCTCCGTGCGCGGCTCGAGCGCAACCCCGACGATCTCGACGCCCGGCTCGCCGTGGGCAACATGCTGCTGGACGTGGGCCCGCGGCACCGCGCCCGGGAGCACCTCGATCGCTGCCTGCAGCTCGAGCCGCGCTGCGCTGAGGCGGCCTTCGGGCTGGCCCGCTTGACCCGAGACGAGGGGGATCCCGAGCGCGCCTTCGCGCTGCTTCACGGCATATGGGCTCTGCAGGACCACTGGCATGTGCTCCGGCTCACGCGAGACACCGAGCTGGACTTCATCGAGGAGATGGCCGAGCTGCACGACGAACTGGCCCGGGCCACCGGGCACCCGAGGCTCCCACCGGGCGCGGTGGAGGCCGTGCGCCTCGAGAAGGTGCCCCGGTCGCGCGCGGGGGCCCCGAAGAACAAGACCGCCAGGTCGGCTGGCACCTCACCCCGGTCACGCCGCCCAGCGCGCAACGCCCCCTGCCCCTGCGGCAGCGGACGGAAGTACAAGGGCTGCTGCGGCAAAAAGATGTGAGCAGAGGGACCTCTACCCCTCCACGCTGTCCTCCCAGGACCTCCCCGCCGCCACCTGCGCACGCAGGAACCGCACACCCTGGCGGTGGGTTCTGTCACGGGAGGGGCGCACCTCGATGATCTGACCCGGGACCAGCTCGCTGGCCACGCCGGAGCGGAAGGTGACCTCCTCCTCGCCACCCAGGATGCGACAGCGAGCGTTGCTGCTGCCTGCTCCGAGCACCACCAGCGAGAGCGTCGCGGGAGACGGCGCGGGATCGGACGACGGCGCCCGGAGGAGGAGACGCACGGCGGCCACCTCCGCCGGAGGCCCCACCACGAGCGCCCCTTCGGGCGAGAAGATGGCCCGGGCGGGGGCGGCCGGGTGGCCGGGGGGGCAGCCCAGCCTGCAGGCGCGGCCACCGCGGCTCACCGAGCTGCCGCTGATCCCAGGCCAGCTTGGGATCGTCCAGCTCGGCGCCGAGATCCCACGGACATGCCACTACGCGGCGAGGTGCAGCTCGCAGCGGATGGCCGCGTGGATCTTCTCGCTGGGGCAATGGAAGTCCGCCGCCAGGTCCTCGATGCTCTCTCCCGCCTTGTAGCGTTCTGCCAGCACGGCGGTGGGGATCCCCGTGCCGACCAGGACCGGGCGGCCGAACGACACCCTGGGATCGATCACCACCACCTTGGGCTCATCCAACAGGGAGCGTTCTCCCACACCGGTGCGCGTGAACGAGTAGAGTCTGGCCTCGATGCCCCGCTCGTCCCGCTCGATCCGCTGCAGGTAAGCCTCCACGACCTCGCGCAGCGCGAGCTGGCCGGAAGCACCCGACACCGCCAGGAGTTGCCCGAACACGTCCAAGAAGATGTCCACGCCGTCCGTCCTGAACTCCAGCCGAGCGAGGGGATGGGGCGTGTCGAACTCGCGCTGCACCCAGTCCAGGGCTTGCCGCACCTTGGGGAGCGAGATGCTGTGCTGACGACGGATGGCGCTCAGGACGTGCAGCTCGACCATGTTGGTGAAGGAGAGCAGCGAAACACGGGGATTGGGCAGCTCGATGACGGGCTCGAAGCTCCGCTGGCCACCGTCGCTGGCGCGATAGGTGGTACCCCGCGCCCAGGCCCTGACCGTGCTCGCAGACAGGCCCAGGTACCAGGCGGCGTCGGCGTAGGTGTAGGTTGGTACGTTCAGGGGATCGAAGCTGTCGGCACCAGGGGCCATCGATGCACCTCCCGTTCATGGGATACCACGAAGGAGATCCGGACGCCGTAGTGTCGGTTGGCGGACGACAGACTGGTCCGAGTATCACCCCTGTGTGGAGCCACCCCCATTGGCGGAGAACCTCCCCATCCGTAGACCCAACACCCCGTCCCAGGCACCCTGGATCTCCTCCCTGTGCTCCTCTTCACGCTCGGACAGCCACATGAGCAGCGCATCGTCATCCTCCGACGGCTCGACATCGAGCTTCCTCAACGGAATGGCGGTCCCAAAGGGCGGCCCGTTGTCCCAGTCCCACTCGGTGAACAGGTAGTGGTCACCCAACTTCTTGCGGTGGAGCACGGAGCCGATGGCGCCGTGGTCGTCCTGGACGGCCACGCCCACGCCGCCGTTGCACGCGTGGACCACGTAGGCATAGCCGACCTCGATGTCCACGACGGGGCTACGCCGGACGAGCAGGGATGCACGCACCTGGGAGCCAAGGCCCGTCAAGGCTCACTTCGCGATTCGAAGACCGCACGCAGCGCGAGCCCTCGCGCCTCCCAGAGGGTGTCGGCCTTCGCGGCCAGCGAAGCTGCGTCCGAGTGGCTCAGCTCGACTCCTCGAAGCCCGGCGATGGTCCTGATCTGGCGAACGAGGGCTTCATCGTCGGGAGGTTCCAGCGAGAAGCCCTCGCCACGGGGATTAGGAGGCGAGCAACTCGACGAGCGCCGGGACCACCGATGACGGCGACAGACAGGCCAGGACGACCCGGTGATCCGGCACCAGGTGCTGGACCAGCTCGAGGATGCAGGCGGTTGAGCCGGCTCTGTCATCGAGAACCTCGGTCTTGTCCAGCAGGAGGAGATCGAACGATCCGGCAAACTCATCGACGAAGCCAACCCACATCTCACTCCTGATGGCCTCGACACAGCAGGCGAGCAGCAACTCAGTGGTCATGCGTGCGACTCGCAGCTCGGGATCGCGCTGGAGCGCCGCGTCCGCGATCCGCCGGAGGTGGTGGGTCTTCCCCGAGCCGCTGGGCCCAAGCAACAGCAGCGGGTTGCACGGGAACCCGAGCGTGGCGCCGATCTCCGATGGCGGGGTGTTCATCGGTGCTTCCGCTTCTGGGTCAGCGGGCATCTCTCCGGAAATCCTCGGGCTGGTGGGAAGGTGCCCGACCCGCCCATTCTACATCCGTTCCCGGTCAGCCTTTCACCAGCCACTCGCCCCCACCGCCCCCATACCCCAACCATTCACACGGGCGGACCCCAACCAGCACCAGTCCTCGCACCAGCACCCCGCAGATCATCCATCCCCAGCGACGAGTAGACCTTCCAAGTCGCCAGAATGGGTCGGAAAGCCGGGCGCTCGAGAGCGTCGAGGTACGCTTCCACGGCACCGAATGGTGCCGCAGTTGGCGAGCACGCACCGAGCCATGCGCTCATCTCACCCCAGGCACAGCGCGTGATACGCCAAACAGCGAGGTCGCGATGAAGCCAGCCGAAGTCTTCACCATCCTGCGAATCCACCGCGCAGAGCTGGACAGCCTGGGGGTCCGGTCCCTGGCGTTGTTCGGCTCCGTGGCCCGCGGTGAGGCGGGACCCGACAGCGATGTGGACCTGCTGGTCGACTTCCACCGGCCGGTTGGCCTGTTCGAGCTCATCGAGGTGCAGGAGAAGCTCGAAGGCTGGCTGGGCCGCTCTGTGGACCTCGTTCCCCGCGACAGCATCAAGCGCCAGCTCCGCGAGCGCATCCTGGCAGAGGCCATCCTAGCCGCGTAGCCCACCGCCCCCACACCCCAACCTCCAACACCAGCGGACCCCAACCAACCCACCGCCCAGCCCCCTACTCCTCCCCCACCCCCTCCCGCTTCGCCATCGTCGCCTCCACCGCCCCCCTCAACTCTTCGATCCCCAGCGGCGCATACACCTTCTCGGTCACGCGGATGTCCGAGTGCCGCAGCAGCTTCGACGCCACGTGCAGCCCCGCCGCCTTGCTGACATGCAGCCCGAAGGTCCGCCGCAGATCGTGGATCGTCACCCCATCGAGCTGCGCTGCCTCCCGGATGTCCTGCCACGGCCGCTTCAGGCTCACCCGCGCCTTGCTTGGATCCCGCCCCGGGATCACCCACGGCCCCATCCTCGGCGCCGCCCTCAACAGCGCCACGCTCGCCACCGACAGCGGGATCACCTGCGGCCGATCCGCCTTGGGGCTCGGGATGCGCCACAGCCCCTGCATCAGATCCATGTCGTCCCACCGCGCCCGCAGGACCTCGGACTTCCGGGGACCCAGGTCGCGCAATAGCTGGAAGGCCAGCCGCACGAACACGTCAGGGTACGCCTCGACCACCGCGTGGAAGCGCGCGAACTCCTCGTCGCTCAACACCCGGGCCCGGGGCGGTCCCTCGCGGTACTGCTTGATGCCCAGGGCGGGATTGTCCGCGATCAGGCCCTCCTGGCGGGCGTGGGTCAGGCAGGAGCGCACCGAGGCCAGCCAGCGGTTGGCGGTGGTGTTGCCACGCTCGGCCTCGACCGCCATCTGCCGGGTGACGTCCCGGGTGGTGATGGCAGGCAGCGGGCGCGAACCCCAGAGGGCCTTGGTCCGCGTCAGGTAGCGCCGGTCGTGGCTGGGGTCCTTCTTCCGACGCTGGACCGCCTCGAGGTACTCGTCCACCCACTCGCCGAAGCTCGGCACCTTGGCGCGCTCCTCGCGGCGCTGCAGGGGGTCCTCTCCCTGCACCACCCCGCCCAGGTGCACCTTGGCCAGGTCCCGGGCCCGATCCACGGTGAGCGCGCCGTAGGACCCCAGGGTCATGCGGCGACGCCCGCCCCGCGGGCCGTACTCGACGAAGAAAGAGCGCCGACCGCTAGGGTAGACGATCAACCCGAAACCGATGATCTGGTCGTCGTAGAGCTTGGTTGCGCCCTTGGCCGGAGCGGGCGTGGAGTCCACGACCCGCTTCGTAAGTCGTACACGACCCTTCGAAAGTCGTACATTCATGGTTTTTTCCGCTCCTTCGTCATGGGGTCCGCCTCACGGGGCTCCAAAAGTCGTACCACAGTCGTACTTGAGTCGTACATCGGCGTCAAGTCGCACCAAAGTCGTACACAGGGGTAAACGCACATGACTTCAAATCAACGCTTTGTCGTACGGTTTTCACCGTATCTGCGTACGGGCCGTCAACGGTCCGAGTCATCCCGTCAACGCGAAACCCCGTGATTCCAAATCACGCGGCCGGGGGTTCGAGTCCCTCCACCCCTGCCATCTGAAACCCGCCTTCATGGCGGGTTTCTTTGTTGTGGGGATCGGGGGATGGCTGAGCGATCCATGCCGGACCAGGCGGCCTCGGATCACCACGCCCCGCCCCCAAAGCCCCGCACCCGCCGCAAGGATAGGCTCCCTCTCCCCGCCGGAGGTGCCCGTGTACTGGACCTGGTTCGAGTGGATCAACGACATTGGCTCGGTGTTGAACCTGCTGTTGAGCTTCGTGGTGGGGCTGGTGGCCCTGGTGGTGGCCTTCAAGCTCACCAAGCGTCGGCTGTGCCGCGAGGCCGCTTGGTTGTTGGCGCTGGGGTGGCTGGGCTGCTGCGCGCTGGCGGTGGCTGGCCTCATCGTCGATCTGCTGCTCATGCGCGCTGTGGGCTGGACCGTGGCGCAGTGGCTGACCTACGGCATCGAGCTGCTCACCCTGTGCAGCTTCGGGGTCATGGGCGCCGGGCTGTTCATGTTCCGCCTGCCCGCAAGGGGGCGGTCATGAGCGCCCCCCTGGACATCGGCTTCTTCGTACACCTGCTGCTCACCCTGATCTTCGCTGGCACGATGCTGGCGCTGGCCGGGCTCGCCCTGCTGCGCTTCCGCACCAGCGCCACCGGGCTGCTCCTGAGCGGCGCGTTCCTGGTCTGGGCCCTCCAGCGAGTGGCGGTGGTGATCCTCGGCGCGTTCATCCCCCAGCTCCTGGACGACCCCTCCGGCTTCCTGGTCGCGCAGGCCTTGGTGATCCACCTGCTCAGCCTCCTCGAGCTGTTGGCTCTGGGGGCGGGCATCGCCTTGCTCCCCCGCAGCCTGGACAGGCTGTCCCAGCGCCAGGAGTGACAGCACGTTACCCCCGCAAGGAACGCCCCTGCGGAGGTCGTCTTGAGTACTCGGAGCCACAAGTGCTGTCCCGCCGTGCAGCCCGCAGAACGCGACAAGCAGGACTTCTCCCACGGCGAGGGCCTGACAGAACTCCAGGGGATGGAGCTTCGCGAGGTCGCGGACTTCGACCAGATGCTCAGCCGCATGGCGCGCACCAGCTTCCAGGGTCGCAACCTGGGCAAGGCCGCCGAGGTGCTCGAGCTGATGTTCTCCGAGCCCGACAACCTGGTAGTGCTCACCATCAGCGGTGCCCTCACCGTGGCGCAGCAGGGCCCGATCTTCGTGGATCTGATCCGCGCTGGACTTGTGCAGGTGGTGGTCGGCACCGGCGCCCTGCTCACCCACGACGTGCTCGAGAACCTGGGCTTCGCCCACTACGAAGCGCCCGCGATCCCCGACGCCGAGGCAGCCGAGAAGGGGCTGTGCCGGGTCTACGACTCCATCGAGCTCGAGACCAGCTTCGACGCCTTCGACAAATTCCTGAAGGGCAAGCTGGAGCTGCTGATGCCCGCCATGAACGGCGGCGAGGCCGAGGGCTCCGCCGGCTTCTGCCGACGCCTGGGCCTGCTGCTCCTGGAGCACTACCCAGAACAGCGCAGCATCCTCTCGGCCGCCGCTGAGGCGGACGTGCCCGTCTACATCCCGGCCTTCACAGACTCCGAGATGGCCCTGGATGTGTTCAACCGTATGGTCCACCGCAACCGCGGCCAGGCTCACCCGCTGGACACCGTCATCCTGCCCCCCTTCAACCAGTTCATGGACCTGCTCGAGTACACCCGGCTGGTGGAGTCCCACCGGAATGGGCAGCTCTGCATCTTCACCCTGGGCGGCGGCGCGCCGCGCAACTGGGCCCAGCAGGTGGCGCCCACCCTGGACGTGATGAAGCTCGACGGCCTCGAGGTCCACGCGCCCCGCTTCTCGCGCGGCGTGCGCATCTGCCCCGACCCACCCCACTGGGGCCACCTGAGCGGCTGCACTTACAGCGAGGGCGTCTCCTGGGCCAAGTTCGCAGCACCCAACGAAGGCGGCCGCTTCGCGGAGGTCCTGGCCGACGCCACCCTGGTGCTGCCGCTGCTGGTCAAGGGTGTGCTGCAGCGCCTCGAGAAGCGAGGCTGGAAGCAGCCGCGCCCCACCTGAACGCCCTACGAGATCACCATGCTGCCCACCCTCCTCCTGCTCATCCAGCTCGCCACGGCCCAAGAGCAAGGCACCCGGGTGGACTACCTGCCCGCCGAGCCCTGGCCCGTGGGCCAGCGCCTGTTCGTGGCCGGCCACGAGGTCAACCTGCGCGCCGCTGCCAGCACCGACGCCCCTGTGGTGCGCGAGCTGGATCTCGGCGCCCCGGTGGTGGTGAAGGCGCTGCTGGCCGATGATGTAGAGGTCGGGGGGAGAACCGACCGCTGGTACGCGGTGGAGGTGGAGGGCGCCGGTGTCCAGGGCGCGCTCTTCGGTGGAGTGCTCACCCCGGCCCGGGTCGAGCTCGACCTGGATCAGGACGGAGAGGACGAGGTCGTGGTGCTCACCTGGGGCTGGGAGCGAAACTCGGTGGTCCGCATCCGCGAACCCAGCATCCAGGGCGCCGCGGCGGTCACGCAGCTGGACCTGGGCCCCACCCACGACATCGACGGCCCCCAGGAGCTGATGTTCCTGCTCACCACGACGGCGGAGCAGACCGGCATCCCCCTGCTGAAGGTCCACCTGCCCGGGCGGGAGATGTGCGGCTCGGGCACACGCACCCGCTACCTGAGCTACCGCACCGCGAAGACCGCCACACTCGGCGACCTGCGGGAAGCCATCGAGGAGCACCACTGGGCCGACGCGCCGGTCTACGACTACGTGGAGCTGAGCTTCGAGCCCAAGGCCCGCGCTGTCACGGCGCGGCAGGTCACCTACAACGGCGAGGACGACGAGCAGATCTCCGTCACCCGCAAGGTGCTGCGCGACGGAGTGTTCGAGGCCGTGGCGCCCACGGGCACCCACCCCGACTAAGGCCGGGGATCGTCGAACGGATCGTCAAACTTTCGACGATCCGTTCGACACTTCGACGGTCACCAACGGTCAAAGGCTGTCTTTGGGCTGGCATGGACCCTGCTTGTGCAGGTGTTGTCCAATGCAGAGGAGCCAGCCATGAGCCTTCGCCTCACCCCCTTCGACGCCCACATCCCCTCCCACGCCGACGCCTGCTTCGAGCGGGCACTGCAGGCCTTCCTCGATCGCCCGAGCGTGCCCGGCTGGGACATCCTGATCGGCTCGGTGCTGCCTGCGCGCCGCGCCCAAGCAGCCCGCGAGGCCACCGTGCGAGCCCGCGCCCACGGCACCGACCCCACCCTGCTCTTCCACTGCCTGCTGCGCACCGGCCCCACCGCCGATCTGCTCTCCCTGATGGAGTCCGGTGCAGTGGAACCCAGCACGATCGCCGCCGCTGCCCATGACGCCCCCGTCGCCCTGAAAGCCCTGTGGTGGGCCCTGGCTGCCCAGGCCGCCCTGGCCCGCGGAGAACCCAGCCGGGCGGAGCTGCTCCTGCACCGCGCCCTGCGCATCGATCCCGACCACCCGGGGGTGGCCGTGGTGATGGCCCGCATGGCCCGGCGGATGCGCCCAACGCGGCGGGAGTGCGCCTAGCGCCGATGCCCGGTGCCCGCGTTGTCAGTCCGCCACACGCTCGAGCAACCACGCCATGTTGCGGCCCAGGGTCTGCATGGTGTCTACGCCCTCGGCGTCCTCGACGACCTCGCCGGGCTCACGGCCGATGCCGAGGTTCCAGTAGTTGGAGCCCACCACGATCATCTCGGAGATCAGGAAGAGGTGGTTGATGGTGTCGAAGGCGTGGATGGATCCACCCCGCCGCACCGCCACCACCGCTGCGCCCAGCTTGCGCTTGAACAGGTTGCCGTTGACCCGTGCCACCAGCCCGGCCCGGTCGATCAAGGCCTTGACCTCGGTGCTGACGTCCGCGAAGTAGGTGGGGGTGCCGATGATGATCCCGTCAGCGTCCAGCATCCTCTCGAGCAGGGAGTTGAGCTCGTCGTCCCGCACGGCGCAGCGCCCGTCCTTGCGCGCAGCACAGCCGAAGCATGCCCGGCACCCCCGCAGGTGCAGGCCGCCCAGCTGGACAAGCTCGGTGCGCACGCCGGCAGCCTCGAGCTCGGCCAGGGCCAGCTTCAACATGGTGGCGGTGTTGCCGTTGCGGCGTGGCGAGCCGTTGAACGCGACGACGAGCATGGAGCACTCCGGGGGTGGCAAGGCTGGAGCGCTCTAACCCGACAGGGCTAATGATCGTGGCAGCCGCCGCCACCGCCACCGCACGCCTGGGCAGGCCCGAAGACGCGCGCTTGACCCGCCAGGAGCAGGCCCACCGCGTCACCGACCGAAGCAGCACCCTCGTGGTAGTACACCTGGATGCCCACCTGCTGGAAGCCCTGCAGAGGCCGCATGCCCATGCCTCCAGCCAGCATGTGGTCCACGCCGTGCTGCTTCAGGTAGGTGACCGGAGCCATGCAGCCGCCCTGCCCGTGGGGAATGTTGGGAAGCAAACGAACCTCGGTCACCTCGTCGTCGGCGATGTCCACGAGGGTGAAGCAGGCACAGTGGCCGAAGTGGCCGGAGATGGCGGCGTCGAGGCCGCCGGGCTGCTCGGAAGGGATGGCGATGCGCATGATTGGCTCCATGAAGTTGTGACATAGAGTAGTCGCTATTTCATTCACGACCAGCCCCGTGGGCGAGACGAAACGGGAAAGATGTCCAGGGTCAGCCCGACGACGAGGGGGAGGTGTCACTTCGGGGGCGCACCGGTGTCCCAGGACCGTGTGGCAGGCAGGGGCCCTTGCGCCCGGACCCGAGACCCAGGAGAACACCATGTCGCGTTCGATCTTCACCCTCCCCGCGCTGGCTGGGCTGGCCGGCTGCGTCGTGCCCTTGCACCACGACAGCGGCGTCACAGCCGTGAACGAACCGTTCGACACCGTAGTCGTCGAGGTCGAGACCGGGTCCGTCGAGATCCTCGGCGGGACCACCGAGGCCTACGAGGTGGGCTGGGACAGCCACTGGACCACCCGCTGCCCGGACGTGGACATGGAGGTCAGCGAGGGCGTGCTCTACGTGACAGGCCGCTGCCCGGACGGCGCCTTGGGTTGTTCCACGGATCTGCTGATCGAGGCGCCCGCTGGGGTGGACGTGCAGGTGGCGATCACCACCGGCCGGCTCTGGCTGGAGGGCGTGGGCGCCGTGGAAGCCCAGATCGCCACAGGCGACATGGAGATCCTGGGGGCCACCGATCAGGCGGACCTCGAGATCACCACCGGCAGCATCACCGGCATCGATCTGGCTGTGGACCGACTGCGCGCCCAGGTCACCACGGGCGGCATCGACCTGACCCTGGACGAGCCCTTCGATCTGCTGCAGGCCGAGATCGTCACCGGCGAGATCACCCTGGGCGTGCCCCACGGCTGCTACGATCTGGACCTGGACGTGGTGACCGGCGCCATCGACACCGACGGCGTGGACTGCGGCTGCGACGAGGACGCCACCATCTGGGCCCGGGCGGTCACCGGCGCCATCACCGTGGTGGGGAACTGATCATGGGCACCTCCAACCGCGCCGCCCTGCTGACCGCCGCCCTGCTCTCGGCGACTCCGTGCCTTGCCCTGGCCGACGACGAGCTCGAGGTCTCCATCGAGATCGAGGCGGACGACGACTACCAGGCCCGCATCGACATCATGCTCGCTGGGGTCCCGGTCCCCGAGCCCCCCGCCCTCCCGAAGCCGCCCCCAGCCGAGCCCGACCTGGACGTGGTCTTCATCGGCATCGACTTCCTGCCCGGTGTGGGTTCGTCGTCCAGGGTGGGCGACCGCCAGGTCCGAGTGTTCTCCGCCAACGTCATCGGCGGCTACAGCGCCGGTTTGGCAGGCGTCGAGGGCGCCGGGGTCTTCAACATCGAGTCCGAGTTCGCTCGTGGCGTGCAGGGCGCTGGGGTCTTCAACATCGTAGACGGCCCCATGGGTGGCGTGCAGGGAGCAGGCTCCTTCAACATCGTAGACGGCCCCATGGGCGGCGTGCAGGGCGCAGGCACCTTCAACATCGTGGACGGCACCGTCAGCGGGGTGCAGGCCTCCGGAGTCTTCAACATCGTGGACGGCGACGTCAGCGGCGTGCAGGCCACCGGCGGCATGAACGTGGTCCACGGCGACGTGCGCGGCGTGCAGGCCGGGCTGCTCAACATCGTCTCGGGCGAGGTTCGCGGGGTGCAGCTGGGCCTGGTGAACATCGCCGACGACGTACACGGCGTGGGCCTGGGGCTGGTGAACATCTACCCCGACGGCCGCTTTCACATCGACACGTGGATGGACGAGACAGGCCAGCTGTCACAGGGCATCAAGCACGGCAGCTCCTGGCTGCACAATATCTATGCGCTGGGTATCAACCCGGTGCGGCCCCTGGACGTCAGCGCCACCATCGGCCTGGGTGCCCACTGGAACCTGCCCGGCCCCTTCTTCGCAGACCTGGACGGAATGCTCCGGGGCAACAAGCTCCGCGGCGTGCCCTGGGGCACCCTGTACCAGACCACCACCCTGCGCGGAAACCTGGGCATGAACCTGGCCCCGCGCCTGGCCATCATCGCGGGTCCAAGCTGGAACGTGCTCACCACCACCTGCGGGCAGCCCGATGGCCGCCGGGTCCAGGTCCTGAGCGACGAAGGCCGAGTGAAGGCCTACGCCTGGCCGGGCCTCAGTGTGGGGATCCAGCTGCTCTGACCAACACGAGCATGGACGGGAGCCTGTCGGAGTAGCCCCTCTTGGCCGCAGGGTTCCACGCCATGGGCTGGCCCTGGGGATCGAGCAGGAAGGGCAGACGGACCTCGGACGGCTCACCAGGCATGCCCTCCGGCGGGCTCCAGCGCTCGCTCCGCCAGACCAAGGGCTGATCGGGCGTCCCCCACTCCAGCACCAGATCCCCGGGGCTGTGCGGGTAGAGCTGCACCCCCACTCCCGCGGCGTCCTGGGTGAGGGGGTAGCGGCTGAGCACACCAGCGCCCCACGCGGGAGGCGACAGCTGGGCGTAGGGATAGCGGCGATCCCCGAGGCAGGCGGTGGCGTCCCGGAGGGCCGCGAGGGCCGCGGGATCTTCGAGCTGCTCGACCAACACCACGTCGGCCTCGAGGGTGTTGAGCACTGAGGCCAGGTTGGCCAGGCGGGCGGCGCGCGCCCGGGCCGGGTGTGCCCCGGGGCCCTCCAGGGGACCGTCCAAGCGCAGCCCGCCGCTGGGGTAGCGCGCCAGCACCACCCGCTCCGAGACGTACGGCGGGGCGCCCACGGCCGGCACCGAGGGGACGAGGGAGGCTGCCAGCAGGCTCTCGGCCCCCAGGGTCTCGGCGTAGCGGGACAGCAGCCGCTCTCCCAGGGCGGGATCCACGGGCGCCCAGGCCTGCTCGATGGCCTCTCGCGCCGCGTGGAGAGGGGCGCTGGCCGCGGCGTCGAGCTGTGACATGCAGGCGCCGCTCCAGCCGGCCACCCGATCCCGCGCCAGCTGAGCGCTCAGGTGCTCGAGGCAGTTGAGCTCGAAGGGGCCGGCCTGCCCGCAGGCGGCCACGGCAGATCCGTAGCCGTCGACCCCACGCTCGAGGATCAGGGCCTCGCCTACCCGGAATGCGCACTCGGCGCGCAGGGTGGCGGTGGGGACCTGCTCGCAGGCGAGGTGGGGGTCGGACGAGCCGGCGGAGACGGCCTGGTGGGCCGCCTGGAGCGCACACTGGGCCGGACTGGAGACATCGTCGCAGCGTACGACTTCGCGGTCGGCAGGCTCGACGGCAGGGGCGCCAGCCCGATCCGAGAACAGGTGCGCGCGGTCCAGGATCTCCTGGCAGCGCTGGCGGGGAGGTCCGGCGGGGATGGGGCCACAGCCGCCCGCGCCCAGCATGGCGCCGCCGTGGCGCAAGGTCAGGGCTTCCACCGCCAGCACCTGATCCCGGGGATCAGGGAGCGCCGCCAGCGCAACGAGGGCGCCACCAGGATCCTGGTCGTAGGCCGCCACGATGGCCTCGAGCTCGGGCAGGTCGGCATGATCTCGACCCAACCCGCAGCCCGGCAGGGCGAGCAGCAGCCAGGGGACAGCGCGCGTGGAGAGGCTGGGCATCACGAAGAGCCTAACGTGGGCTCCCTCTCCTGCGGTGAGCTCAGAGCGGGGATAGAGGAGGCTGCGCCGCCGGGCGGCGTCCCGCCGCGCAGCACCACGCGGCCGGCGCTGGGAGCCAGGCATGCCCGACGACATCATCGTGATCGGAGCCGGCGTCGCGGGGCTGTCCACGGGCTGCTACGCCCAGATGAACGGCTACCAGGCTCGCGTCTTCGAGATGCACGACAAGCCCGGCGGGCTGCTCACGTCATGGAAGCGCAAGGGCTACACCTTCGACGGCTGCGTACACTGGCTGATGGGCTCGGCCCCCGCCTCGAGCTTCAACGTGATCTGGGGGGAGCTGGGCGCTCTGAAGGACCGTGAGTTCGTCCACTTCGACGAGTTCGCCCGCATCGTGAACCCCGACGGCAAGGCCTTGGTGCTGCACACCGACATGGACAAGCTGGCCGATCACATGATCGAGCTGGCGCCGGGGGACGCCAAGGCCATCCGCGGCATGACCCGCACCATCAAGCGCCTGTCGCGCTTCGACCCGCCCATCATCCTGTGCGCCCGTGAGCGCATGGGCCCCTGGGATGGGCTCAAGGCCCTGTGGGCCGTGCTGCCCTTCCTGGACGTCTTCGCCATCGGCCGCAACCAGGACTGGGCCACCTATGTCCAGCGCTTCGAGGACCCCTTCCTGCGGGACGTGCTCACCAAGGTCTACCCCCCGGGCTTCCCCACCGTCACCGTGCTGGTGGTCATGGCCACCCAGTACGCCCGCGCGGGCGGCTACCCCCTGGGCGGCTCCCTGCCCCTGGCCCGCTCCATCGAGCAGCGCCTCCTGGGGCTCGGGGGCCAGATCGAGTACAAAGCGCGCGTCACCGAGATCATCGTCGAAGACGACCGCGCGGTCGGCGTGCGCCTGGCCGACGGCAGCGAGCACCGGGCCGGGACCATCGTCTCGGCGGCCGACGGCCACGCCACCATCTTCGACATGCTGGGCGGACGCTACGTGGACGACACCGTCCAGCGCTACTTCGACGAACTGCCCCCCTTCGAGCCCATGGTGCAGGTGTCCCTGGGCCTGGACATGGACCTGAGCGATCACCCCCACAGCGCGGCCTACTTCCTGGACGAGCCCCTGCTGATGGCGGGCCAGGAGCTGGGCAGGCTGGGCTTCCGCCACTTCTCCATGGACCCTGGCATGGCACCACCGGGCCACAGCGTCTGCACCGCCGTCTTCGACGTGGACTGGGAACGCTGGGAGCACATGGGCGGGGATCGCGCCGCCTACGAGGCCGAGAAGCAGCGCATCGCCGAGCAGGTCATCGCCGCCCTGGACGCCCGCATCCCCGGCCTGGCGGCCGCCGTGCAGGTGGTGGATGTGGCCACGCCGCTCACCACGGTGCGCTACACGGGCAACTGGAAGGGCTCGGTGGAGGGCTGGATGTTCAGCCACGAGGTCATGGCCATGATGATGAGCGGGGGCATGCGCAAGACCCTGCCCGGCCTGGATCGCTTCCACATGGTCGGGCATTGGGTCGAGCCCGGCGGCGGCCTGCCCCCCGCGGCCAAGTGCGGCCGCGACCTGATCCAGAACCTCTGCCACCGGGACGGCAAGAAGTTCGTGACGACGATGCCGGAGTAGGGGCACCGGGGTCTGGCCCCACAGCGGAGATCGCCCTATCCTTCCCCCGTGGAGGTCCCATCATGCCGCGCAGCTCGACCCTCGCCCGCTGGCTCCCCATCGCACTCCTGCCCGCCTGCAAGGCCTGCGACAAGGACGACACCGGCGACACCACGCCGCCGGGCTTCGCCTCGGTCTGGGTGCTCGAGCAGGCGGGCCAGGCTCACACGGGCCCCCTGGCCCAGGCCGTCCCCGGCGACATCGTGCTGGAGAACGATCTGGTTCGGGTCACGCTGCAACAGCCCGGACACTTCATCCAGCTCAACCCCTACGGGGGCAACGTCATCGACGCGGGCGTGCTGGACGACGCGGGCCAGGCCTGGGACCGCTTCGGTGAGGCGGGGCTGTTCCTCAACGCCGCCTACACCAGCGACGCCACCGCCTACACCATCGTCAGCGACGGCAGCGACGGCGCCGCGACGGTGCGCTTCGACGGCGTGGCGGTGCGCTCGGGCTACATCGACGCCGCGGTGGGCCTGGACCTGATGATGGGCATGACCCTGCCCATCGACTCCATGGACGTACCCTCCTGGGACATCGCCACCACCTACACCCTGCGGGCCGGCGAGCCCTTCGTGCGCATCCACACCGAGGTCACCAACACGGGCGGCGAGGACACCCCGCTGCAGCCGGCCTGGTTGGTGCACGGCGGCTTGGCCGAGAACCTCTACCGAACCCTTGGCGGCTTCACCACCCTGCCCACCACCACCACCGGCGCCCTGCTGCCCGTCTCGGACGAGACCGCCTACGGCTTCGCGCCGCTGCCCTTCCAGCCCGGCACCCACGGCGCAGCCGGCATGGCAGGCGGCTCGGTGATCCTGCACGACGCCAGCCTGTTCGAGGTGCTGGACTGGCCCGACGCGGCGGCCGCCCAGCTGGCCCCGGGGGAGAGCTACGTCTTCGACAACGTGCTGGCCATCGGCAGCGACCTCAACGCGGTCATGGAGCAGCTGTGGTCCGAGGCCGAGCAGCCCCCCGCCATGGCCACCGTCAGCGGCCAGGTCACGGAAGAAGGCAGCGGGCTGCCCCTGGCCGGGGTGGAGGTGCTGGCCTACGCCGACGACACCAGCGAGATCCTGGCCGCCACCCGCAGCGACGCTGACGGCGCCTGGCTCATGGAGCTGCCCGAGGGCCCGGTGGAGCTGATCTGGGCCCAGGAAGGCCGCCCGTACGCCGACGGCTCCACCAACCCGCCGCGCCTGGCCGTCAGCGCCTTCGCCCAGGCCACCCAGGACCTCGAGCTTCCGCCCACCGCCACCCTCAGCCTGCAGGCCACCGACGGCAGCGGCACGGCCATCCCCGCCCGGGTGGCCATCGTCGGCTTCGATCCCAGCCCGCCCCACAAGGCCTTCGACTGGCAGGATCTCGACCCCATGCCTCCCGGGGTCACCCGCCTGCTGGACCTGCCCCCCGAGGGCCTGACCATCCAGCTCGAGCCGGGTGACTACGACGTCGTCATCACCCGCGGCATGGAGTACGACGCCGTGGTGGAGCCCCTCGAGATCAGCTCCAACGAGGACGCTGTGGTCAACGCCGAGCTGCACCGGGTGCTCGACACCGAGGGCTGGATCAGCGGAGACTTCCACAACCACGCCGCGCCCGGCCCGGATCTGGTGCTCACCAACGAAGAGCGCCTGTACAACACCGCCGCCGAGGGCCTCGAGCTGCGGGCCGAGACCAACCACGCCATGGTCACGGACCTGAGCGAGCTCACCGCAGAGCTGGGGCTGGACCCCTGGACCACCAGCATCCCCAGCCAGGAGATCACCACCTTCGACTACGGCCACTTCTCCACCTTCCCCATGGAGTACAAGCCGGATCTGCCCAACGGCGGCGCCTACAACTGGGAGGGCAAGTCCCCCACCGAGATCATCGCCTGGGCCCAGGAGCAAGAGCGCGAGCAGGTCATCCACATCTACCACCCCCGCGCGATCCCCACGTCCTTCGACGCCCAGAACTTCTTCAACGTCATCGACCTGCTCTTCGATGAGACCGGGCCCTACATCGGTCCCGACGCCTACGACCCCATGGCCGCCGGCGTGCCCGACGGTGCCACCATGTTCGGCCCCGGCTTCACCGCCATCGAGGTGATGACCTGGATGAACGTGCAGGGGCTGTCCGACTGGTTCAACCTGCTCTCGGCGGGCTTCGACGTCACCGGCACCTCCAACTCCGACAGCCACACCACCCGCGTGGAGAGCTCGGGCTGGCCCCGAAACTTCGTCTACGTGGGCTACGACGATCCTGCCCTGCTGGACGAGGACGGCTACGTCGAGGCCATCAACGACCACCGCCTGAGCGGCAGCTTTGGCCCCTTCGTCACCATGACCGCCACCACCGCCGACGGCTCCTCCACCGCCATGCAGGGCGACCTGCTGGACCCCGGTGGCGAAGATGTCTCTCTGGAGGTCCGCGTGCAGGCCGCCCCATGGGTGCCCGTGGACACCCTCGATCTGTACGCCGACGGCGAACTGATCCTCAGCGAGGCCCTCGCCATGGAGGGAGTGCCCGGCGCCGAGGGCGGCGTACGGATGGAGCAGACCATCCAGGCCAAGCTCAGCATCGAGCAGGACACCTACGTGGTCGCGGTGGTCTACGGCTCCGGCGGCATGTTCCCCTACGTGACCTACCACAACACCGACGAAGACGACCTCACCATGGAGCTGCTGCGGCAGGGCGCGGTCACCGGCCCCGCCACCCCCTTCGGCTTCACCAACCCAATCTTCTTCGACGGCGACGGCGACGGCGCCATCACCCCCAGCCACCACATCAAGCCCCAGGATGTGGACGAGTACCGCTGGGAAGACCGCCTGCGCCCCTACTGACTCCGGAGCCCGCCACACCATGAGCCACCACACCCACGGTCACACCATCCACTGGGCCTGGGCCTACGACGCCGTGATTCAGGTCATGTCTTTGGGTCGCGAGGGCCGCTTCCGCCGCCGCACCCTCGAGCTGGCCGAGCTCCAGCCCGGCGCACGGGTGCTGGATGTGGGCTGTGGCACCGGCAGCCTGGCCATCGCCGCGGCGCGCCAGCAGCCCACCGCCACCATCCACGGCATCGATCCCGCCCCCGAGATGATCGCCCGCGCCCAGGCCAAAGCCACCACCGCCGGCGTCGCACCCCGCTTCGAGGCGGGTATCATCGAGCACCTGCCCTACGACGACGGGTCCATGGACGTGGTGACCAGCAGCATCATGATGCACCACCTCCCCCCTGAGACCCTGAGCGCCGGGCTGGCAGAGATCCTGCGGGTCCTCACGCCGGGTGGACGCCTGGTGGTGGTGGACTTCGCCGGCGCCGGCCCCCTCATGCACCGCCTTGGAGCGCTGCTGCGGGGCGAGAGCGGTCACCCCACCCGGCACCTGGACGTGGTGCGCGACGCCGTGGCCAAGCAAGGCTTCACCGAGCCCATGCTCCATCCCATGAAGCCTGGCTACCTGTTCGGGCTGGTGGCCCAGAAACCCGGGGCCGACATTTGAGCCCCAGGGGCCTCACAACCCTGGAGCGCCTGGGGCGGAGGCTGGCGGGCCGGCCGGCCATCACCCGACGCGTGCTGGCGCCAGGTGTGTCCGAGCTGCGCCTGCATTCCCGCACCACCCGCTGGATGGGCTTCCCCGTCAGCGTCTACCTGGTGCACGAGCTGCTGCTGGACACCGGCTTCGCCCACGCCGGCCCCGCCCTGCTCGAGGCCCTCGAGGGGGTCGAGCTACGGGGCATCGCCCTGACCCACCACCACGAGGACCACTCAGGCAACGCCGCCGCCATCGCCGCCCGCCACGGCTGCCCGGTCTATCTGGCCCAGCCGGAGCGCCAGGACAGCGAGGGGCTCCATCGCCTGCTCCCCTACCGCCAGGTCTTCTACGGCGCACCCCGGGGCTACGAGCCCCTGCCCATGCCCTCAGAGCTGGACACCGGCGCGGGCACCCTCCGCTGCGTGGCCACCCCGGGACACTCCGGCACCCACACTGTGTTCCATGAGCCCCGGGATGGCCTACTGTTCAGCGGCGATCTCTACGTGTCCCGAGGCGCCTCGGCCATCATGCGCCACGAGGACCCCCACGCCCTGGCCCGCTCCCTCAGGACCGCCGCAGGCCTGGGCCCCCACCGGATGCTCACGGGCCACGGTGGTGATCTCGAAGCGCCGGTGGCCCTGCTCGAGACCAAGGCCCAGCGCATCGAGGCGGCCATCGAGCGGGTGCTCACCCTGCACGAGCAGGGGTCGAGCCCACGGGCCATCCGGGACGCGGTGTTCCCGGGCGCCCGCAAGACGGACCCGGGGATGGCGCTGCTGACCCAGGGAGAGTTCTCCCAGGCCAACTTCGTGCGGGCGGTACTGGACAGAGCGCCGCTACCGCTCCCGGTGAGCCACGGATAACAGACACCGACGACGGGAGGCTCCATGACCCTGACCGCCCTGGCCGCCTGCGCGCTGCTGACCCCCGCCGCGGTCGCCAAGCCCCCCCCCAGTCAGCCCCCGGCCTCATCGTCACTGCTGATCCTGATGATGGGCGAGCCAGACTTCGACTTCGACCTGGTCGAGAGCATCGGCGCCGCCGACGTGATCACCCCATCCACCGTCGGGCTGGACGGCATGCGCCTGCTGGCCTGCGAGGAGCTGGTCGCAGGCATGGAGCACTGGACCGCCTTCGACACCATCGCCTGCACCGACGGCTACTCCATGGAAGAGCTGAAACGGCACCTGGCCGCCTCGGATTCCGATGGCGTGCCCCAGGCGATCGCGGAGGCGGACTACCTTCTTCTGATCCACGACTTCGAGGTACGGCTTCGCATGTTCGAGGTCGGTACACCACCCGACCAGAGCATCCACGAGCGGCTGCGCGTGGCCTGTCGCCACCTGTTCTGGGACAAGGGGGCGCACGCCGCGGTGGACGATGGTGTCCACGCCTTGTCCCGCTACGGTCACCCCCCCAACACCATCCAGCGATGGCTGGGCACCGCCTGGGTGCGGCTGGACTGGCGTGACGCCGTGGACCCCCTGGCCCGCAGCATCACGCGGGGCAGCCCCTTCAGGGACCGCCAGAAGGTCGAGGTGGACCCGCGCTA
The DNA here is from genome assembly GCA_937912125.1 of uncultured Pseudomonadota bacterium. GTDB lineage: Bacteria > Myxococcota_A > UBA796 > UBA796 > JAFGLY01 > CALDOK01. The sequence goes on from CALDOK010000157.1 coordinate 22,152, forward strand.
CCGGGGCCTGGACTAGCCGACCGGGCGCCAGGGCAACATTCCTGCCACCCCCACCGTACCCCCCACCATGGCAAACCGGCGCGCGAGGTGGATCGTGGCTCTGACCCTGATGCTGGGCTCGGCCCTGGCCTGCCTGTCGTTCCCTGTCCTGATCTCCGGCGACCGCGACGGGCAAGCCCGGGTACAGCGCGTGGAGCTGGACGGCCCCATCGCCGCCCCCGTCTCCCTGCCCGAAGGCGCCTTCCGCGTGATGTCCCTGAACCTGGCCCACGGTCGCGCCGACGGTCGCTTCCAGGCCCTGCGCAAGCGCGAGACCCTCGAGGCCAACCTCGCCGCAGCGGGGGCCTTGGTGCGCTCCTGGCGGCCCCACGCCGTGGCCCTGCAGGAGGCCGACGCCGCCTCGGTGTGGAGCGGCCGCTTCGACCACGTGTCCGCCGTAGCCCGCGCCGCGGGCCTGCCCTGGGCGGTGCACTCGCCCCACGTGTCGGGCGCCGGCCTGCACTACGGCACCGGCGCCCTGACATGGACCCAACCCAGCGCCACCCGCCAGCGCACCTTCGCGCCCTCGCCCCCCACCATGAGCAAGGGGGCCACCCTGGTGCGCTTCGCCACCCCCGAGGGCCAGGAGATCACCCTGGTCTCGGTACACCTGGACTTCGCCCGGGCCAAGGTCCGCCAGCGCCAGGCCCGGGTGCTGGCGGGCTGGCTGGCGAACCAGCAGGGCCCCATCGTGCTGGTGGGGGACTTCAACTGCCAGTGGGGCGACCGCGAGGACACCCTGCGCGGCCTGGCCGAGGCCCTGGGCCTGCGGGCCTACCAGCCCGACTCCGCCGCCTTGGCCACCTACCCAGGCTGGGGCAAGCGGCTGGACTGGGTGCTCATCTCGCCCGACCTGGAGTTCACGAACTACCGGGTGCTGCCCGAGGTGGTCTCGGACCACCGGGCTGTGGTGGCGGACCTGCGGCTTGTGGAGCGATAGGGGAGCGCAACCCGGGAGCTGTCCATGCGCTCCAGCCTCGCCCTGCTGCTGGCCCTCGCCCCCCACGCCTACGCGGCCGAGCCACCGACCTCCATCGGCCTGCACTCCCGCACGGTTCCCACCCACGCCCCCCCCAGCCTCGATCCGATGGCGCCCTGGCGGGGTCGAGCCCACCTGCTGGCGCGGCTGGAGCAACCCTTCGGCAGCCGCCTGGAGCAGGCCCGCGCCGTGAGCGCCCTGGGCGGCGACGCCTTCGTGATCAGCGTCGACCTGCCCGCCATCGCGGCGGCGCAGCGGGGAGAGATCGGCGCTGGGGTGGTCTGGCTGAGCGCCATCCAGCCCCAGGACCGGGTCGACGCGTCCCTGTGGGCGGCGCTCTCCTCCGACCAGGCCGTGGGTGAGCTGCAGCTGCATCCCTTCCGTGACGTGGACCCCGACGCCTTCGCCCAGGCCCTGAGCGAGCGGGTCCCTGGCGCGCGCTGCGACGCAGCGGGGGCCTGCCGCCTGACCGCCGATGGGCCCCTGCTGCGCCAGCTGGCCGCGTGGGACCCCGTGGCCTGGATCCAGCCCTGGGGCGGCCCCCCGGTGGCCACCCTCAGCGGCGTGGCCCAGGCGCTGGGCGTCGACCAGGTGCGCCCACCCAGCGGCGAGCCGCCCAGCTACGCCATCAGCGGCGCAGGGGTGGTGGCAGCCCTGATAGACCCAGACTGCGTGGACGAGACCCACCCGGACCTGGCGGGCCGGGTCCTGCGCTCCACCGACAGCGGCAGCTGCTCCCACGCCACCCAGTGCGGGGGAGTGCTGGGGGGCAGCGGCGCCGCCACCCAGCAGGTCTACGCCGACTGGGATCCATACCGCTGGGCCGGCATGGCGCCCGAGGTCCAGATCGCCTTCTACCAGACCAGCGCCAGCTCCGTCTTCACCCTGGACGACCAGATCGTGGACGCGGTGGAGAGCTACGGCGCACAGCTGGGCTCCTTCTCCTTCCGCCAGGGCACCGGCGGCGACTACAACAGCGACGCCGCGGCCATCGACAGGCTGATCCACAACGGCGGCGGGGAGCTGCCCCGGGCCATCCCCTTCTTCTGGGCCACCGCCAACGAGGCCGCGGTGGAGGGCTACCACAGCCTGGCCGACTACGCCTCGGCCAAGAACCTGGTGGCCGTGGGCGCCACCAACGCCAACGACGACAGCCTGGCGGACTTCTCGAGCATGGGGCCCACCGCCGATGGTCGCCTCAAGCCCGATGTGATGGCCCCCGGCTGCTACGACACCCTGGGCGTGGACGTCGAGGTGGACCGCGTCCGGGTGCTGGGCGGCGGTGAGGCCGCCTTCGACTGGAGCTTCGACGCCGACGGCGACGACGAAGGCTGGGCCCCCATGCACGACCTCGAGGCCTTCGAGGTCAGCGGCGGATCGCTGCACACCACGGTGACCGGCCGCGACCCCTATATGCACGGGCCAGAGGTCCTCGCCGACTCGGCCGACCTGGACACCGTGGAGCTCACCTTCCACGCCGGCACGGTCATCGCGGGCCAGATCTTCTGGCAGAACAGCGGCGGCGGCTGGGCCGAGGAGCGCCACCTGGACTTCCACATGCCCGGCACCGCCGAGCTGCGCACCGTGGAGCTGGACGTGGCCAGCCACGAGAACTGGACCGGCGACTTCACCCAGCTGCGCCTGGACCCCGCCGTGCTGGGGGTGACCGTGCCCGAGCAGGGACCCACCTACGTGGGCAGCTGCGGCACCAGCCTGGCCGCCCCGGCGGTGGCGGGGGTGGCCGCCTTGATGATCGACGCCTGGCAGCAGACCAAGCCCGACCAGCCCCTGCCCAGCCCGGCGGTGTACAAGGCCGTGCTCACGGCCACAGCCACCGATCTCATCGGCCTGGGCTCGGGGGTGAACCCGGACCTCGACGCCCCCACCCCCAGCCACGAGGGCCCCGACTACGCCACAGGCTGGGGCCTGGTCTGGGCCCCCGGGGCCGTCGCCGCCTTCGAGGAGCATCAGCCCGAGGACCCGCGCTTCCGCACAGGGACCGTCCAGGCCGACGTGACGAGCTGGAGCATGGAGCTGCAGGTTCCAAGCGGCGGCAGCGAGCTGCGGGTGATGCTGGCCTGGGACGACCTGCCGGGCGAGACCATGGCGACCCAGGCGCTCCAGAACGACCTGGAGCTGCGCCTGCTGGACCCCGAAGGCGGCGAGCACCTGCCATGGGTGCTGGACCCCGACGATCCCAGCGCCGCCGCCACCACAGGCGCCAACAGCCGGGACAACCTCGAAGGCGTCTCGATCTTCGACCCCACGGCGGGGACCTGGACCGTGCGGGTCAGCGCCGTGCGCCTGGTGGAGGGCTCCCAGGACTTCGCCATCACAGCCGCCCTGGACGGCTGGCCCACAGCCCTGCCCGCGCCGCCCTCCGAGGACACCGGCCTGGACAGCCCGCCACCAAGCGACACCGACGAGGAGGAACCTGGAGGCTGCGGCTGCGACGGGTCGGGGACTGGTGGCGCCCTGCTGGCCATGCTGGGCCTGTGGGCCGGTTCATTACGACGGCGCAGCGGTCTGAGCTGGCCGCTTCTCCCTCGCCCGGCTAGGCGAAGCCCATGATTTGGACCAAGATCAAAGACGTCTTCACCTCGCCAGGCGACCGCACCACCATCACAGGTGTCCGCCCCGGCAAGGCCACGTTCATGGGCACGCTGCGCGCAGGCGAAGAGCAGCTGACCTCGCCGGTCCAGGGCGTCCCATGCCTGGCGTTCTACTATCGGGCCACCTGGAAGGCCAAGACCCGGGACAACGAGACCACCCGGGTCCACCGCCAGGCCGAGTGCTACGCCCCCGGCTTCTGGATCGAGCTGGCGGATGAGCCCCTGTGGGTGGTGCCCAAGACCAACGAGTCCTTCACTCGCGACGACCACCTCACCATCCTGGGCGCCGGCATCCCCGGGCTCGAGCCCGGTGAACAGCTGGTACAGACTGGCGACAGGGTCAGGCTGCACGGCAAGCTCAACCGCGACAACGAGCAGCCCTTCTTCGAGCTGTCCCGCATCGACATCCTCGAGGCTCGGCCCCTCGAGACCAAGTCAGGCAACCGCGCCGCGCGGCGCAAGGCTCAGCGCGAGCAGCGCCTGGCCAAGAAGGCCAAGCGCCGCTGACCACTACAGGTAGCCGCCCAGGCCCGTGCAGCTGAACGGGAACAGGTCGATGTTCTGGATGACCATGTCCGGGCCGATCACCGGGTAGGTGGGGTAGCCCCCGTTGAGCCCACCAGACAGGGAATCGGTGGGGTCAGCCACCATTGGGTAGCTGGTGCCATAGGCACCGACCCAGCTGGCGATGCTGCCAGGCTGTGCGCCGTCCATCATCACGCCAAGGATGATGGCGCCGGTGTCTTCAGCCTGCTGCTGCCAGCACGTCTGCAACGCGACCGCGTCGCTCTGACAGGTGGGTCACCAGTCTGCGAAGAGCTCGAGCATCACGGTGCGGCCGTAGAACTGGTACAGCTCCACCTCGGCGCCGTTCTGATCGACGAGGGTGAAGTTGTACGCAGTGTCGCCCACCCGCCAGCCGGTCCCCGCCAGGCCCGCCGGGACATCCGCGGCGGCGGCATGCCACCAGTCGTTGTCAGGCCCGTAGGGGGTGGTGTCGGTGTCAGCGTCGGTGTCGGCGTCGGTGTCGGTGTCGGTGTCGGTGTCGGTGTCGGCCTCGGGGGCGTCGGTGTCGTCCTTGTCGCCGCAGGCGATCAAGCTGGCCGACAGCGCCAGGGACAGGAAGAGGACGGAGGAGAGGCGGTGCATGGGGCTCCGGAGGTGGGAGGGGCTCGACAAGCCTATCGTCCACACCGGCGTTCTGCCGCCCTTAGCGGTCGGGAGGCGGGTAGGTCCAGGGGTCACCCTGAGAGCCCAATTCGACCTCATAGGAACGCAGCAGGGAGGAGGTCCAGCCCAGGCCGTGCTGGCCGTGCCCACCCTGGGAGCTGGTGCTCCAGGTGCGGTAGCTGCTGGTGACGTCACCCCCCACGACGACGCCCTGGTACCAGGCCAGCCCAGACCGGAAGTTGCCGAAGGCGCCCAGGTCGGGGCTGGCGTAGCCCACGCCGAGGTAGGGAAAGACCACCGGGGGCAGGAACCAGGACCCGGCCACGCGGCAGCCCGGCTCGACGGTCACCCCACCGCGGAGCGCCGGGTGCTCGGCGTGATGAGCGGAGCTGGCATCGTAGCTGCGGGAGGCGGAGAGGAAGACCGAGGACACCGAAAAGACACAGGTGGTGCGCGCGCTGGTGACGTCCCAAGACGCTGCCCCCGGGGGGAGCACCTGGACGGTGCCCAGGACAGAGCGGGCTGTACCCGAGAACCCGCTGTCCCATAAGTCGTGAGCCCAGAAGCTCGCGCCGCCGCCCCACTGGCTCGCGTGGTAGCGCCAGGCGCTGCTGCGCTGGGTGAAGCGGCCGCCGTGCACCCGGCTCACCACCCCGCCGGGGTGACAGGCCACGGTCCAGCAGTCGTCGTCGTCGCAGTCTGTCAGGCCGTCGTCGTCGTCGTCCAGCCC
>CALDOK010000158.1 GCA_937912125.1 uncultured Pseudomonadota bacterium
GCCATCGGCCTGCTGGCCCTCATCGTGGTCACCGGCTTCATCGGCGAGGCCATCCGCATCCACCACACCGGCGAGGCCCAGCCCTGGACCTCCATCATCGGCTACCTGATGGCCGCGCCCTTCGGCATCCCCGACATCCTGGTCCAAGACGCCCACGCCGGCGGCTCGGTGGCCCACCGCATCACCTGGATCATCCACATGCTGCTGGGCATGAGCTTCATCGCGCTCATCCCCTACACCAAGTTCTTCCACCTCCTCGCCATCCCCACCAACCTCCTCAAGGCCCGGCTCACCACCAACGACGGCCTCGAGCGCATCGACCTCGACGAGCTGATGGCGGATGAGAACTTCGACTACGACAACTTCTCCCTGGGCATGGGCTCCGCCAAGGAGTTCACCTTCGAGAACCGCGTCGACCACGACGCCTGCATCGAGTGCGGCCGCTGCCAGGACGTCTGCCCCGCCTCCCGCGGCGGCGACCCCTTCGGCCCCAAGGACTACATCGGCAAGCTGCGCGACTACGGCAAGGCCGTCATGGAGGCCAAGGCGAAGTACGACGCCGAACCCGCCGCCGAAGGCGAGGAGAAGGAACCCTTCGCGTACCCACCCCTGATCGGCGAGGAAGGCTCCACCTTCGACGAGAACTTCGTCTTCTACTGCCGCACCTGCCGCGCCTGCATGGAGGTCTGCCCGGCCAAGATCGAGCATGTCCCCGCCTTCATCGAGCAGCGCCGCAACGAGGTCGGCATCAACGGCCGCATGCCCGAAGAGGCCCAGGCTCCCCTGCGCCAGCTGCAGTCCACCTTCAACGCCCTGGGCCCCCAGGAAGACCGCACCGACTGGATCACCAAGACCGGCGTGCGGGTGGTGGGCATGGAAGAAGAGTGCGAGGTCCTGTACTTCGTGGGCTGCCTCTCCAGCCTCGACGTCACCAAGCAGAAGATCGCCGAGGACGTCTTCGCCATCCTCAAGGCCGCCAAGGTGGACTTCGGCGTGCTGGGCGAAGAGGAGACCTGCTGCGGCGACCCCGCCCGAGTCATCGGCGACGAGATGACCTACCAGATGGTGGCCAAGGCCCAGGCCGAGGCCATCACCAGCCGCAAGTACAAGGTGCTGCTGGTCAGCTGCCCCCACTGCTTCCACAACCTGGGCAACGAGTACAAGAGCTTCGGCCACGACCTGCAGGTCATGCACCACAGCCAGTACATCCAGCAGCTCATCGCCCAGGGCAAGATCAAGCTCGACGGCAAGCTGGCCAAGAAGGTCGCCTTCCACGATCCCTGCTACCTGGGCCGCTACCAGCGCATCTTCGACGAGCCCCGCCAGGTCCTGGGCGCCCTGGGCTGCCAGCAGGTCGAGTTCCCCGAGGCCAAGGCCGACAACCTGTGCTGCGGCGCCGGCGGCGGCCACTTCTGGATGGACTTCGAGGCCGACAAGCGCATCAACAACATCCGCATGGAGCAGGCCATGGAGGTCGGCGCCGAGGTGGTGGCCACCGGCTGCCCCTTCTGTATGCAGATGCTGGTGGACTCCGTGTCGATCCTCGACCTGGGCGAGAAGGTCGAGATCAAGGACATCGCCACCCTGGTGGCCGACCTGCTCGAGAGCCCCGACGACGAGTCGGAGTCCAAGTCCGCAGACACCGACAGCTAGCCCCTGTCCGCCCCACGCACGGCCCGGTCGACTCCAAGTCGGCCGGGCCGTTGGCGTTGGGGGTCCCACGAAGGTGAGGCAGGGTTGGAGAAGCAGGTCGAAGCGGCGAACGTCGAACGCCGCTCTTCGAGCCTGTGCTAACCCTCCGAGATCGGTGTGCCCTCGGGAAAGCTGCTATCCTGCAGCGGCAGGGAGGAACGATGCGGCGATGGTGGTGGGTCTCGGTGGCGGCGCTCTGCGCGTGCAGGGACGGTGGGGAGTCGGGGTTGGACAGCGGAGCCAGCTGCGGGGACGTGCTCACCGTGTGGTACGCCGACATGGACCAGGACGGCTTCGGCGACCCAGCGACCGCCCGGCAGACCTGCGAGGCGCCATCCGGGCACGTGCCTGACGGCACGGACTGCGACGACACCGACCCCGCGATCTTCCCCAGCGCCGAAGAGCTCTGCAACGAGCAAGACGACGACTGCGACGGCGCCGTGGACGAAGACCTGACCAGGAGCTGGTATGCCGACGCCGACGCCGATGGCTGGGGACGGGACCAGGACGCCACCTTCGGTTGCGACCCAGGCAACGGCTGGGCGCCCCAGGGAGGCGACTGCGATGACGACGACCCGAGCGTCCACCCCCAAGCCGACGAGACCTGCGACGGCGTGGACCGGGACTGCGACGGCATCGCCCAGGACGACACGCAGGCCACCTGGTGGCCCGACCAGGACTTCGACGGCTACGGCGACGCCGACGCCGCCGAGGCCCTGTGCGAGCAGCCGGAAGGCTGGGTAGACAACGGCGAAGACTGCGACGACTCCAGCGCCGGCACACATCCAGGTGCCGAGGACCTCTGCGACGGTGAAGACAACGACTGCGACGGCAGCATCGACGAGGACCACAAGGCCGACTGGGTGCTGGTGACCCTGGACGACGAGAACGTCTACCGAGTGAACCCGTCCACGGGCCAGACCTCCATCTTCCAGCCCCTCACCGACGGTGTCGTCGCCAACAGCGCCGACGTACGCGAGGACGGGTTGGCGCTGATTCACAGCGGCCACAACAAAGAGATCTACACCCTGGACCACTGCCAGGGGCGCGAGAGCCTGGTGGGCGCCACAGGCGTAGACCGCATGGGCGGCATCGCATTCGGTCCAGGCGGGCGCTTGTTCGGACTGGACAACGCCGAAGATCGCCTGGTCTCCATCGACATCGCCACAGGCCTCGCCACCACCATCGGGCCCCTCGGTTTCGACATGGGCAACGACGGCATGGCCTACGACTGCGCCAAGGACGTGCTCTGGGGCCTGGACGAGGACCACGGCCTGTTCCGCATCGATCCCGGTAGTGGGCTGGCATGGGACTTCGAGAAAGTGTGGATCCAGTTCGCTGTGGTAGGCCTCGAGTACGATGCGGGTCGCCAGCTGCTCCTGGCCGCCAACGGACCCTCCCTGTACGAGATCGATCCAGAGACCGGCGCCTCGACCAGAGTCGGTGACTTCGGCCTCGTGGATGACGTCAACGATCTGGCGTTCATGCCCTCCTGTCCCTGATCGGGGGAGAAGAGCGGGTGGCGCGGATGCCTCTGATCAAGCGCCCACCAACGCTTCTCGGCAGCCATCGCCGTACTAGGCGCGAACTAGGGGAGCAGGCCGACGGTCCACCACCACCAAGTCGCGGCACGCAAAGTCCCGTACCCATATCCATATCCGTACCCGTACCCGTACCCGTATCGGTATCCCTGTTCGTAGTCGTTCGACCATCTGGAGCGCAGGTGGCGCGAGGACGTGGAGCTGGCGGGGCCAGCGATATTCCGCGCAGCAAGGAGCGGCATCGCCAGCGCCCACAGCCACTACCCGAGCGAGGACGTCGCTGGCAACGCCGACCCACGGCCCAGCCACCGGAGCGCCTCCCGCGCAGTCTTATGGAAGCGACGACCGAAGAAGGAGGAGGCCGGAGGGTGGGCCGGTAGCTGGAAGGACAGCCTCGCGGGCCGCACCGCAGGCCCAGGGAGAACGGACCTTCGCCGCGGCGCAGCAAGACGAGAGGCCTCCTCTCCGGCTGACGACGACGAAGGGAGGAGCGCCAGCGATCAGCAGCGCCCCATCAGTCCTCGAGCGGCGCCTCGGAGGGGTCCATCATCAGGCCCACGAACAGCGCCGTGCCGGTCAGATCGTCGTGGATCATGTAGACGAAGGGCCGGTCCACATGGATGGCGGTCAGCTCCTCGGGGCTCGCCGCCCCGTCCTTCATGCTGATCCCCGTGGCCGCCGCCGCCTCGGTGCCCTGCTCGTCCACCCGCACGAAGGCTTTGTGCCTGGCCGCACCGATCCAGATCTGGTCCACGCTCGGGTCCACGATGCCCGAGAAGTCGGCCAGCATCGGGTCGAAGGCATCGACGATGCCCAGCGCCTTCATCGCGTCCTCGAAGGGCAGGTTGTAGTCCATCTGGAAGCTGGGAAGCTCCACCACGAACTCCTCGTGCTCCGTCACCGCAGCGAGGTGGTCGGTGACCGTCGCGTCGTCCAGGGAGGCCACCAGCGCGTCGATGCCGTCGGCGGTGGCCGGCAGCAGGATGACCATGGAAAGCTCGTCGCCGTCGTAGGGTAGCTGCAGGATCTGCGTGCCGTCGGGCTGCTCCGCCGCCCGGAAGGTGGCCTCGGCGTGCATCATGGGCACCGTCACGGTGTCGCCGTCGACCAGCTCGAAGGTGCCGTCCTCGGTGTCCCGCCGGTCGAACTCCGTGGCCCAGTCCGCCATGAAGTAGATGGCGTTGACCAGGGCCAGCACCGTGTCGCCGTCGATGTCGCCTGGCTCGAACAGCTCGGGGATGCGGTCGCGGGTCGTCTCGGCGACCCAGCCGTTGATCTCGGTGCGCACCGCCTCGGGGTCCGCCGCGAAGTTCGCCTCCTCGAGGGGCGCCAGGTAGCTGCTGTCCAGCAAGGTCAAGAAGTCCGCCTCGAAGGGGAAGCCCTGCCGGCCCCAGACCCGGTTGGCGCTGTACAGCGTGTAGCCGCGGTAGTGCTCGCCGCTCAGGTCGGCCAGCAGGGCGCCCAGGTTCTCGTGCCAGCCGGCCTCGCCACCCTCGGGCACCGACATGGCCGCCGCGATCTGGGCCTCGGTCTCGCCCTCGGCGCCGCCGTAGACCATGGACAAGCAGGCCACCATGGAGAAGGGCGAGAAGAACAGGTTGCCCCCGTCCATCTCCGAGACCGCCTGGAGCATGTCCCACGACAGCTCGTTGTTGCCGATGGAGACCGGCGCCAGCGCATCGCTGCGGCCATCCACAACGCGGGGGTCAGCGGGGTGGCAGGCGATGGCGCCGATGGCGAGGGCGGCGAGGACGAGGTGGGCGGGACGGGTCATGGGAGGCTCCAAGGATGGGGTTGCTGCCCCCATGGAAGCAAGACCCGTGCCACACCGTACAACGCCGGTTTTCGGACGGTCCGGGCGGAGATCGTGATCCGGATGCCGTGGTCTGCGGCGGAGATCAGCGCGAGAAGGTCAGGGCCTCGTCGGCGGTCCTGCGCGCGCTGTAGGGGGCCGTGTAGGCATCGACGAGGCGGGCGGCGCCGCTGATGCCCAGGCCAACCCACATCATCTGCTGGAAGTTGTTGGTCACCGACCGCGACGCCTCTGATTCCTTCATCGCGAAGTACCCCGCAAACGCGGCGCCCACGAGCTGAGTGCCCGCATGGATGAAGCCCATCTTTGGCTGCTTGGCATAGAAGTGCCCCGCGCCGAAACCGACGATCAGGCTCTGGTTGAACGCCGTGTTCGGGTCCGGCAGGGTCGCCTGCACCCGCGCCAGCTCCCAGGCTTGCTCCTGGGTCAGCGCGTCGATCTCCGGCAGCGGCGGCCGATCGCCCCGGGGGCGCTGGGCGCGCTGTTCACGGGGCGGAGGCTCCCGCGGTGGGCGCTCCGGCTTGGCGTCATCGGCGAACGCGAACGTACAGAGCAGCATGGCTGTGGCGAGCATGGAGGTCCCCAGGTTGGTGGATTTGGCGCGAGCACGACCCGCACCGCGACACCCTACCACCTCCACACCCCACCCCTGAAGCACCAAGGGCGGACCCGCAGGCCCGCCCTTGCGACGCGTGGGAGAGCGCTAGGGCAGCTTGATGTGGCCGTTGGCCTGCAGGCTGTCGATCTGGGCGCGGGCTTCCTTGATCTGGGTCTCGGCCATGGTGTAGAGCGTGTCGGCGTCGAACTCGAGCTGGGCCACGCCCTGCTCGATGGCCTTGAGGCCCACGGCCACGGCTTCGCGGGGGAAGACCTCCCACTCGTTCATGTTCGGGATGATGTAGTCGGGGCGCAGGCCCTTGTCCTCGGCCACCTTGGCCAGCTCGCGGGCGGCCGCGATGCACATCTCGTCGGTGATGGTGGTGGCGCGCACATCCAGGGTGCCGCGGAAGATACCGGGGAAGCCCAGGCTGTTGTTGACTTGGTTGGCGAAGTCGGAGCGGCCCGTGGCGAACACGGCGGCGCCGGCTTCCTTGGCCTCCCAGGGCCACATCTCGGGCACGGGGTTGGCGCAGCAGAAGACGATGGGATCCTTGGCCATGGAGCGGACATGCTCGATCTTGACCACACCCGGACCCGACTGGGCCAGAGCGACGAGCACCTCGGCGTTCTCGATGGCCACATCGAAGCCGCCCTCACGCTGCTCGCCGTTGGTGCGCTGGGCCCAGCCCCACTTCCACATGTCGTTGCCGTTCTGGATGTCGGTGCGGCCCTTGTGCAGGCAGCCCTTGGAGTCGACCATGGTGATCTTCTCGGGATCGGCACCGGCCACCACGAGCATACGCACGATGGCCTGGTTGGACGCGCCTGCGCCCAGCATGGTCATGCGGACCTCGCCCATCTCCTTGCCGACGAGCTTGAGGGCGTTGATCAGGCCGGCCACCGTGACCGCAGCGGTGCCCTGCTGGTCGTCGTGCCACACCGGAATGCGGGCGCTCTTGCGCAGGGTGTCGAGCACCTCGAAGCACTGCGGCTTCTGGATGTCCTCGAGGTTGATGCCGCCGAAGCTGGGCTGAATCCACTCCACGAACTGGATGATGTCCTTGGGGTCGTGGGCGTCGATGCACAGGGGCACCGCGTCTACGCCGCCCAGGTACTTGAACAGCAGGGCCTTGCCTTCCATGACGGGCATGCCGGCCTCGGGGCCGATGTTGCCCAGGCCCAGCACGCGGGTGCCGTCGCTGACCACCGCGATGGTGTTGGCGCGGTTGGTGTGCTCGTAGGAGGCCATGGGGTTGGCGGCGATGTCGCGGCAGGGCGCGGCCACACCGGGGGTGTACCAGATGGCGAAGTCATCGAGGCTGCGGATGCAGCACTTGCTGGTGGTCTGGATCTTGCCCTTGTAGAAGGGGTGAAGCTCCATGGCATCCTTGGCGGGCTGCTTGGCTTTGGCGAGAAGCTCTTCGACGGTGGGCTGGTGACCAGACATCTGATGTCTCCACATATTGGAATTTGGGAATTTGGGAATTTGGAGATTGGAACCAATCGGACCGCGCGGACAGAGGCGCGGGGCCGGCACCTGTATACGTTCCAGCGGAGACCGAAAACTGAGCTAGCGCAGGCTATTCGCTGCTCGGGCGACACGCTCGTCGGCGTCTTGCGCGAGATCAGCCAGCTCCGGCCGCAAAGCCAGCGCATCGGCGTCGATGCGCGCCATGGACCGCAGGGCCCGCAGGCGCACCTCGGCGTCTGAGTCCCGCAGCAGGGGGGCCAGCGCGTCGAAGGCCGAGGCCGCGCGCTTGGTGCCCAGCGAGCGAGCCGCCATCGCGCGGACATAGGCATCGCTGTCGCCCAAGGCGCGGATCAGCTCGGCGATCAGCTGGTCCCCGTGCTCGGACCAGCCCGCGGCGCGGGCAGCCTCGCCGCGCACCTGAGCGCTGCTGTCGGCCAGGCCCAGGCGCATCCCTTCGAGGGCAGGGCCCTTGGGGGCGTCGCTCATGCTCGCCGCGAGCACCGCCCGAACCCGAACGTCAGGCTCAGTCTGCATCAGGCCCACGAAGGCCTCGGCCCAGTCGCCACCGGTGCGGGGCAGCACCTCGATCAGCGCCTGCTGCATGTCCCCACCGGGCTGCTCGAGCAGGCGCTCGAGGAAGAGCGGCGCGAGCCGGGTGTCCGCGAGCTCGGGCCCCCTGAAGCGCAGCACACCCGCGCGGGTGCGTGCGGCCGGGCGCTCGGCCCAGTCGGCGTACAGCTCCGGGGTGGCGCGCCAGCCGTGGACCACCGCGGCCTGCTGACGCACGCGCCAGTCACTGCTGGCCATGGCTTGGGTCAGCTCGATGTCGGTGAGGCTGCCGTCAGCCACCAGCAGCTGGACGCGCTCGGCGCGCTCTGGACCCGTGGCCCAAGCAGCGGTGATGCGCGCATCCGACGCCAGCGCCGGGGCGGCGCTCAAGGTCAGGGCGAAGAAGGAGATCAGCAGGGTGCGGGGCATCATCACTCACCTCCCAACAGGTGCGCAGCGTCGGTCCACCAGTCGGCTCCCACCTCGCGATGGATGTTGGTGCCGCAGTGCACCTCTCCCCACCCCTCGTGGTACACGTCCCAGTTGTCCAGGTAGAAGCTCTCGGTCCCAGGGGGCATCAGGCTGTCCCACAGGGCGATGTAGGGGTCGGTGCTCTGGTCCTCCCCACTGTCCCGCAGGAAGGGGTCCGCGATGAGCAGCTTGTGGTCGCCGGTGGCCTCGGTGAACACGGCCAGGTTGACCAGCCCGGGGATGAGCGCCAGGGCATAGTTGCGGCACCAGCTGTTCTCTTCCCAGATGCCGGGCACCCGGGTGATGTCGCCGTCGTCTAGGCCGAACTCGGCCTTGAGATCCAGGATGACCCGCTCGATCTCGTCCTGCTGGATGTCCTCGTTGAGATCCCGCAGGGCCTGATCGTTGACCAGATCACCGATGGTGGAGACCCCGTGGGCCGAGCTGTACTTGGGGATGGCCGTGGTGGGATCCATGCTGTCCAGCAGATCCCAGGCCAGGTCCACGTCGGTGACCAACAGGGTGAAGCCCTTGGGTGAGCTGGAGTCGGGCACGAAGGTGAAGAACTCGTCCACATGCCCCACGCAGAGCCAGGAGGAGTCGGGGCGCACGGGCGCCTGGACCTGCTGGGCCTGCAGGAAGCTGGTCAGCGCGACAGAGGGGTGCAGCGCGTCATCACCGCCGTAGTAGATACGCCCCAGGGGATACTCGACACCATCCACCGTGACCGGTGGGGAGGTCTCGAGGTTGCCGAAGGAGTCCAGGGAGTTGGGCGTGCCGTTGCCCCAGGTGCCCACAGCCACGTCGGGCTGCTGGAGCTGTTCCTCGGGGAAGGAGTCGAGGTAGCGACCCGCCTGGGAGCGGATGGAGTCGAGGATGAGTTCACCTTCGTTGCCCTCGGAGCGCCGGTAGCCGAACTCGAACTCGTCCTGGACCCAGACGTCGTTGCCGTAGCTGTTGCCGGCGACCGAGGTGAAGCGGTCTGACCCCAGGATGGTCTCGAGATCCGCGACCATGGAGGCGTTGGTGTAGCCAGGCTGGTTCACCTCCAGGACCCACAGGTGGGTGCCAACCTGGAAGTGGTTGTTCAGGGTGAGCGGGGCGCCCATCAGCGTCACCGTGTTGCTGTTGCCACTGCCCTCGAAGCTCAAGCTGCCCGCGACCATCGGCGCGGAGAACTCCGCCATCAAGCTCGCGGCCCCGACCCCGTCCAGGCTGGCGGTGGTGGTGGTCTCGTCCAGCAACACGGCGCCGTCGAGCCACACCCGGATGCCCGCGCCGCTCAGGGTGATGCTGAGCTCGCCCACACCCGCAGGGACCACCAGCTCGGCCAGGTCGTTGTCGTCCGCGCTCCCGCCGTCGTCCCAGTCCGAGACGCCGTTTTCATCGTCATCATCGATGTTGGGTTGGCCATAGAGGGCCTCGATCTCCCAGAACTCGGCAGGGCTGATGCCCGTGTGCCCGGAATCACCGGAGGTGTCGTCCTGCTTGCCGCAGTTGGCAGCGGTGAGGGGCAAGGCCAGGGCACACAACAGCGCTAGGCTGGGCCCATGAGGTCGGAGACTGGACACATTCTCTCCCGGTTCGGTGCGCGAGTGGATCAGGCCGTCTGCGCGGGGACCCGAGGAGCTTGGCACCCTGGCCCCATAGGCGCCACCAAACGGGACCAAGAAAACGTCAGGACTGGTAAAAGGTCAGGACGGATCAGCGGCGTCGTCGAGAAGCTCCAGGGAAAACGCGCTGCGGGACTCCACCCGCGGCGCCAGCCGGTCCCGCACGAAGGCTGCGTGTACGGGATCCCGCTCGTAGGCCTCCAGCGCGGCGGCGTCGACGAACACCACGGTGATGGCCAGGTCCCAGCCAGGGTGCTCCGACTCCAGCCTGGGGCTCCAGGCTGCCACGCTGGCGCTGCTCACCATCGGCCGGGACCTCAGCAGCCGCAAGCACTCGAGCCCGATGGCGTCGCGCCGATCCCGAGCCTGGGCATGCAGGCGCAGCAGGACGCTCCGCTGGATCACGCGATCTCCTGGGCCCAGCCCGGCCCGAGGGCCGCCGCGGCGGCGCCCGCGAGGTTGGCGTCCTCGATGTGGGCGATGTGGACGCGGTCCTCGCTGCCCACCAGCTCGGCCAGGGTGGCGCGCACCCGCTGGGCGTAGCCCGGCGCCCCCCAGAACAGCCCACCCTCGGCGGCCACCTGGCAGCGCCCTGAGGGCAGGCAGTCCAGCACCGCCGCCAGGCCGCAGGCCACAAGGTCCGCGGAGCGATCGAGCACGGCGCCAGCGAGCTCAGCCTGCGAGGGCGACCCCTGCTCCCGCAGCCGCACCAGGGCTCCCGCCCCTTCGTCGGGATCGCAGGCCCCGGGATCCTCCGCGGCCAGCAGGAAGACCCGCGGCAGGTAGCGGCCCGAGACCGCCTTCTCGAAGCCCTGCCGGCCCAGGTTGTCCGAGCCGATGTCCAGCTCGAGGTCCCAACCGGTGAGCTCGGCCAGCTGCAGGTTTCCCGACTCCAGGTTGATGGCCATCGCGGGCCCGGCGGCGCCCAAGGCCAGCTTGCCCAGCCGCTGCCGAGGAAAGAACGCCGCCATGTTGCTGCCCGTGCCCACCACCAGGCCGATGCCGTGCTCGTAGTCACCGGGCTGCATCGCCCCGGCCAGCAGCGCAGCCACGGTGTCGTTGAGCACCCGGACCGGGCCCACCGAGATCCCCTGGCGCTCGAGGGCGGCCCGCAGCAGCCCGCCGACCCGCCGGCCTTCCACCCCGGGCACCCGGATGTCCTTGGTCCAGCAGACCAGCTCGGCGTCACCGCAGGGCAACACCCGGGCGGGATAGGAGAAGCAGTAGCCCAGGGGCAGCCCTGGCTCGGGCTCCAGCCGGGCCACCAGCCGGGCCTGCGCATCGAAGAAGGCCTCGCGGCTCACGGTCGCATCGCCCACACCGGGGACCGCCGCGGTGACGGGCCCCGCCAGCACCCGCAGGGCCTGGCCCGGGCGGAGCTCCACCAGCGCAGCGCGCACGTTGGTGCCGCCGATGTCCACCACCAGGGCGCGGCCCGCGAGCCCGGGCGCGGGGCGGGGAAGCCAGGCGGGGAGCGCGGCCACGGTGCGGCCGTCGCAGGCCAGCCCCTCACGGATCTGGCTGGCGAAGGCCTCGCGCTGGCGCGCCAAGGCGGCGGGCAGGAGCGAGAAGAGAGGAGCTGGGGATCGTTGGATGTCGCAGGTCATGGCGCCTCCGGAGCGGGAGCTATCCCGTCTCGGCCGGCGCGACGCCTGCGCCCCCGCATCGGAAGTGCAGCCCGACACCGCGGGTTAGTGGCGGCAGGTCGCGCACCGAGGTTCCCATGCATCGGCTCATCTTCCTGGTTCCCATTGGCCTGGCGGCCTGCTCGAACACCATGCAGGGCACGGTGGACGGCGAGCGGGTGGGCAGAGCCAACGAGAGCATCTACCAGCTCGTCTCCTACGATGTGCCCCTGGTCGGCACCCTGACGGGCATCGGCTTCGCGGTCACCGGCGCCCGGGACGCATGCACGGGCATGGACGCGCTGGACTCGGTCAGCAACGACTGCGTGGACCGCTGCGAGGAGCTCGAGATCATCGCCGCCGACCACCTGCCCACAGACGAGATCTGGACCCTGTGGGCCTGGCTGATCAGCGACGACGCCGTGGTAGGCCACTACCTCCACAGCGATCAGAGCGACTTCGACGGCTTCGGCGCCAGCATCGAGCGGGCGGATGTCTCGGCCCTGAGGGACTACGACGCCTGCGTGGATCTGTGCCAGCAAGGCGATCCGATCCCCACCACCGCCGAGTCCTCCACCGGGGGTGAGATCGAGCTGACCGTGTACGAGCCCAACGAGCGGCTCGAGGGCCAGTACAGCATCGAGTTCGGCGCCGACGTGGTCGAAGGCCACTTCGCCGCGGACTGGTGCCAAATCTTCGACATCTTCTAGCCCGCCCTCATGCCACCACGCCCCACCTGGCTGCCCCTCGCCCTGACGCTGACGGTCGCCTGCGCCCCGCCCCCAGCGGTGCCGCCCCAGGCCCTGGTCGAGGCCCCACAAACCAGCGCGCCTGATCCCCCTCCCCCACCGCCCCCGGCTCAAGTCGCCAGCCTCACCCTCGCACCCCTGCCCGGCTGCACGGTGGCGCCCGGCCAGATCCTGGAGGAGCCCACCATCGTGGGCTCCCTGGACGACCAGGCGGTGCGCGAGGCCGTCTACCAGCAGCTCGATCGCATCAGCGAGTGTGTAGGCTGGGCCGTGGGCTACGACCTCTTCGCGCCTGGGCAGCTGGTGGTGCGCCTGGCCGTGGCGCCGGCGGGCCGGGTGAGCACGGTCGAGATGGCCTCCGACGCCACCGGCGGCGATCCAGAGATCCACAGCTGCCTCGAGGCCGCCTTCGCCGATCTGGTCTTCCCCCGCACCAGCACGGTCACTTGGGTCTGCTACCCCATCAACGTCGCCTACTGACCATGGGCATGAGCGGCGCCTCGCGATAGGCCCGCTCTGTACCCGACTCCATCCGAGAACAACCACGATGCTCCTGCTTCTCATGATGCTCGCCTGCACCAACCAGGCCCCCACCGACTGCCCCTCCTGCCCCGAGTGCCCCGACAAAGCTCCCGCCGCAGCCAGCGCCGCGCAGCTGGCCGACTGGGAGGCCCAGCTGCTCTCTCCAGCCATCGACGAGCTCCGCCTGGGCGTCCAGACCTTCGGCGAGCAGCCCTTCGGCGTCTGCGAGGGCAAGCGAGAGTGCGATAGCTACGTGGGCGCCACCCCCGGCCTGCTGAAGCCTGGCTCCTTCTTCGTGCGCGCTGAGGTCAAGGTCCCTTCGGTTGGCGAGGGCTGGAAGGCCACCTTCGCGGTCAAGTGCACCTCCACCGACGCCCGGGGCAACCACTCCGAGCAGGACCACGAGAAGACCTACGACATCAAGTACACGGGCAAGGAGCGCGCCTACCGCCTGCAGCCCCTGTGGAAGATCCAGTCTCCCCACCCCGGCGGCGCACGCAGCTGTGACTACAGCCTCACGCCCATCCGTCCCGACGGCCAGGCCGGCGAGGCCTGGACCGGTCACTACGAGACCCCGGCCCCCTGAGCGCCTCCAGCCCCATCGTGAGCAAGCCAGCCCGGGGCTGGTGGAATCGGGCGCTGCGCGCCCTTCGAGGGCGTGGGCTGGCCGTGTGGTACCACCCCGCCTACCGCCTGCCCATGACCTCCATCGAGGCGCGCGCGGGCATCGACCCGCGCCGTGCTGATCTGGTGGCCTGGTATCTGGTCGAGTGGCGCATCATCCCCAGCACCGCCCTGCAGCGGCCGGGCCGGGTGAGCTTCGCTCAGCTCTCCCTGGTTCACAGCAAGGGCTACCTCGAGTCCCTCGACCGGCCCGACACCCTGGCGCGCATCTTCGGGGTCGACCCCTGGGACGTGCGGGTCGACGAGCTGATCAACTCCATGCGCTACGCCTGTGGGGGCACCCTGGAGGCCGCGCGGGCGGCCCTGGCCCAAGGCGGCGCGAAGCTCAACCTCCTGGGCGGCTTCCACCACGCCTATCCGGACCGCGGGGGCGGGCTCTGCGCCCTCAACGACATCGCGGTGGCTGTCGCGGTGCTTCGCGATGAGGGCTTCGAAGGCCCGGTGAACGTGCTGGATCTGGACGCCCACCCCCCCGACGGCCTGGCAGCCTGCCTGGCGGAGGTTCCCCGCTGCTGGATCGGATCCATCTCCGGGTCGGACTGGGGAGAGCTGCCCAGCGTCGACGAGACGCTGCTGCCCGAAGGCAGCAGCGACGAGCCTTACCTCACCGCCCTAGAGGCGCTGCTGGCGCGCATGCCCAGCGGCGGCATCTGCTTCGTCATCGCAGGTGGCGACGTGCTGGCCGGCGACAAGCTGGGCTGCCTGGCCATGACCCCCGGCGGCCAACGCCGCAGGGAGCTGATGGTGCGCCGGGCGCTGGAGGGCACTCCCTCGGTCTGGCTCCCCGGCGGGGGCTACCAGGCGCGCCATGGCTGGCGAGCGCTGGCGGGCACGGCCATGGCCCTCGAGACCGGCAGCCGCGCCGCCATCCCCGACCACATCGACCCCATGCGCCACCACTTTGGCCTCATCGCCCGCAGCCTGGACTCCGGACAGCTCGGCTCAC
The DNA here is from genome assembly GCA_937912125.1 of uncultured Pseudomonadota bacterium. GTDB lineage: Bacteria > Myxococcota_A > UBA796 > UBA796 > JAFGLY01 > CALDOK01. The sequence goes on from CALDOK010000158.1 coordinate 14,277, forward strand.
CACCCCCGAGCGACGAGCTGGTCCTGACCGCCGAGGACATCGAGGAGGCGCTGGGCATGCGGGGCCGACCCCAGACCCGGCGGCTGCTCGGCTACTACTCGGAGCAGGGCGTGGAGCACGCGCTGTCCGCCTACGGCATCCTGCCCCACCTGCGGCGCCTGGGCTACGACGACTTCGCGTTCGAGCTCGACCGGGCCACCGCCGGGGAACGAATGCGCGTACACGGGCACTGCGACGGCCAGCGTTACCTGCTCCAGGAGCTGGTGGTCGAACGCCGGAGCTTCGAAGGCGATGCCATGCTGTTCGTGAACTGGCTCAGCCTGCGCAACCCGCGGGCCACCTTCACCGAACAGCGGCCACAGCTGCCCGGCCAGGAGGTGCCCGGCCTGGGCATGGCGCGGGAAGCAGGCCAGATGCTGGCGCGCATGGCCAAGCGGCTGGGGCTGGCCGGCGTGGCCTTCCACCCGGCCTGGTTCCACGTCGCCTACACCGCCCGCTACCACTTCCGCTTCCTGGACCCTGAGGTCCAGGGGCACTTCGAGGCCTTGGTCCGGGATCTGGGGCCCCTGCCTCTGCTGGACGCCACCCACGCCATCGCCGATGGCAGGGTGCTGTTGAACGGCCAGCCCCACCGCTGGGAGGCCGGGGTGATGGCCTACCGCTTCGCCTCACCCGAAGACTTCGACACCCGCGTCCAGCAGGTCCGCGAAGCAGCGCACTTCAGCCTGCAGGGCTAACGATCGTCAGGCTCCCACGCGCACGCCCGGTCACGACCTTCGGCCTTGGCGCGGCGCGCGGCGGCCTCGGCCCGGCCCATGAGCGTCTCCACGTCCAGCGAGCCCTGGTCCTGGGTGCTGGCCACGCCCAGGCTGGCCGTGACGGCTAGACCGAGGCCACCCACCACCAGCGCCTGCCAGTTCAGCACCGTGCGAAACCGCCGCGCCGCGGCTGCCGCCTGGTCGGGCCCCAGGTGGGAGAGCAACACGACCAGCTCGCCGCCCGCAGTGCGCGCCAACAGATCGCTGTCCCGCAGGTGCTCGGCCAGCCGCTGGGCCACCAGGAACAACACCTCGTCTCCCACTGCATAGCCGTGGTCCCGGTTGATCTTCCCCAGCCGGTCCAGATCCAACAACACCACGCTGACAGGGAAGCCGTGGCGCCGGCCCAGATCCAGCTCCCGCTCGAGGGCCTGGATGAAGTGGCGACGGTTGGCCACCCCCGTGAGGGGGTCGGTGACCGCCAGGGACCGCAGGCGCTGCAGCTGACGGCGCAAGCCGCGCAGCAACCAGGCCACCACCAGCGCCAGGGTCAGCGCCGCCGCCAGCAGGCTGGCACCCACCCCCTGCAGCCAGCGGGGGTCGGGCTGCAGCGCACCCGTGGACAGCCCGAGCAGGGCCACCGCCCCCAGGACCGGGAGCAGCAGCAGCAACGCCAGCATGGCCCAGGCCATGGGAGACTCGCCCAGCAGCAGATCCAGCCCGCCGGGACGGTGTCGAGCTTCTGGGGGCGCGGGGCCTCGCTGGGGGCTTGGGGTGGTGTACATGGGGTGCTCCTGAAGCCAGGGTAGCAGCCCACCACCGCTTGTCCAGCGCCAGCGGTCGGCTCAGCCTGAGGTGTCCTCGTCGTCCTCACTCCAGGCGACCACCCGGTCGCGGCCGGCCCGCTTGGCCCGGTACATGGCGGCGTCCGCGCGGCGCAACAGCGCCCCCACATCCAGATCCTCCCCCACCTCGAGGCTCGCCACGCCGAAGCTGGCGGTCACCCGAAGCTCACGCTCGCCCACGCACAGGGGATTGTCCGACAGGATCGCGCGCAGGCGCTCCGCCGCATCCTGCGCCCCCTCTGGCCCCAGGTGGGACAGCAGCAGCACGAACTCCTCGCCGCCGTAGCGCGCCAGCAGATCGCTCTCCCGCAGCTGGGCAGAGAGCAGCTCCACCACTCGCACCAGCACTTCGTCCCCGACCCCATGCCCCAGGGTGTCGTTGACGCGCTTGAAGCGGTCGATGTCCAGCAGCACCAACCCGACCGGGAAGGAGAAGCGCTTGGCGCGCTGCAGCTCGCGCTCGAGGGAGTCGATGAAGTGCCGACGGTTGGCCGCCCCCGTCAGAGCGTCGGTGACGGCCAGGCTGCGCAGCAAGCGCGCGTAGGCACGCTCCTTGCGCACGAGCTGGTCCACCAGAACGATCACCAACAGGCAGGCCATGAAGACCGAGGCTCCGACCCCCCAGAACCACGAGCCCTCCAGCCCCTGAGCGCCGAAGGGCGCCGACTGGAGCAGGGGCGCGTGGCGCACCAGGCGGGCCTGCTCCAGGGCCGAGAGCACCACCGCGCCGGTCACGCCACAGAGCACGCCGACCAGGGCGACCCAGCGGTCCAGCAGCACCACCGCCAGCACACTGGCCGCCAGGAACGCAGCGATCATGCCGCTGATGTGCAGGCCGAAGTAGTAGCCGGCCCCGATGGGCCACGCGCAGGCGAAGACCGCCACCAGCAGCTGGTACAGGGTGGAGCCAGGCTGGTGGCTGCGCATGTACAGGCCCACGGCGAACAGCACCGTCCCGTACAGCGTGACCGCGCCGATGAACGCGTTGTAGGTCGCGAGATCGGAGATGGAGAAGTACGGCGCCAGCTCGGGCCGGAGCATGAACCAGGTGCTCTCGAAGAACGAGAGCATCAGGAAGGGCAGCAGGAAGCCCTGCAGCAGCAGCGCCCTGGACACCGCCGACCAGCCGAGGGGCGCGTCCAGCAGGCGGGCACCGCGGGGACGAGCGGCGCCGGCACCTCGGATGGCAGTGGGGGGCAGGCTCGAGCTCGAGGACACCGGGCGCTCCCGGGCGGAGGCAGCGGCCAGCACAGCGATGGCCACCCAAGACGACGTTCACCATAGCAGACGTCAACAATCCGGCGGGCGGACGACACTGTGGAGCACGCAGGAGGTCCACCTCAGTGGTCATCGAGGGCCCGGACAGGAGCCGTCGTCGCCGTCGGGATAGGTCCCCGCAGCCCCCGCACCCACAGAGGCGCCCATGCCGCTCCGTCCTCTCCTCGCCTTGTCCCTCGTCGGCGCGTTCACCCTCAACGCCCAGGCAGCCGAGCGCCCCAAGCTCGAGCTGAAGCTGGACGAGTACGCCCTCGAGACCCGCGACTTCTGCTTCGCCAGCGGGCTGCGGGTGAGCTTCCAGGAGGACCACAGCCAGCCCGTGGTCAGCGTCACCTCGGTCATCGACCGGGGCTCGGACTCCGACCCCGCGGGCATGGAGGGCATCGCCCACCTGGTGGAGCACCTCTGGTTCCGCTCCCAGCGGGGCGAGCTCCCCCCCACCTGGGACCTGCTCACCGAGATGGGCGCCACCATCAACGCCTTCACCGCCAAGGACGTCACCACCTACATGACCGTGGCCCCCGGGGCCATGCTCCCCGCCGTGCTCGAGCTCGAGGCCCAGCGCCTGCTGGGCGCCGTCGAGGGCGTCACCGCCGAGACCCTCACCACCGAGCGCGAGGTGGTGCGCAACGAGCTGCGAGAGGGCGAGGCCATCGACGTGGGAATGGACAGCCTCTACGCCAAGCTCTACCCCGCCGGCCACCCCTACAGCCGCAGCACCATCGGCACCCGGGAGACCCTCGACGCCATCGGCCTCGCCGACGTGCGGAGCTTCGTGGCCGACAACTACACCGCGCCCAACACCACCATCATGGTGGTGGGCGACATCAGCCTGGACGACGCGCCGGAGATCCTGGCCACCGCCTTCCCCCCCGCCCTGGTGTTCCACCCCGATGCCCCCGAGGGCCCCGCCTCAGCCGAGGCATGCCCCGTCCGGGTAGAAGGCCCCAGCCCCGAGCCGCCACCCCCCGCCGACCGCAGCATCGACCGCTTCGAGGCCCCGGTGGAGCGCACCACCGCCCTGATGGCCTGGTCCCTGCCCGGCGGCTACCGGCCGGACACACCCCTGATGGAGATGGTCAGCTACACCCTCAGCTGGGCCATCTCCTCGTACATCAACCCCTACAACACCCCCGACTGGAAGGACCGCAACGAGGCCTACTGCTTCCTGGACCCCTCCGAGCATGCCTCCACGGCCATGTGCGTCATCGAGATGACCCACGAAGCCGACCCCGAGAAGGTCATCAAGAAGGCCGCCGACGGCCTCTATCAGCTCTGGGACCCCGAGATGCGCCGCTTCCAGGAGCAGTACTACAGCAGCTCCAGCCTGCAGGTGATGGCCGACGTCTTCCGCTCCGCCGACGAGGTGGCCACCCTGTTCGGCAGCCGGGGCACCGAGGCGGCCCTCTTCACCCACTTCACCGGCTCCTCGGCCTACTACTCCACCAGCTTCCAGTGGCTGGGGGGCGTCGATGGCCAGCAGGCCGCCATGCTGGCCAACCGCTACCTCACCCGCGATCGCTACGCCGCGGTGATCCTCGAGCCCTACAGCGACGACGAGGACCCGGGCCTGGCGGACGAGGGCGGCTACACCGGCCACCCCCGCGAGCCGGCCACCGACACCGTGGTGGACCTCGCCACCGTGGACGCCGCGGTCATCGAGCAGCTGACGGTCGAGCCCGACCTGAGTGGGCTGCGCGACTTCCGGCTCGACAACGGAATGCGGGTGGTGCTCTATCCCTACGGCAGCGTGCCCCTCACCCGCACCGCCCTGGTGGTGCGCGGTGGCGCGCTGCACGAGCCCGTGCCAGGCCTGGATCGCTTCGCCTGGTCCCAGACCAGCTCCTCCCCCTCCGAGCTCGAGATCCCCCTGGACGAAGCCCCCCTGCGCATCGGCGGGGCATGGGAGGACTGGGAGAGCGCCGACATGCGCGTGCTCGAGGTCAACGGCTCCTCGGGCAACCTCGACGCCCAGCTGTGGCTCATGCTGCGCCGCCTACAGACCCTGAAGATCGAAGGCAGCGACAGCCGCAGCTACGCCCGGGAGCTGCGCCGCGAGCTGCGCTACGAGCGCGAGCTGCCCGACCACTGGGCCCGTGAGCTGGCGGAGGCCACCCTGCTGGGCGAGCATCGTCTGGCCGCCACCGTGGACGACGAAGCCATCGCGGCGCTGCAAGAGCTCTCGCCGGAGCAGTCGGCCCGCTGGGTCCACCAGCAGTTCCAGCCCCGCAACGCCACCCTGGTGGTGGTGGGTCGCTTCGACGGCGACCAGGCCGAACAGGCCGTGCGCAGCTGGTTCTCCACCTGGGCGGCCCAGCCCGGCGTCGGCGACGCCATCACCCCCATGAAGCCCCTCTCCTCCCCCCCGGCTCGCAGCATCTTCGTGCTGGACCGGCCCCAGGTGTCCCAGACCGAGCTCCGCATCGCCTGCCAGATGGCCACAGCCCAGGACGGCGACTACGAGGCCCGCCAGTTGCTGGCCGACATGCTGGACGAGATGGCCTGGGTCACCCTGCGTGAGAGCTCCGGCGTCACCTACGGGGCGGGCGTCTGGACCCGTGAGTACGCTGGAGGCGCCGCCCTGATGTCCATGGGGTCCACCGTCCAGACCGACGCCGTGGGCTTCGCGGTGCAGACCTTCCTGGAACTCGTGGCCCGGGCCGACGCCGGCGAGCTCGATCCCGAGCTGCTCCGCCTCTTCGCCCTGCGCGAGGCCCGCGGCTACGTGCTGGCCCAGCAGAGCACCAACCAGATGCTCTACCGCCTGGTGCAACCCGTCACCCTGGCCCGGGGCTGGGACCACCTCTCCCAGCACGGTGCCCGGCTCGGCGCGGTGCAGGTCGACCAGCTCGCCCCCCTGATGGGCAGCTGCGCGGGGCACGAGGTGGTCACCCTGGTGGGCCCTGTCGAGGCCGTCAGCGCCTCCCTGAAGCAGGCTGGGCTGGCTTTCGAGGTCTACGACTGGGAGGCCGAGCGGGACCGCCTGTGGGAGCTGCACGATCCGAAGGGGTGGAAGGCCGAGCTGAAGCGTCGGGCCAAGTCCACTTGACCCCCACTTGACCCCAGAATCACTCGCTGCAACACCACGTTCACATTAGAAGCAGCGCGCTGGCATCCGTCCACGCCCAAGCACCCCTCGGAGTTCCCATGCGCGCCTACGCCCTCCTCCTCGTCGCCCTGCCCATGGTCCTGACGGGCTGCCCCTTCATCAAGGACAAGCCTCACGACACGGGCAGCATCGATGGAGACGCCGACGCAGACGCCGATGCGGACACCGACACCGACGCTGACGCTGACGCTGACGCCGATGCGGACGCAGATGCGGACGCAGACGCCGATGCGGACGCAGACGCCGATGCAGACGCCGACGCCGACGCCGACGCTGACGCCGACACCGACGCCGACACCGACGTGCCGGTGGACAACGACGGCGACGGCTACGATGCGAGCAGCGACTGCAACGACAACGATCGGGACATCCACCCCGGCGCCGACGAGCACTGCGACGGCGTGGACGAAGACTGTGACGGTGCCATCGACGAGAGCGCCGTGGACGCCACCATGCTGGCCACCGACGCAGACGGCGACGGCTTCGGCGCGGCGGGCACCATGGCCCTGGCCTGCGACGGCGTCGAGAACGACTTCGACTGCGACGACACCGACCGCACCGAGCCCCATGTGGTGGACGTCACGGCCAGCAGCTCCGGCGCCACCGGCAGCGCGGCCCACCCCTGGCCCACCATCACCCAGGGCATCATCAACGCCAGCCGCTGCGTCGTGGTCGAGCCCGGCACCTACAGCGAGAACGTGGACTTCAACGGCTCCCGGGTCTCGGTGTACAGCATGCAGGGCTCCGCTTCCACCATCATCGACGGCGGCGCGGCCGGCCCGGTGGTGAGCTTCGACTCGGGCGAGGGCGCGCTGGCCGAGCTGGCCGGGTTCACCCTGATCAACGGGCAGGGCGTCGAGCAGAGCACCACCAACAGCTACAGCTGCGGCTGCGGCGACACCTGCACCGACCACTACACCACCCGCTGCGGCGGCGGCATCTACATCGACGGCGCCACCCCCACCCTGCACGACCTGGTGGTGGTCAACCACCAGCTGCGCATGCCCACCGACAGCAGCACCGACACCGACAACTACTACTACTTCTCCTACGGCGGCGGCATCTGCCTGCGCGACGCGGCCGTCACCATGACTGCCATCACCGTCAGCGACAGCTACGCCGACGACGGCGGCGGCATCTACGTCGAGTCCGGCGCCTCGCTGGACCTCGAGCGCTCCTGGGTGGTGGGCAACCAGGCCGAGTCCGGCGCTGGCATCGAGACCGACGGTGGCACCATCAACCTGTCCAACGTCATCGTGGCCTTCAACGAAGCCAGCTCCACGGGCGGCGGCATCACCGTCATCGACGGCACCCTGTCCGTCATCAACACGGCCATCGGCTACAACGACGGCCCCACCGGCGGCGGCCTGTACCTGATGGGCAGCAGCACCGGCACGGTCAGCAACAGCATCATCTCCCACGCCATCGACGGCTACGGCGTCCATGTGGCCGGCTCGTCCACCTTCACCGGGCGCTACAACGACGTCTACAGCAACGCTGACGGCGGCTACTACGGCACCACCGACGTCACCGGCTCCGCCGGAAACATCGCCGCCAACCCGGCCTACACCGACATCACCACCGACGGCGACAACTTCAACGACGACTGGACCCTGCGGTCCACCTCCGCCTGCATCGACGCTGGCAACCCCTCCAGCAGCTTCAACGACATCGACGGCTCCCAGAACGACATGGGCGCCTACGGCGGGCCCGGCGCCACCTGGTAGCAGGGACAGGGGCCAGACGGCCCCGTCGGATCAGCGCCTGCGGGCGATGTACAGGTCGGCCTCGAGCATCTCGCCGGGGCCTTCCGTGTAGTAGTGATGCACGAAGATCACGTTGCCCTCGTCGTCGAGGGTGGGCTCGCCCGCGAAGCTGCTGACCACCTCCTGACCCTCGGTCCAGGCGCCGTCCACCCACAGGCTGCGCCAGACCGCCGGGCCAGGCTGGCCCTGTTGGCTCGTGCCGTTCCACCAAAGCTCGAGGCCGTCGGCGGACAACACCGGCATCATCTGGGTCTCGCTGTCGTTGGGGGGGGCGCCCGGGTTGGTCGCCTCGGACCAGCCCTCGCCTTGGGCCGTCGCCATCCACAGATCCTGGCCGCCCTGGCCGCCCGCGCGGTCCGAGCCGAACCACAGCTCGTCCCCGTGCAGGTGCAGCTCGCCGGGCATCAGATCCACGTTGATGGCCTCGCCGGCGTTGTCGGGCTCGTCGCAGTCGGCGCCATCGCAGGTCGCGATCCACCAGTCGATCTCGTTGTGGTTCCCCTCGCGGATGGAGCAGAACCACAGCTCGCCGTCCTGCCAGGCCTCGCAGCCGTCCATGGACTCGCCGCTCCTCCTGGCCAGCTTGACCCGCTCGGGCTCCGCGGCGGCTCCCTGGGACCACCAGATGCCGGTGACCCCGTCGAGCACCTGCAGGCTGGCCTGGATCTGAGGGTCAGGGGTGAAGAAGAAGTACAGGCCTTGCCCGGCCACCCAGAAGGGAGAGTCCTCAGCACCAGCGGAGTTCACGGGCCCATCCAGGGGCACTGGATCCTCGAACTCGGCGGCCAGCCCGGCCCCGAGGAAGGGCGGATAGGGGTCGTCGGCGGGGTCCACCTTGGTCAACCCTTCGAGGGAAGCGCCCCGTTCCAGGAAGCCGTCATCGGGATCACAGCCGCCGGCGAGACAGGAAATGAGCAGCGCGGTTCGAAAGCTCGTTGGCCGGTTTTGCATGTTCGTACCTCCAGGGCATCCAGTCTACGCCATCCAGGCGAAGCCCAGAAGGCCTCAGCCTGCTAGACTGAGTGCATGGAACCCAAGGCTAGCGGCAAGTACCACCATGGCGACCTCAGGCGCGCCCTGCTCGATGCGGCCATCGCAGCTATCGACAAGCAAGGTCTCCAGCGCTTCTCCCTGCGGGCCATCACCCAGGAGCTCAATGTCTCCCACGCGGCGGCATACCGGCACTTCCGCAGCCGCGACGCGCTGCTCCAGGCCGTCTCCATCGAAGGCTTGCAGCTCCTCAGCCGGCAGCTCCTCGAGACCGCCCGCGACAGCCAGGGCCCCACGGACACCGTGCGCCGCTGTGCCCTGGCCTATGTGCGCTTCGGGGTGGACAACCCCGGCCTGTACCAGGTGATGTTCTCCGAGCCCACCCAGCTCCACACCGACACTCGCAGCGCCGCCGAGAGCGTGATGGCCGTGACCGCCCAGATCATCGGCCGAGCGCAGCAGGACGGTGGCCTGCGCCAGGGCGATCCCTACGACCAGGGGCGCGCCGCGTGGGCCATGCTGCATGGGCTGGTGGACCTCGAGCTGCGCAAGCAGCTGGGGCAGCGCAGCCCCGAGGCCGTGACCGAGTACGCCGAGCGCCTGCTGGACATCTTCTTCAGGGGCATGATCGTCTCCTGAGTCCTCGACCAGCGCGCTAACGGCCCAGGTCGAGCACGGCCTTGGCCAGGGCCAGCGCGTCGTCGATGGCCGCCCCCAGGGTGCGGGTCAGCCTGCCCCGCTCCACCAGGCGGACCGAGTCGTGCTGCAGGACCGAGCCCGGGCGACCGTGCACCACGGGGAGCAGCTCTTCGGCCAGGCGATCGCAGGCCAACAGGGTGCGCAAGGCCGCGGGATCATCAGCGCGGGCCGCCACCAGCATGTCCAGCACCGGGTTTCCCAGTTCGACCCGGTCCTCGTCCCAGCCCTCGGCCCGGGCGGTGTCGCGGTGGACCACCCGCAGCCCGGCCAGCCCGTCCACCCAGGCCGTCACCTCCGTGCGCCAGCCGCCGGGGCCGCGCCGAGCCCGGGCCTCCACGGGGACTCCCCCGAGCACCCCGACCAGGGACGAGGCGCCCCGCTGACCCAGCTTGCCCACCGCGAGGCCCCGGGCGTGGGCGGTCTCCAGCCAGGGGGCGTCCCATGCCCGGACCAGGGCTCGGCCCAGCTCTTCACCAGCGTCCAACAGGGCCCGCAGGTCCTTGTGCTCGCTGACCCAACCCGAGACCATCACCTCGAGCTGGCTGGAGCCTGCGAGGGTATCGGGGGCCAGGGCCAGCCACACCAGCGTGCCCGGCCGAGAGCGGGTCAGCCCGAACACCGACCGCACCACCGGAGGGCGAAAGAGCTCCTGCACCACCTCGGCCTCGGGGCTGGCGATCACGAAGCACCGATCCAGATCCGGATCCCCGCTCTGGATGTCCTGCCCCCCCATGGCGGTGCCCAGCTCGGCCAAGACCCCCTGTGGGCGAAGGCCCAGCTGCGGCAACACCCTCTGCAGCGAGAGCGTCAGCAACATGCGCTCCGGGCTGCTCGCGCCCGGAAGCCGAACATAGCGCAGCCCCAGCTTCGCGATGCCGTGGCGCTCGAGCGGCAGCGCGAGCTCCCAGACCTCCCCCAGACCAACCTGCCGGACCTCACCCCCCCGACGCTCAGCCGCCGAGCGCAGCAACACCTCGTGGACCGGCCCACGGCCACCGCGGAGCACGGCGCGGATCGCGATGGACGCGAGCCCCACGGCCACGCCGAGGCCGATGACGAGGGGGTCCATGCTCGCGGGCTCCCGGGCACGAAGAACCAGAGAGGGTAACCCGAGGCCACCCGTGGAGGTTAAGGGCCGAGACGCCGACCTCCCCGGTGCCTGCCCCGAGGCCGACCATGACAACGAAGAACAAGATCCCGAAGCCCCCCAAAGAAGAAGGGAGCTTCATCGACAAGTTCCTGGTCCTGCTCAGCGCCCCTCGCGAGCTGTGGATCATCTACATCGCCAAGCTGCTGGAGATCCTCAGCTACGGCCTGATGATGGCCACCGTCACCCTGTGGCTCTCGTCCGACCTGGGCCTGACCGACACCGAGGCGGGCGACGTGGTGGCCCTGTGGTCCACCCTGATCACCCTGACCACCCTCGCCGTGGGCTCCCTGGTGGACGCCATCGGCATCCGCAAGTCGTTCCTGATCGGCTTCGTGGTCTGCCTGCTCACCCGCGGCGTGGTCACCGTGACCACCCTGAGGTGGGTGGCCATCCCCTTCGGGCTGATGGTCATGGCCGTGGGCGAGGCCATGATGGTCCCCATCATGACCGCCGGGGTCAAGAAGTACACCAACGTCAAGCAACGGTCCATGGCGTTCGCTGGGTACTACGTGCTGATGAACGTGGGGTTCTTGATCTCCGGCTGGACCTTCGACAAGCTCCGCACCTCCATGGGCGAGTACGGCACCCGGGTGGTCCCCCTGCTGGGCGAGATCTCCACCTACCGCACCATCTTTCTCATCAGCTTCCTGGTCACCATCCCCGCCCTGATCTTCACCTGGGCCACCCTCCGCGAGGGGGTGACCATGACCGAAGACGGCCTGGTGATCGAAAAGTCCGTGCCGCAGTTCGCCGACCGCAATGCCCTGGTGGCCATGTGGCTCACGGCCAAGGACGCCCTGGTCAAGACCGGGGTGATCTTCGTGAGCGTGTGGAAGGAGAAGAACTTCTACCGCTTCTTGCTGTTCCTCACGCTGATCGTGTTCGTGCGGCTGGTCTTCTACCACATGCACTTCACCTTCCCGAAGTACGGCATCCGCGAGCTGGGCCCCGGCGCCCCCGTGGGCCAGATCTGGGGCGTGCTCAACCCCGCGGTCATCATCGTCCTGGTGCCCCTGATCGGGGCGCTGACCCAGAAGATCAACTCCTACAAGATGATCGCCATCGGCAGCACCCTGGCCGCCGCGCCCGTGTTCCTGATGGCCATGCCCCCCGAGTGGTTCCAGCCCCTGGCCAACGGCCCCGTGGGCCTGTTCATCGCCAACACCTGGCTGGGGCTCGACACCCAGCAGGTCAACCCGCTGCTGGTGATCATCCCTCTGTTCGTGGTCATCTTCTCCATCGGCGAGGCCTTCTGGTCTCCCCGCCTGTACGAGTACACCGCGAGCATCGCGCCCAAGGGCCAGGTGGGCTCCTACATGGCCCTGTCCCTGCTGCCCTACTTCGTGGCCAAGCTGGTGGTGGGCATGTTCTCAGGCCGCCTGCTCGAGCGCTTCTGCCCCAGCGACGAAGCCCTGGGGGCCCGCTACCTGATCGAGAAGATCCCCGACCTGGACCAGGTCGCCGTGGACGCCATGGAGACCTCCCAGGTCCTGCCCACACTGGCCGAAAAGCTGGGCATGGTGGTGGGCCCCGATGGTGTCCTGTCCAACGAGGTCCGCTACCAGGTGTGGGAGATCCTGCACACCACCTACCCCCGCGACGGTCAGAGCCTGTGGCTGGTCATCGCCTTGATGGCGGCCATCTGCCCCATCGGCATCATCGTCCTCAAGAAGTGGATCAAGAGCCACGAAGACGGCCGGGACGACTAGCGCCCGGGCCCAGCCTTCACCAGGACCAGCCTTCACCAGGAGCCGCAATGAACACCCAGGTCCCCATCCGCGACGCCCAGCAGCGCGCGCAGGCTCTCGAGCTCGCCAGCGACCTGCTCAGCTACCTCGATCAGAGCCCCTGCAACCTCTTCGCCGTGGTCGCCATGAAGGAGCGCCTGGCGGCCGCCGGCTTCACCGAGCTGCGCGAGGGAGACCGCTGGGACCTCGAGCCCGGCCAGCGCTGCATGGTCGAGCGAGACGGCACCGCCCTCATCGCCTTCGTCGTGGGCGCCGAGCCCCCCGCGAGCGCAGGCTTCCGCATGGTGGGCGCCCACACCGACAGCCCGGGCTTCAAGGTCAAGCCCCAGCCCGAGAAGGTCAGCCAAGGCCTGGTGCACATCGGCGTCGAGGTCTACGGCGGCCCCCTGTACGCCACCTGGACCGACCGGGATCTGGGCCTGTGCGGCCGCGTGCTGCTGCGGGCAAGCGACGGCGGCGTCGAGCAGAAGCTCTACCGCTCGGCGGGCTTTGTCAGCCTGCCCAACATCGCCATCCACCAGAACCGCGAGGCCAACGACAAGGGGCTCAAGCTCAATCCCCAGAGCGAGCTCACCCCGGTGCTCGGCTCGGTGGCCCACGGCCTGCCCGAGAAGGACGCCCTGCGCTGGCTGCTGGCCCGGGACCTCGAGGTGGAACAGGCCGACATCCTGGACTTCGACCTGTTCCTGTACGACACCCAGCCGGCCAGCTTCGCCGGCGCCCACGGTGAGCTGATGCGCTCGGGCCGCTTCGACGACCTGGGCATGTGCCACGCGGCCGCCAACGCCCTGATAGACGGCGCGGCCACCCCCTGTGCCGCCACCCGCATGGCGGTGCTGGTGGATGCCGAAGAGGTGGGCTCCGAGACCGCTCAGGGGGCGCTGGGCACCTTCCTGCCCCACACCCTCGAGCGCATCGTCCTGGCCCGCGGCGGCGACCGCCACGGCTTCCTGGCCTGCCTGGCCCACAGCGTGATGATCAGCGCCGACAACGCCCACGCCATCCATCCCGGCTACGGCGACCGCCAAGACGCCAACCACGCCCCCGTGCTCAACGGCGGCCCGGTCATCAAGGCCCACG
>CALDOK010000159.1 GCA_937912125.1 uncultured Pseudomonadota bacterium
GGTCGCGAAGGTCGGGGGGCTCGTCCGGTGGCCGTCAGCTTCGACGAGCGCCAGGAGATCCTGCGCGTCCGCCTGGATGGCTTCATCGCCGATCAGCAGCTGGACGAGTCGGCGCAGGCCGCCTTGAAGGACCTGGTGGAAGGCCAGCTGGCCACGACCGCCGAGATCCGCACCAGCCGGCGGGCTGGGGACATCACCCTGGCCCAGGCCAAGGAGCAGCTGGACGCGCTGCAGGGCGAGGTCGAGCTCGCGGCCACTGCGCTGCTGGGCGCCGAGCCCGCGGCGGCGTTCGCCGAGCTGATGTTCCGTCAGCCCAGCGGTGCCAAGGAGCCCGAGGGCGAGGAGTGAGCTGGCGTCGTGACCGGGCGTCGTGGGCTTGAGCCGATGAGGGTCCGCCTATCGCTCGTGCTCAGCGTCTCGCTGGTGGTGGGCTTGGCGGTGTTGCTGGGGCTGCTGCTGCGCCGCAGCCGAGAACCCCCGTCTCCGGTACGGGCGATGTTTGCCTCGGTGGGGATGGCGTCGGTGCTGCCCCAGGGAGCGGTGATCCTGGCATCTGAGGCTCAGCAGGGCGTCCTGAGCTCGGCCCTGGTGGCCGTCGGTGATGACCGGCTGCGTGTGATGGTGGTCGATGATCTGGACGAGGCTGGGGCAGGGGCGGCGGTGCAGGAGCAGTGGGTCCACCTGGCCAGCCTCTTCGAGGACCGGCAGGCGCCGTACCCGGGGCAGCTCTCCCACACCCTGGTCTGCCCCCAGGCCTATCGCCCGGAGCGGCTGGAGCCAGTGGGCCAGGTCCGCCTGCTGGTGCGCCTGTACGCCAACGATCGCCTGGCCTACGGCGGCTGCAGCGACGACCTGCTGCACTACCGCGCCACCCTGGGCATGGTCTACGACCCGGGCGGTCGGCGCCTGGTCCGGGTGGAGTACTTCGCGCCCAAGCAGGCCGCAGGGGATCGGGACCTCGAGGTCGTGCGGTCCTTTGGCCCCGATCGTTAGCGGGCGCAGCGGATCCCGTTGCGTCGCTTGGCGTCGGCGGGGGCTCGGGCCCGGCGCCGGGTGATGTGAAGCTCATCGCCTCGATCGTCGATGCTGCCCCCCCGCAGCACCCTGAAGCCCGAGCCGGCGGCTTCCTGGGCGCTGCCATCCTGGGGAGCCAGGCTGTAGTCGGAGCGGTAGTAGTCCTGGGTCCACTCCCAGACATTGCCAAGCATGTCGCACAGGCCCTGGTCGGTGTCTCCGTTCGGTCGGCTGCACACGGGGGAGGTGGTCTGGGAGCCGCAGCCCACCCCACCTTGGCGCATGACCGTGAGCTTGCAGCTGGGCTCCTGGTCGCCCCAGGGGTAGTCCGGGTAGCGGCCCGCGCTGCGGCCGGCGTACTCCCACTCCGCCTCGGTGGGCAGGCGACCTCCGGCCCAGTGGCAGAACACCGAGGCCTGGTCCCAGGTGACGAAGTTCACGGGGTGGTCATGGCGATCCCGCCGGCCCCAGTTGGCGGTGGGCCCGTCGTTGGTGCCCGCCACGGTGCATGCTCCCGCCAGCACGCAGGCCTGGTATTGCTTCACGGTGACCTCGGTGCGGGTGATCTCGAAGCTTGGCAGAGCGGTCACGGTGATGGGCTGCTCGTCCTGCTTGTGATGGTCCGAGCCCATGGCGAAGACGCCCCCGGGGATGGTGACCCACTGGGGCTCGGGAGAGCTGTCACCCCTGGGGGGGGCGACCCCGGACGAGCCGGTGTCGCTGGGCTCGGTGGAGATCGGGGCCTGCGCTTCGCGCCAGACGCGGTAGCCATCACGGGTGAGGCGTCCGGCGCTGAAGGACGCCCCCGCGGCCACAGCCAGCCCCAGCAGCGCGGCGGCGCGGCCCAGGCCCGTGCGAGGGAGCCTGGGGGCGCTCACGGCTGGCTCCGAGCGCAGCGAAAGCCGGTGTTCTTGTGCGGCTTGTCGCCCTCGCGGTGGCGCCGGTTGGAGGTGCGCAGGCAGTGTACGAAGCTGGTGAAGCCGGCGCCGCGCATGGGGTGCTCGTCGGAGCCGGGAGTCTCCCAGGGGCTGCCGTCGGTGGGCGCGCCCTCGTAGCTGTGGTGGTGGCCGTCCTGCACCCACTCCCAGAGGTTCCCGCCCATGTCGCACAGCCCCTGAGGCGTGTTGCCGAGGGGCCTGCTGCAGACCTCCGCGGGGCGCTGGGCGCCGCAGCCCCTGGACGGGCTGGGGATGGTCTGGTAGTCGTTGAACACGGCCCGCTCGCAGCTGGGCGCCTCAGTGCCCCAGGCGTAGGGAAGATCCTGGCCCGCCCCCTTGGCTGCATGCTCCCACTCGGCCTCCGAGGGCAGGCGTCCGCCCGCCCAGGCGCAGAACTCTACGGCCTGGTCCCACGAGACCTTGTTGACCGGGTGCCGATCGTTCAGATCGTCACGGCCCCAGGTCTCGGCCGGGCGGCCGTCCACCCGGGGCGGCGTGCAGGCGTCGGCCTCCACACAGGCGCGGTACTGGGCCACGGTGGTCTCGGTCTTGGCCAGCTGGAAGCTCGGCACGGTGACCTGGTGCGGAGGGCCCTCGTCTGGGCCTGGTTCTTGGTCCAGAGGTGTGCCGTCTCCGGGGGCGCTGCCCATGGTGAAGCTGCCCCCTGGGATGTCCACCCAGTGGATCTCCCGGGCATCGGCCGCGGCTCCGCCGTCCCACAGCAGGCCGGCCAGAAAGGCAGCTCCGAGGCAGCAGAGCGTCAGCCCGGGGATCAACCAGCGCCAGCGTTGTGGGCTGTGTCCCGGCCCACCGACCACCTCCGCCGTGGCGGGGGATCGGGAGCTGACCACGGGAGGGGAAGCGGCTGTGGGCACGGCTTGGAGGGGGTGTTCGGTGGAGTGTGCTGCGACCCTGGGATGATACCTCTCGCGGTGATCCCTGACTACCGGGGCCCCTCACCGCTTGCCCAGGGGCCCAGCGGCATTACGGATGCCTCCAGACGGAGGTCCTGCGCTCATCGTGACGCGGCTGCGCCATGCCCTGACTCCTTCGGTCATCACCGCTGCGGTGCTGGGCCTGGTGGCAGGCTGCGGTCAGCCCCAGGGGGGTGGCTTCGCAGAGTGCGAGGCCTTGGCCGATCCCGCCGCCCAGGCCAGCTGCCGGCGAGACGCCATGGCGGGCATGGGCGACGACCCTGTGCGGATGCGCGAGGCCATCGCCGTGTGCGGGGACGCAGCCGTCCGGGATCTGCTGCGCCTCGAGCTGGTGGCGGACGATCCCCAGCTCTCCCTCGAGCTCTGCTCCCAGATGGAGGGCGAGCAGGCCCAGCGTTGGTGCGCCTCCCTCGAGGGGCGCAGCCACCTGTGGCGCACCGGGGATCGGCCCGGGTCGTCTCCATCCGAGGCCTCCACCCAGGCCGACGCCTCGGTCTTCGCTCAGCTGGACCAGGCCAGCGCCCTGGCCCTGGAGGGGCAGACCGGCCAGGCCCAAGAGCGCTGCCAGGCCCTCGAACAGGACGCCTGGCGCCGGGAGTGCCACTACCGGGTGGCCGAGGCGCTGGCCCACCAGGGTCGGGTCCAGGACGCCTTCGCGGCCTGTGTCCCCAGCGGCGGCGCCCTGCAGCTGTGCCTGAACCACGCGGCCTGGATCGCCAGCGAGCTGCTGGTGGATGCCGGCCCCAGCGACGGGGACGCCCAGGCCAGGGTGGACGCCTTCGCGGCCGCCTTGCCCAGCCGTCCCAGCGGCGTGTCCGAGCGCGCCTGGCGCCTCGAGGCACACGCGCGGGCTGCGGCCTGGCACGGGATCTACGCTGGGTCCGGCAGCGCGGATCCCACCGCCGCCCGTGGGGCTGGGCCCGACGACGCCCCCGCCGCCCGGGGCGCCTTCGCTTGGGAGTTGGTGCGGCTGCTCGGCCCGCAGCTCGGGGCCCAGGCCCTGGCCAACACCGCCTGGTGGACCTGGCGGGGTGAGCTGCCCCCCGCGGCCGGCGAGCCCCTGGCTCAGTCCTGCTGGCCCGCGCGCATCCTGCCCCGGCGCAACGACGAGCACAGCAGCGGTATGCCTACGGTGCGCCACTTCCTCAACGGCAAGCGCACCTCCTCCTCCGAGCCCGAGGCGGATCTGCTCATCGCTGTGGTCGAGGCCACTTGGTCCCAGGGGGGCGAGCTCGAGCGTGAGGAGATCGAGGCGCTGCTGGTGCATCCCGACGTCGCCGTGCGGCGCACTGGGGCCAAGTACGCGGGCCTGGCGCCCGCGTGGTTCCCGGATCCTGGGCTGATGGTGGAGGATGGCGACCGCCACGCCATCCGGCTCGCCGTGAGCACCCGGGCCGCCCTCGAGGCCGGCGAGCGTCCCCGCGGCATCGAGTACCCTCTTCAGCGCGCATGCCGTCCGTGAGCCCCCCCTCCCGCTCCCGGCGCTGGCTGCTCGGGCTGCTCGTCGCGGCCAACCTGGCGGTGGTGCTGGGCATCGCGGTGCTGCTGCTGCGGCCCCAGACTGCGGACGACTGGCAGCCGGAGCCGACGGCCCCCCCTGCCGCCTGGGAGCAGCGCTTTGCCGCTGACGCCGACGCCGAGCCGGGCTGTCCGGGCTGCAGCGTGCTGATGATCTCCCTGGACATCTTCCGGCCCGATCACCTGCCGTGCATGGGCTACCCCAGGGACACCGCGCCCTTCATCTGCGCCATGGCCGAGCAGGGCACGCTGTTCGAGCGCTTCATCGTGCACGCCTACCAGACGCCCATCAGCCAGATGTCCATCTTCACGGGGCGCTACCCCAGCTCGAGCGGCTTCGTCTCCTTCGGCTCACGGCTGTCCCCCGCCGTGGCCACCCTGCCCGAGCAGCTGCAGGTCCAGGGCTACCGCACAGTGGCCATGGGCTCGTCCTTCGAGGTCATGACCGACATGGCCTCGGATCAGGGGGGCCGCGGCAAGTTCGAGCGCCAGGGGCTGAACCCGGGCCTGAGCTTCGGGCGGGGCTTCGATCGCTTCGTCTTCACCGGCAACCGCAACCTGCCCACCGACGCCATCCCCTGGCTTCGGGACCAGGGCCAGGAGCCCTTCTTCCTCTGGCTGGTGCTGGGCACCCTGCACTGGCCCTACGGCGCCCACGGCGATCCCGACCTGGCTGACATGTTCGATCCCCCCGGCTACGACGGGCCCCTGCGCGACCAGGGCCGCCTGGGCTTCGAGCAGCTCTCCCGCATCCACCAGGGCTCCCTGTACGACGAGCGCAGCGGCGGGGTCACCCCCCTGGACGAGCAAGATCTGGCCTACATCACCGCGCGCTACGACTTCGGCCTGTGGACCGTCGACCGCTTCCTGGCCGAGCTGCTGGCGGCCATGCCCCCCGAGCAGCGGGAGCGCACCCTCATCGTGCTGCACGGCATCCACGGCGAGGACCTGGGCGAGCACGGCTACTTCGGCCACTACGACGTCTACGACACCGAGGTGTCCAGCGCCCTGGTCATCCTCGACCCCGGCCACAGGGCCCAGGGGGTGCGGGTGCGCGAGCAGGTGGAGGGGGTGGATCTGGCCCCCACCCTGCTCGAGATCCTGGGCCTGCCTGCCCTGCCCGATCCCGACGGGTCGAGCTTCGTGTCCGCCCTGCGCACCGGCCGCGGGGACCCCGAGCGCCGGGCCTTCGTGGAGCGCATCCCGCTGTGGGAGGACATCTTCCGCCTGCGCGCCGGCATGCCGCCCGCCTATGTGGAGATGATCGCCGGGCTGATGGACAGCTCCCTGGTGGGGGACACCGGCCTGCGCACCCAGCGCTGGAAGCTGCTGCATCGCCGAGCCCGCCAGCTCGGGGCTCAGGTC
>CALDOK010000160.1 GCA_937912125.1 uncultured Pseudomonadota bacterium
CGGATTGCACGCCCCGGGCCAGGCCCGTGCGCTACACTCCCCGTCTGCGAACAGGAACTCGACCCATGCGTGTCCTACCCGTTCTGATCCTGCTCCTGCAGGCCGGCTGCCCTGCGCCGGGGCAGGACTCCAGCCCCCCTGACGACAGCACACCGCTGATGAGCGATCCCGGCATCACGGGCGTCATCCCGCTGCTCGAGATCGAGCGCCTCGATGATCCAGGAGTCAGCATGGTGTCGGCCTACGGCTGGGGACCCATGGACCGCGTGCCCGCCTGGCAGCGCTGGGGCGAGCTGTGGGAGTACACAGGCGAGGTGCTCGCCGAGGAAGGCGAGTGCGCCCTGGTGGACAGCTGGGTGGCCGCCTGGTGCCCAGACGGCTGCGCGGCCGACGAATACTGCGGCCCCAACGACCAGTGCGAGACCTGGTGGGCCCAGCTCGACCCGGGGCAGCTCACCCTCGAAGCCCCCAGCCTCGAGCTCGACTACCAGCTGGTCTCAGGCCTGCTGAGCCCGGGCTCGGGCGTGGGGGACGATGTGGTCGACCCCGGTGATGTGGTCACCATCACGGCCACCGGGGCCGAGCTTCCCGCCTTCGAGGCCTCGGCACAGGCGCCCGCCACCATGGCGTCCACCTTGGACTGCGGGCTCGGGCCCGTTTCGGGGCAGGACCTCGAGATCAGCTGGGAGCCGGTGATGGCACCGAGCACCATCACCCTCGAGATCATCGCCGTCTACCACGCGGGCAACGGCCCCATGATCCGCTGTGACTCTCCCGACGACGGCAGCATCGTTGTGCCCGCCAGCATCATCGACGGCTACCTGCCCCACCAGACCCCGGCCGAGGTCATCCAGATCACCCGCTGGACCGAGGACGTCGCCGACCTGGGCCAGGACCGGGGCTTCGCCCTGCGCATCGGCTCCCAGCAGGCCTGCTACTAACGCCGGCCTCGCCTGGGGAGCCCTGGCTCCGCCCCGGCGCGTACGCTCCAGGTCGTTCTCGTCCTGGGGCAGCAGCGCCCGACGCCGCGCGCAGGTTCGCTTCTCGGGCTCTCGGCGTCGGCCATGGCACCCAGGCGGAACGCCATGACGTCCATGTTCCCGTAGAGGTACGCCTCGTGGAAGTCCACGGCGTCGGAGGTGAAGTCGCCGATGGTGCTGGCTTCGGTGCCCCACAGGCGCACATCCTGCACGGAGACGCGGGCGAGCACGTCGCCGGCGGTGGCGCGCCTGCACGTGGGGCTGGATGAGAGGAACGGCGCTAGCACAACCGGAAACCGGAATCGGTAGTCCAGACTGGGAACAGAAATCAACGCGCAACGCCGCCGCTGGCGGATCAGCCGGTGCGAGAACGGTGAGCCAGCGCATGTTCCGAGATCCAACAGGAACCCGGACTCCCGAATCTGGATAGCCTTGACTTCGATCAAGGACCCCCCGCTGGCGTCGTCGTACCTTGCGAACGTCACCCGAACTGGAGAACGACCATGAAGCGCAAAGTCATCGAGATCGACGAAGCCCGCTGCACCGGCTGCGGTCAGTGCATCAACGCCTGCGCCGAGGGCGCCCTGGAGCTGCGCGACGGCGTGGCCAAGGTCATCAAGATGGACTTCTGTGATGGCCTGGGCGCCTGCATCGGCGACTGCCCCGAGGGCGCCCTGCGCATCGTGGAGCGGGATGTCCCGGACTTCGATCCTGCCCAGGTCAAGGCGCACCTGCAGGCCACCCGCGGCGCCGCCGGTGTGGCGGAGTTCGAGCGCCAGCATGCGGACCACGCCGCCCAGGCGGCGCCCGCTCGCCCCATTCCCACCGCCGCCGACGTGCGCGAGGCCCTCGAGCACGCCAAGCGTCACGGTCCCAAGGCCGGGGGCGACAGCCTGGCCTGCGGTTGCTCTGGCAGCCATGTGAAGACGCAGAAGCCCTCGCATCCCGCCCCGGCCACCACCGGCGGCGCCGGCCTGCCGGCTCAGGTCAACCCCTCGGACCTCGGCCAGTGGCCCGTGCAGCTGCACCTGGTGCCGCCCCGCGCCCCCTTCTTCGCCGGCAAGGAGCTGGTGGTGCTGTCCACCTGCGGCCCGGTGGCCTCGGCGGACGTGCACTGGCGCTTCCTGCGCGGCCGCGCGGTGGTGGTGGCCTGCCCCAAGCTCGACCGCACCGAGCCCTACGCCGAGAAGCTGGCCGGCATCTTCGCCAGCAACGACATCCCCCGGGTCATCATCGTGCGCATGGAGGTCCCCTGCTGCGGTGGGCTGACCCACTTCGTACACCAGGGCCTGCAGCGCTCGGGCCGCACCGATCTGATCGTGGACGAAGTCATCCTGGGCACCGACGGCTCCGTGCGCAGCGAACGCCGCCTGCACGGCTGAGTTCCCGGTCCTTCTACCGTTTCCGTCCCCCGTTCTTCGTACCAACCCGATCCTATTGAGGAGAGATCATGTTCTGCTACCAATGTGAACAGTCCGCCAAGGGCACAGGCTGCACCATCAAGGGTGTCTGCGGCAAGGATGAGCCCACCGCCGCCCTGCAGGACCTGCTGGTCCACACCGCCATCGGTCTGTCGATGATCGCCTGGCCGGCCAGGCAGCTGGGTGTGCAGGATGCCGAGCTCGACCGCTACGTGCTCGAGGCCCTGTTCACCACCGTCACCAACGTGAACTTCGACCCCGAGAAGATCGCCGGCTTGGTCCAGCAGGGCGCTGCCCTGAGCGAGAAGGCTCTGGCCGCGTACCTCGCCGCCAGCAAAGATCAGGGCGTCGAGCCCAAGTTCCGCGCCATCCCCCCCCACTGCGTGCCCGCCGCCGACATCGACGGCATGATCGCGCAGGGCCAGGCCTTGGGCATCCAGAAGCGCTTCGACAAGAGCGGCGAGGTCGTCACCGGCCTGCAGGAGTTGGTGCTGTACGGGCTCAAGGGCACCGCGGCCTACGCCGACCACGCCCTCATTCTCGGCAAGACCGACCAGGCCATGTCCGACTTCTTCCTCGAGTGTCTCGCGTTCCTGGGCCGCAACCCCCAGGATGTGGGCGCCCTGACCGGCATGGCGCTGAAGGTCGGCGAGGTCAACATCACAGCCATGGCGCTGCTGGACGCCGGCAACACCGAGACCTTCGGTCACCCCGCTCCCCATGCCGTGCGCATCGAGCCCAAGGCCGGCAAGGCCATCCTGGTCTCGGGCCACGAGCTGCTGGATCTGAAGCGTCTGCTCGAGCAGACCGAGGGCATGGGCATCAACATCTACACCCACGGTGAGATGCTGCCCGCCCACGGCTACCCCGAGCTGAACAAGTACCCGCACCTGGCCGGCAACTACGGCGGCGCGTGGCAGGATCAGGCCAAGGAGTTCGACGCCTTCCCCGGCGCCATCCTGATGACCACCAACTGCATCCAGAAGCCTCGTGAGTCCTACAAGGCACGCATCTTCACCACCGGCCTGGTGGCCTGGCCCGGTGTGGAGCATGTCGGCAGCGACGACTTTGGGACCGTGATCGCGGCCGCCCTGAACGCCCCCGGCTTCGACGCTGACGGCTCGGACAAGACCATCCTCACGGGCTTCGGACACAACGCCGTGCTCGGTGTGGCCGGCGCGGTGGTGGACGCCGTCAAGACCGGCGCCATCAAGCACTTCTTCCTGATCGGCGGGTGCGACGGAGCCAAGTCCGGCCGCAACTACTACACCGAGATGGCCGAAGCCGTCCCCGATGACGCCGTCATCCTCACGCTGGCCTGCGGCAAGTTCCGCTTCAACAAGATGGAGTTCGGCACCATCGGTGGCATCCCCCGGCTGCTGGACATCGGTCAGTGCAACGACGCCTACAGCGCCGTGGTCATCGCCCAGGCCCTGGCCGAAGCCTTCGACACCGACGTCAACGGCCTGCCCCTGAGCATGGTGCTGTCCTGGTACGAGCAGAAGGCCGTCTGCATCCTGCTCTCCCTGCTGCACCTGGGCGTGCGCGACATCCGCCTCGGGCCCACACTGCCCGCCTTCGTCACGCCCCCCGTGCTGCAGGTCCTGGTGGACAACTTCGCCATCAAGCCCACGGGCACGGTGGACGGCGACATCGAGGCCTGTCTGGCTGGTCACTAGGCCCAGACTTCATCCGATTGCAAGGCCCGGTCGCTTCGGCGGCCGGGTCTCGTCGTTCCGGGGACCCGGATCTTGGCACTCACTCCGCTTCGTGCAGGAACTCGAAGCTGGCGTCGCCCACGCGGATGGTGGAGCCTGGTTGGAGCACGGTCTCCTGGATGCGCTCGCCGTTGACCTCGACCTGGTGAGCCCAGCTGCTGGAGCGCAGCAGGTGCTGGCGGCCATCCCAGCGGATCTCGGCGATGGGCTGGCTGGTCAGCATCAGCTCCAGGGGGATGTCTCCCCCCGGGCCGATGGTGATGCGCCCGTCGCCAGGACGCCACTCGCCCGCTTGCCCATCGATGCGGCGTAGGACGGCGTGCTGGCTGGCCTGCTCGTCCACGGCGATCGCCTCGAGCTCGCCCGGCTGGAAGCACACGGTGTTCATGGTGCTGTGCAGGCTCTGGGTGGCCTTGGTGGTCAGCCCCGCCAGGCGGATGACCTGCAGCAGATCCACCTTGCTCTCGTCGCAGTACTCCAGGCGGTACTTCCCGATCCTCAGCACGTCGCGGTGCTCGAGCGCCTTGCGCTTGGTAGGCTCGCCGTTGACCTTGACGCCGTTGGTGCTGTCGAGGTCCACGATCTCGCAGCTCCGGCCGTCGGTGATGAGGCAGGCGTGCTGACGGCTCACCGAGATGTTGGGCAGCACCAGCCCGGCCGACTCGTCGCGGCCGATGGTCACCCTCTGCCCGCGAATGCGGAACACACGGTCTTCGGTTCCCGGTCGTCGGATCACGAGCAGGGCCATGGGCACTCGGGGTGGTGGAGCTTCCATGTACGTCGGTCACGGGCCGCCCCGGGTTGAGACGATCGATGCGCAGAGTGAAAAAAGGGTCCCCTTGACCTCGGTCAAGGGCGAACACCCGGTTCGGCGCCATAGTCATCTCCAGCCTGGAGGCACCGTGAAGGCTCGCATCATCCACGACGAGTGCATCGCCTGTGGGCTGTGCGCGAGGCGGCCACGGGCTGCCCGGCCTTGGCCATCGTCATCCAGGACTGAGCGTTAGGTTCTACTGCCCATGTCCGCGCTCACCCCCATCGCCGCTGCGTTGTTCACGCTCTTCCTGGTGCTGCCGGCGGAGCTGCAGACCGAGCACACCATGCTGCTGCTGGGGCGCTTCGTACCCGGCGGTTCCTGGATCCAGGCGGGCGCGCTGGCGCTGTACGCTGGCTTTGTGGCCCACAAGCTGCGGGATCCCCGCGTCCACGCCCGCTGGCGGCCCTGGCTGTGGAGGCTCTTTTCGGTGGTGTTCTTCGGCCAGCTGGCCCTGGGGCTGCTGGGCTTCGAGCGCTTCTTGATGTCCGGGGCGCTCCATCCCCCGGTGCCGGCGGTGATCCTGGCTGGGCCGGTGTACCGGGGTGGCGGGCTGTTCATGGTCTTTCTGTTGCTGGGCACCCTGGCCCTGGTGGGGCCCGCCTGGTGCAGCCACCTCTGCTACGTGGGCTCCTGGGACGATCTGGCCGCCCGCGCCCGGCGTCGCCCCGGGGCGCTGCCCGCCTGGCGCCATGGGGCCCGGGCAGCGATCCTGGTGCTGGTGGTGGTGGCCGCCTTCGGCATGCGCGGGCTGGGCGTGCCCCCTCTCACCGCCGGCTGGCTGGCCGTGGGCTTCGGCGCCGCGGGCGTGGTGGTGATGGTCCTGGCCTCGCGTCGGCTGGGGGTGATGGTGCACTGCCTGGTGTTCTGTCCCCTGGGTCTGGCCGTGAACCTGCTGGGCAAGCTCCACCCCTTCCGGCTGCGCATCGACGACAGCTGCACCCGCTGCATGGCCTGCACCGCCGCCTGCCGCTACCAGGCCCTCGAGCCCGCCCACATCCATGCCAAGCAGCCAGGGTTCACCTGCACCCTGTGCGCCGAGTGCCTGCCCCGGTGCCGCGCGGGGTCCTTGCGCTTGCACTTCCCGGGCCTGGGCCCCGAGCGGGCTCGGCTGCTCTTCGTGATCTTGATCAGCGGCTTACACGCGTCGTTCTTGGGGCTGGGGCGGATCTGAACCGGCGATCGGATAGGTCCGTGGCATGAACATGCAGATTCAATGGTTTGGTCTGGCGCTCTCCCTCACCAGCCTGGCTTCGCTGCTGGGGGTGGTGCTGCTGCTGTGGGTCGCGCTGGCGCGGGCGCGCAGGGTGGACAACGCCGCGGGGCTGGGGCTGGCCCTGGCGGCGCTGATCGAGGGCGCCGCGCTGCTGGCGGAGTGGCTGTCCGCGGCCGTAAACAGCTTCACCGGCTCGAGCTCGTTCTGGCTCGGGGTGTGGGATGTCGTCTCCGTGGCGCGCCCGCTGGCGCACCTGGTGGTGTTGACGCTCATGGCTCTCGCGGCGCTGAAGTTGGCCAGGAAGGCCGCGCAGAACGCGCCGGAGCGCTGACCCTCGCCGCTGGGAGGCCGCTGCATCCCTCATCTGATTTTCACAGGCGGTCCCCACCCGTATCGAATACCGTGGAGGCCCTGACCGGAGGAGAGATGCGACCGCTGCGCGCCCCGCTGTTCGTGCTGGCCCTGCTGGCCACAGGCTGCCCCTCGCCGCGTGACTCGGCGCTGCCCGACGACACCCAGCCCGACACCACCTACGACCCCGATCCCGACCACCCCCGCATCGGCAGCGTGGAGTGGACCACCCACGATGAGATCGAGTCCCTGGTCTACGTGGACTTCGAGCAGCTGCAGGCCGCGACGGCCTGGGTGGAGTTCCTGCCCGCCGGGGACGACGACTGGATGAGCACGCCGACCCAGGAGCTCGAGGCGGGCACGGCCAGCTTCCTGCTGCTGGGCCTGCCCTACGGCCTGGACTTCCAGTTCCGCGTGGTCAACGAGTTCGGCAGCGGCCCCCGCACCAGCGACGCTTACACCGGCGCCATCCCGGCTGCGCCGGCGTCTCTGCCCCTGGTGCAGCTGCACACCAGCGATCCCAGCGCCTGGGAGCCCAGCGGCAGGTTCTTGCTCACCAGCGTCGACGCCAACACCGGCGGCTGGGTGGCGGGCGACTTCTGGAAGGTCATCGTGGACCGCAAGGGGCGCACGGTGTGGGCCCTCGAGACCCGTGACCACCACTGGACCACCTTCACCCGGGTGTCGCTCAACGGCGTGGATCTGCTCTTCGACAAGTTCAGCTACTGGGCCAACTGGGACACGGGGGCCGCCTCCACGGTCCACCGCATCAAGATCGACGGCTCCGAGGTGGCCAGCTACGCCACCCCCGGCGGCCACCACGCCTTCACCGAGCTCACCGACGGCAGCCTGGTGTGGGGGGCGGCCGACTGGTCCTCCGAGACCCTGCAGAAGCTCGACCCCGACGGCGTCCAGACCACCCTGTGGGACTGCGGCCCCTTCCACGAAGAGCGCGGCGTGGTGGCCATGTGCCAGTCCAACACGGTCACCTGGGATGAGCCCACCGACACCTTCCTGCTGTCCTTCTACACCACCTCCACC
Source organism: uncultured Pseudomonadota bacterium (assembly GCA_937912125.1). Lineage (GTDB taxonomy): Bacteria > Myxococcota_A > UBA796 > UBA796 > JAFGLY01 > CALDOK01. The sequence goes on from CALDOK010000160.1 coordinate 7,542, forward strand.
CTGGTGCAGATCGACCACCAGACCGGCGCCACCCTGCGGGTGATGGGCAGCGGCCTGGGCGACTACGCCTTCGACCCCACCACCTCTGCCTTCGACTGGCAGCACGGCGCCTACTGGCTCGACGCCGAGAACCTGCTGCTGTCCACCCACCGCACCGACGTCGAAGAGGCGGAGCTCGAGACCGTGGCGCGGCAGTACCACATCGACGACGACGCCATGACCCTGACCAACACCTGGAGCTTCGGCGAGGGTCAGGGGCTGCATGCCAACACCGCCGGCGAGGCCCTGCGCCTGCCCAACGGCAACACCCTGCACAACTACGGCAGCTTCGGCCGCCTGCGCGAGGTCACCCCCGACGGCGTCATTGTCTGGGACATCGACTGGCGCATCGACCTGCACGAAGACTACGACCGGCTCATCGGCCGCACCACCTTCATCGAAGACCTCTACGTCTTCGCGCCCTGACTCCTGGAGGAGCCCCATGCGCACCATCCACCTCGCGATCCTCGCCCCGCTGGTCGGCGGCTGCCAAACCATCACCATGCTCTCGGACGCCAACAACTTCGCCTACACCGGCGACATCGACGCCCCCAGCCATGAGACGGCCAGCGGGGTGAACATCGAGATCTGCTGGGACGAGCTGACCGACGACATCCAGTGCCACGAGGTGGACCCCACCAGCGATCCGAAGCTGATCACCATGGCCCGCTTCAACAACCTCAGCGAGGTCGAGGTCGAGCAGCAGATCAGCGACGACTCCCTGGACCAGTCCTCGCTGTCCGGCTTCCTCACCTACGAGATCCAGGGCGGTGAGACCTGCGCCCAGCTCGAGGACTTCACCCTGGACGGCACCCCAGTGGTGCTCTCCGAGCAGTACTACGAGGGCGGCGGCACCTACCTGCTGCTCTTCGGGCGCACCAACATCCCCGGCCAGAACATCATCTCCATGGACTTCCTGGTGCCCATGGAGAGCTCGGAGGTGGTCGAGGTGGACATCGGGCCCGCCTGCGCCACCCTGGACTTCACCGCCGACCTCAGCTCCGCCGAGTCCATCGAGCTGAACGCTGGTGGGTCGAGCTGGGTGGTGGACTGGGGCGATCTGACCACCAACGGGCTGGGCAACCCCATCGCCCTGGCCAACATCGACCGCCTGCTGCTGGGCTACTACGCCGGCATGTCCGTGGCCGACATCGAGGCCAGCTTCCTGGATCTCGAGCTGGTGGCCACCGACCTGTACTACATGGAACTGTTCAACACCTTCGAGGCGGATCTGGCCGAGGCCACCGGCGCCAGCGGCGACTTCTCCGGCTTCGATCCGGTGGACGGCACCTGGGTGCTGGCCTTGATGTGCACCACCTGCTCCAACCCGGCGCCCCTGTTCGCCACCGTCATCGTGCCCCAATAGGCCCGGAGGCCGCCATGTCGCGCACCCTCACTCTGTTGTCCCTCGGTCTCCTCGCGGCAGGTTGCTGCGGCCCCGACATCACCAATGTAGAGGTCACCGTGAGCGAGGTCATCCCCACGGTGGCCACGGTCACCTGGGAGACCTGCGAGGCGACCACCGGCTATGTGGCCTTCGGTCCTGGGGACGACCGCGAGCTGCGGACCCACACGGAGCTGGAGCCCGCCACCGAGCATTCCATGACCTTGCTGGGCGTCCCGGCCAACACCGACGGCAGCTTCGAGATCGTGGTGGTAGACGACGACGGCGCCGAGAGTCCGGGCGATGTGGGCGAGTTCACCACCGGCGGGTTGGCTCCGGGCCTGCCCGGCCTCGAGGTCACCGGCTCGGGCATGGACCAGTACATGGTGCTGCCCATGCTCGGCTCCCCCGTGGGCCTGGTGATCCTCGACGCAGCGGGCAACTTCCTGTGGTGGCACTTCGAGGACCGAGGGCTCGATGTCTACCGCGCCATGCTGAGCGTGGACGGCGAGAGCTTGCTGTACAACGCGGCCTCGGTCTCGGGCGACGTGTCCGAGGACAGCCAGATCATGCGGGTGTCGCTGGACGGCACCCAGGTCACCGCCATCGACGTGCCCCTGCTGGCCCACGAGTTCGTGGAGCATGCCGACGGCACCATCGGCGCCATGATCGTCGAGTATGTGGACGACGGCGAGGGTGGCGAGATCAAGAGCAACGGCATCGTGGAGATCGCCCCCGACGGCACCCAGACCCAGGTCTGGAGCGCCATGGACTGCTTCGATCCCGAGGTCGATGTGGGCGACGATCAGGAGTACGGCTGGACCTTCGCCAACGCCTTGGACTGGGACGGCACCTACTACTACATGTCGCTGCGCAACTTCAGCACCGTGGTGCAGATCGACCCGCGGGACGGCAGCTGCGGCTGGGCCTTCGGCGACGTGGGGGCCACCATCACCCCCGCCTCGGGCTCGGCCCGCTTCATGCACTCCCACCAGTTCGAGATCCTCGACGGTGGCTTCCTGGTCTTCGACAACGACGGCAGCATCGCCCAGGAGTCCCGCGTGCTCGAGTACGCCTTCGACCCGGTCGCGGGCACCGCCGAGCAGATCTGGGAGTACACCACCGACCCCGCGGTGTGGAGCTTCGTGCTGGGCGACGTCGACCGCTTCGACAACGGAGACACCCTGGTCACCTGGTCGGTCAACGGGCTGATCGAGCTGGTCCGCGACGACCAGCCGGTGTGGACCATGTCCTCGAACTTCGGCAGCGCCTTCGGCTTCAACACCGTCCGGGAAGACCTCTATGCGGCCGATGACCACCTGTAGGGCCGCCGCTGCGCTGCTCCTCGCGTGCCCCTCCGTCGCCCACGCTGCTGGCTACTACGTCACCGGCGTCGGCATCCGTGGCATGGGCCGGGCGGCCGCCTACGCCGTGGGCGCCGACGACATGAGCGCCCAGTACTACAACCCCGCGGCGCTCACCCGCATCGACCACCAGATCCAGCTGCAGCTGGCGGGGGTCCACCAGGGCGTCTACTTCGACCGCGCGGACGAGCTGCAGACCGGGGGCGAGACCTTGGTCTTCGATCCGGTGCGCAACAGCGCGCCCCCCATGCCCATCCCTTCCCTGGGGGTGGCCACGAGCTTTGGCGTCGAGGACCTCACCGTGGCCTTCGGGGTCTACACCCCCTACGCACCGCTGCTGAGCTTCCCGAGCGACGGCGCCCAGCGCTTCAGCCTGGTGGACTCCACGGTGCTCTCGGGCAACGTGGGCCCCAGCGTGGCCTATCGGTTTGCCGATCGGCTCAGCGTGGGCGTGGGCGTGGCCTACACCTTCCTGCAGGTGGACCAGTCCCTGGTGGCCCACATGACGCCCCGGAGCTTCGAGGCCACCGACGACCCGGCCTACGACATCGCCACCACCATCGCCGCCTCGGATCCCTTCGCCATCACCTGGAACGCTGGCCTGATCTACGAGCCCCCCGAGGGGTCCTGGGCGGTGGGCCTGGCCTTCGTGCCCCCGGTGCACTTCGACGCCCGGGGCAGCCTGGTCTCCGACCTGTCCCAGAACGCCTACTACACGGGCGAGAGCGGCATGGGCAAGCTCATCCTGGTGGACTCCGCCAGCGACGAGGACGTCCGGCTCGACATCACCATGCCCATGATCCTGCGGGCCGGCGGCCTGCTGCGCATCGGCGACGACAAGGAGATCGAGCTGGACGTGGCCTGGCAGCGCTGGAGCGACCTGGGCCAGCTGCGGGTCACCGACCTGGATCTCGAGATCGAGCTGGACCTGGACAACAACGCCATCATCTCGAACGACATCGTCCTGCCCACCACCTTCCAGGACGCCTTCTCGGTGCGCCTGGGCGGCCAGCACCAGGTGCGTGAGCGCTTCACCGGGCGCCTCGGCGTGATGGTGGAGACCTCGGCGGTCGATCCCTACTACCAGGCGGTCTTGCTTCCGGACGGGCTCAAGTTCGGCTACGGCCTGGGGGGCTCCATCGCCCTGGCGCCGGAGGTCCTGAGCCTCGACCTCGGCTTCTTCCAGAGCTTCGTGCCCCGCCACGAGATCGACCGCACCCTGGTGCGCCAGGTGGCCATCGATCCCGAGGACGGCGCAGTACACGAGGGCAAGGACGTGGGCAAGGGCGAGTTCGGCGTCACCAACACCGTCTTCGGGCTGGGCCTGGTGTGGAGCCCGGGGGCTGGTGGATAGCCCTTCATGCGAACAGCCTCCATCCTGGTGCTCGCCCTGCTGCCGGCCTGTGACGGCTGTGATCCCCAGCCCGACGACAGCC
>CALDOK010000161.1 GCA_937912125.1 uncultured Pseudomonadota bacterium
CGGGCAGAAGCCCGAGAAGATCCTCGAGGAGCGACGCCTGTTCGCCAAGCCCCTGGTGGACGGCTTCTTCCAGTGGGTCCGCGCCGAGTCCACCGTCACCAGGCCCAGGTCCGAGCTCGGCAAGGCCCTCACCTACGCCAGGAACCAGGAGCAGACCCTCCGCCTGCACCTGGACCACGGCGAGCTGCCCATGCACAACAACCTGTCCGAGCTGTTGCTCCGACAGGCCGTGGTGGGCAGGAAGAACTGGCTGTTCGCCAGATCCGAGGGCGGCGCCCAGGCCGCCGCCACGATCTACACCCTGGTGGGCAGCTGCATCCTGCAAGGGATCGACCCGCACGTCTACCTCGTCGATGTCCTCGGCAGGCTGCTCGACCACCCCGTCAACAGGGTCGGTGAGCTCACCCCGAGGGTTTGGCGCGAGAAACAAGGTCACACGAAGTAGGGGGCCGGGGCATCACCATTCGCAGAGTGGATACCGAGCGCGGGGGCTCGTCGAGAAGCTGGCCAAAGTGGTCGAGGCTCTCTCCAAGGAGCCACACGATCCCCGCTACCGCATCATGCGCAGCCTGAAAGAAGTCCTGCATCGGGCCACAAGAAAGGCCGTGGAGCGGTGGAGGATGAAAACATCGATGTCTTCGGTATCGTAGCTGGGACCGGTGAATCCTCGTGTCAGGAGCGCGGTCTGGTCCAGATGCGGTGATGCGTGGCCCCTGTTTGAATCCGCGCGGTTTCACTCTGCCAGTGCCACGTCTAGTCCAGAAGGCATTCATGCCATGACCATCTGGAGAGATTCTCGGCCAGGTGAAGCGCGACGACATGCTCGATGGATGAAGGCGCGTCCACGAATTCGGGTCTGTCGTGCATTCGACCATGGACAGGTCCGTACCGTGATAAGGTGGTGCCATACCACTCCGACATCGCTGCCAGCACTGGCCCTCTGGGCATGGTCGTTCCATGCCCGTGGGGCAGGGAGTGCTGGTTGTCGGAGTGGTATCTGCGACCACCCTGTCCCTCGGGCACCCGTCCATGGATTCTCGAGGACTTCATCCTGGAGAACCCCATGCGCTCCCCTACCAGTGCTGCCATCTTTCGGATGGCCGCGTTCTTCGTCCTGTCAGGCTGCGGCCTGGTCGGTGGCGACAACGACTACGCCTCGATCAACGACCTCGATTCGCTCACCGACGATCTCCAGGCCCTGGCCGAACGCATCGCGGTGGTGGAGAACGGCGACTCAGACGAAGACCTTGAGCCGAGGATCTCGGTCATCGAGGACGAGCTGGTCACCATTCAGAGTGACCTCGACGACATCGACAGCGATCTGACCAGAGTCTTCGACTCCATCGATTCTCTGGAGGACGCCATCGCCGACCTGCCGACCGGCAGCACGGGTGGAGCATGGTGGACCTCTGGCTCCGGAACCGGAACATGCGCTTTCCTCACCGTCACCACCACCAGCGCCGAACCCGTGTTCGCCACGGCCACCGTCAACGCCAGCTACCTCCAGGGCTACGGCCAGTCGTCTGGTGGAGCGGTCAGTGCCAGTCTGACCGCAGCCAGCTCGGATGGAGCATGGACCGACTACGGCATCTCCGCAGCGACCAATCTGACCGTGAACATCCCCGACCTGAACTACAACTACACCTACACCTACACGAACTACGTCGTGACCTCTGCGGTCATGCCGCTCACCTGGGTCTTCGAGATCCCCCGGGCCGGGACCTACATCCTCCGACTCGAGGTCGGGACCACAGCTACGGGGAGCAGCTCAACCGGCTCCGGCAGCGCGACGGCCTCCGACTGCACGTTGCTGGCCTGGCAGGTCGGGTAGTCATGACCGGTCTGGATGCTTGCCCTCCTCCACGTCGGCGTCAGTCGAAGGAGCACGCCATGAGCGACGACCTGGAGTTCAGGATCGAGCTGCTGGAGAAGGAAGTAAAAAAAGCGCAACAGACCGCGAACCTCGCGATGGTGGCAGTGTGCATCGCTGCCATCGCGAGCATCGGGTTCTCGGTGTACACCTTCAGCGAAGCTCTCGACATGATCCACTACGCGGGGACCTACTAGGCTCGAAATTCAATGTCGTATTCCCTCGCGAGGACTGACATCGTGCCTTCACCCACACGATTGTCCTCGTGCTCTCTACGACTATCAAGGCTTTCTCTTTTGGGAATTCTCGAAGCGATAGCGACTACGGAAAGCCCCGAGTATCCTTCATGGTGAGGCGGTATTGATAGCAGGAAATGGATTATTTTCCTTTTCCTCAAATCTTTTTATCGGCTTTACTACTTGTATATTCACTGAATTGTCGTTCATTCCAAGTCTATAGGGCAGCTGGCTCTTGCCATAGCAAGGGGCGACGAATATTCTGCGGGACGCACCATGGCCAGGTACACCCAGGAGACGACATGTCGGATAACCACTATCCTCGGCGCAGAGATGGCTTCCCTGTTGAGCAAAGAATTCTCAACAAAGATCATGGTGGAAGCGGACGAGGCCACACTGCCATGGAGGCGCTCCACTCGAAGAAGGCTCGGCTCCTAGGCGGGATTGGCGAGCCAGAGTTTAGCGGGCCGGCGACTACTCTGTCTGACCATTTTGGGAAGACATACCGCTTCTAGTATCGCTTTTGCGATTCGGGGAACAGATGACTCAAGATGATCAACTTGAGTACGCTTGGGCTTTGCCTTCCGCGGCTGAAATTCACGCTGAGGCATTGTTTCGGAGCTGGATTGTCGAAACAGGAGCCTATCTACCTAGAGTTGAGGAAATCGCACGTCAGTTCTGGAGTTCCGCTGGGAGACTGACAACCTCTTCCAGAGGGATGTCCCTAGAGGATCTCATTGGAGTTGCCCGTTCGGCGGGCTACGACTTGGTGAGAATGCGTCGTTTCCCTGATTCGCATGTGTTTCTGCGAGCGTATACGAATTTTAGGTCGAAGGAGATTTTCCTCAATGAAGACTTCTTTGAGACGCCACCGAACGGGGACTGGTCGGACATCGAACCAAGAGCTCGATTTGATTTGGCTCACGAATTGGGCCACATCATACTCGGACATCCTGTCCGCACCCGGCATGAATGCGAGACGGTGGAAGACCTCCTGAACTACCAAAAAGAGGAATGGCTCGCGAACTACTTCGCTGGTGCCTTGCTGATGGATGAACACCGAACCCGGGAAACACTACGAAGAACCCGGTACAGCATTGGTGCCTTGGCGGATGAGTTTCGTGTGACACTCCACACAGCAGCACACCGTCTTCTCGTGGTCTCTCGTCAAGATGAACTGATCTTCAGGTTCGTACAGGTAGGAAGGGTTCCTTCGCTACGAGATGGCCAGGAATCGGTGAGAGTACTCAAATCGTACGCCGCAAATGCAGATATCTTCCCTGCTCCAGCGACAGGTTCATTCGCCTGCAAAGAGTGGGTGGTCTGCAAGAGCCTAGAAACTCGGAAACCGATGAATGGCTTCGCGGTATTCCGGGATCGCTCGTTCTATGAGAAGCTGTTTGTCATGTCCCAGTTCATCCCAGCACATCCACTTTCACAGCGCCTTAGGGATCTCGGCCTTATGGAAATTGATACAGCCATCTCAATCGGCTGTAGTCCCCAAATGCTGGATGTTATCGACGGTTCTCCTGGCGAGGAAGTTTACTCCGAGTCGACTGTCGGGCATGAATGCACTGTACGGTGCCCCAGTTTTTCGACATGCGCGAAAACAGACGACGAACTCATGGCACGTATCGTGCAGGAAGACTTGGATAGAGGCTACACCGAGTAGGAAGACCTGTTGCGGGTGACGTCAAGCAGGACCAAAGGATGGGGGCGTAGGCGTGGGGTGCCAAAACAAGACTGATGCGATCCGCCCGCGTTCCTCGGGCTCATGGGCGTCGCCTCCCCCGTCCCTGCGGTCCATGTCGCGCCCGGGGGCTGCCAGGGGACCTCGACCCGCCTCTGATCCCGCTCTACGCGCCTCACCCGAACGCTCGAGCCCTTCGAGGGTGTCTACCCGCCGCCACTCTACCCCTTGGTCATCCCTTACCGGACTTCCCGATCAGGCAGCCTCGCGGTAGTAGAACTTCAACGTCCCTCCGAGCCGCTCACGGCACATCACCGTGACCCCTCAGCCAAGCCCGGAGGCCGCGCTGCTCTGACCGTGTGATCCGAA
>CALDOK010000162.1 GCA_937912125.1 uncultured Pseudomonadota bacterium
GTCCGGTCTGCGGACCTCAGCGGCTACTCAACGGCATGAGTGGCGGGTCCGGTCCTCGTATCGAGGTGTCAGGGGCTGCGCGGCTGATCCTTGGGAGCCCCTGCGGCCAGGCCTGCGCGGCGCAGCCTTGCCACCAGCAGGCCACCCAGTAGGCCGCCCAGGCCGCCGGAGATGGTGTGGACGGGGCCTGCCACGGCGGCTTTGGCCAGGAGCCACTCGCCGGGTTGGCCCACGATGGCAGCCCAGCCCAGGGACACGGCGAGCTTGAGCAGGCCGGCTGCGGCGCCTACGAGCAGGGCAGCCCAGCTGCGGCCGCACACGTCCAGGCGAGCGACCAGGAGGGCGTCGAGCATGAGCCCTGGGAGCAGGTAGCGCAGCACGACGGCGGGACCGTCCGCGGTGCCGATGCCCGCCAGCAGGGAGAGGATGCCGGCTACGGCGGCCATGGCGGTGGCCGCTGGAGCCCTCCCCACGGTGCCCGCGGCGACCACCAGCAGGACCGAGAAGATGGCGGCGTTGTGCCCAGGCAGGTGGATTGGCAGCCTCAGGACGGTGCGCAGGACGACGAAGGCGGTGGCGCACAGGCCCACCACGAGCAGCTCGCGCAGGGTCAGGGGGCTTCGGTGGGCGGTGGGCATGGCGTGGGATCGCTGGGTGGGGGCTGGGCGGCGCTGCGGAGGGCGACCATGTCTGCCTGGGCGGAGGCCAGTGAAAGGATGCGTAGCAGCACAGGTACCAGTACGGCCAGGGGATTGCGCATGCGGCGCAGGCGCGCGAGCTCCCAGCTGCGCGCTGCCACCCGCTCAACCAGGGGAGCGGCGCTGATGCAGAGGGTGGCGGCCAAGCCCAGCCTGGGCCCAGCCACGCGCAGCAGCACCCGCCGCAGGTCGGCCCGCCTCAGGCTGCGAAGGGCCAGCGCAGCGGGCAGCCAGGCACCCAGGGCTTTACCCGCGGCCAGTAGACCCAGAGCCAGGCCCTCTGGCCATCCCCGAAGCAAGCAGAGCGCGGCGCTCGAGGCCAGCAACAGGGTGGCACCCCGCTTGACGACCCGGCGCATGCTCCGGCGCCAGCCAGGGGTGGTGGGCAGCAGGGCCAGCAGCACGCCCACCTCGAGCCACAGCAGGGGCAGCCAGCGGGTGAGGGCCACCAGCGCCAGGGCGGCCATGCCCAGGGCCATGACGGCCAGCACGCCGCGGTCGCTGCGGGCGCGGGGTTGTTTGGGGGCCCGGCCGGGCACGCCCGGTGCAGTGGTGCGGGCAGGCGGCAGGGTCACCACCCGGGCGCAGCTGCGGGCGAGCAGCTCCGGGTCGTGGGAGGCCACGAGCACTGCGATGCCGTGGCGCTCTTGGAGGTGATCGAGGGCCTGGAACAGGCGCTCCTCGCTGGCCTGATCCAGCCATGCGCTGGGCTCGTCCAGCAGCAGCACCGGGGGCAGGCTGCCCAGGACGCAGGCGGTGGCGAGCATCAGGCGCTGGCCGTGGCTGAGGGTGATGGGATCCTGGTCTGGGTCGAGATCGAGGCCCAGCAGGCCCAAGAGGTCCGGGCAGCGCTGCTGGCTGGCGCGAAGCTCGGCGCTCACGCTGTCCCGAAAGAGCAGATCGTCGGGGCGTTGGGGGAGCAGACCCAGGAAGCGGGGAAGGGCGGCGCGGCGCAGGCGACGACGAAGGTGGCGCAGGCCGCGGCGGCGGGTGCGCGGTGCGCCGGCCTCGAGGGGAGCGGCCGAGGGGCGGGCGTCGCGCCAGGGCAGGCCCCGCAGGCTGCCGGCGCACACAGGCTCCAGGCCGGCCATGGCCCGCAGCAGGGTGGTCTTTCCGCAGCCGTTGGGCCCGGCCAACCCCACCCTCTCCCCGGGCTGGAGATCCAGGTCCAGCGGACCGACTCGGCGTGTCTCCCCGGGCTGGGCCTCGAGCTCCCGCACGGTCAGGACAGGCTGATCGTCGTTGGCGGCGGGCGGCTGGCTGCAGGTCCGCGCCGCGCGGGCGACGGCGCTCGCTCGACCGAGCACGATGCGCTGGCTCGGCAGGGCTCCCAGGGCCTCGGGCCTGTGCTCGGCAGCGACGATCACCCCGCCCTGGCCCAGGAAGGCCCGCAGCCGAACCGCCATCCAGGCCAGGCCTGGTCCGTCCAGGCTGCCGGTGGGCTCGTCCAGCAGCAGCAGCGCGGGGTAGCGGTGCAGGGCGGCCTCCAGGCCCAGGCGCCAAGCTTCACCCAGGCTGAGGTCCCGGGGATCCTGGCTGGGGTTCAGGCCGAGCTCCCGCAGGTGGCGGGCCAGGTGGTCGTCACCCGGAGCGCCCTCCAGGCTCGCCAGCTCCTCGAGCACGGTGGGCTGCAGGAAGCCGCGGAAGGGGTCCTGTTGCACCCAGGCCACTCCCGGCGGGCAGGGGCCCGCGGGCGTGTAGCGGTGGTCTCCCAGGCGCAGCTCGCCCTGGGCCAGATCGGCCATGAGCAGCCCCGTGAGGCAGCGCAGGAGAGTGGTCTTCCCACTACCTGGCGGTCCCTGGAGCAGCGCCAGCTCACCCGGGGCCAGGACCAGACGCAGGGACTGGGCCGCGCCCACGCGCAGTCGGAGATCTGCCTCGAGCAGCACGGGGAGGTTCACGCGCCACCTCTGCGCCACCAGCGAGCACCCACGGCGACGATGAAGCAGCGCCCGGATCCGGGGCTGAGGGCTCGGTCCTCGCTCTGGGCGTCCAGCAGGTTGTCTACCCGCACCCGCGTCCACAGGCCGCGGCCCAGATCGGCGCCCAGCTGCATGTCCCAGATCCAGTAGGGATCGAGCATCACAGCGCCACTCGAGCGCTCGGTCACCCAGGAGACGTCTGTGTCCAGCCACAGCCGCCATGGGAGCTGGAAGTGGGCGGCCGCGACGATCTGGTGGGCGGGGACGTGGTCCAGGGTGCCTTCCAGCACCCGGGTCCAGGCGTGGGCGGCCCGGAGGCGCGCCCAGGGCGCGGGCCGGAGCAACAGGGCGCTCTCCACGCCGGCGTAGCGGGCGGGCTCGTTGTTGCTGAAGGGCAGGCCGTCGCTGGGGGAGTTGATGGCGTCCGTGGCGGCCTTGGCCCAGCCCGCGACGTCCCAGCTCAGCCACTCCCCGTGCTCGCCCGCGAGGGCCAGCTCGAGCTGGTCGGCCAGCTCGGGCCTGAGGTCGGGATCGCCGCGGGTGGGGTCGTAGCGCTCCCGTAGGGTGGGAGCGCGCGCACCCCGGCCGGCGTTGGCCCGCAGCCCCAGGTAGGTCCAGGGACGCCAGCTCAGCTCGATCCGGCCCACAGGCAAGACGGGATCATGGAGCCCTTCACCGTAGGCCCTCGTCCAGGCGTCCAGCCTGGTGCTGGCCCAAGGGGTGAAGTGCAGGCCTCCGCCGGCGGTCCAGTCGCCGCCGGTGGCATGCTGCTCCTGTTCGTTCACCGCGTCGGCCTCGTAGGTGTCCGCCTGCTCCGCCGTGGCCGCCCCTACCAATGAGATGGCGAGCCAGCGCTCGAGCTCGACGCGTCCGGCCGTAGAGCCGCCCACTCCGCCCGCGCGGATGGACTCCTCCCAGATCTGCTCGCCGGCGGTAGCGTCTTGGTAGCGCAGGCTGTCCATGCGCATCCACGCGCCATGGGCGGTGGTGGTGAGGGACAGTCCCGGTCGAGGGACCAGCGCCCAGCGCAGCCCCACCTGCTGCCGGTGCAGGGGCTGGACCCGCTGGAAGCGGGGAGCCATGGAGGTGTCCGGCGGCGAACCGTGGGCATCCAGCACGCCGTGGTAGCCGATGTTCAGGCGGCTGGAGGGGCCCTCGTGGGCGGCGCTGGCCAGCAGGCTGAGGTTGCGGGAGTCCGACAGCTCTCTGGCTCCGCCGTCCTCGGCGTTCATGGGCTCGAAGTCGTGGGGCAGCACAGTGTAGGAACGGCGGGTGAGCTGAGTGCTGCCCAGGATGCCCCAGTCCCGCTCGTCTCCCAGCTGGGTGGAGGCTGCGGCGCGCAGGGCGGTGTACCAGCCACTGCCCGCATCAAGCCGGGCCTCGCCGCCGCCGCTGGCGAGGGGGTCCCGGGTGATGACGTGAAGCATCCCCCCTGGGCAGCCGGGCACTGTGGGGTCGCCCGGGGGGCCGGGGACCACCTCGATGGCGCTGACGGCGGCCAGAGGGATGCGCTCGAGATCGAAGGAGCCGCCCCAGGGCTCGGTCACGGGCACGCCGTCCAGCAGCACGCAGCTGGAGCGCTGACGGCTGCCCCGCAGGTCCAGGCGCGCGGCCCCTTGGCCGGCGATGCGGGCGGTCGCCCCCGCCACCCAGTCCAGAGCCTCGGCCAGGGTCTCGATGCCCGCCACCTCCAGATCCTCGGCGGTGATCAGGTGTGCGAGCGAGGCCCTGGGGGGCGCGGTGACCACCACCACCTCGGGCTGCTCGTCACCCTGCTCGGGCTGCCCCTCCCCAGGTTCGGGCGCCTCCTCGGCTCGTGCCACGCCTGACCACGCGCACAGCGCCAGCAGCGCCGACGCCAGGACATGCGGGAGGGCCGCGGTGGAGCGAGCCGGTGAGATGCTCTACTCGCAGTCGCCCGGGCCGGTCTTGCAGCGGCCTTCGCCGTTGCACTTGGGGTCCGAGCCGTCCAGCTGGGGTGGGCAGTCCTCATCCCGCTTGCACGCCGTGGTGCAGTGGGGACCGTCGTTGCCGAACTCGTGGCAGATGCCAGACTCGCACGCCTCGTCAGCCTTGCACACACAGCCCCAGCCCAGGAGCGTGGTGTCGGTGTCGGCGTCGGCGTCGGTGTCGGCGTCGGCGTCGGCGTCGGCGTCG
>CALDOK010000163.1 GCA_937912125.1 uncultured Pseudomonadota bacterium
AGCTGGGCTGCCCCCGCTGCAAGCAGATCTACGACTTCGGCGACGTCTGCCCCAGCTGCGAGGTCGAGCTCGTCGGGGCCTCCGCCGTCGAGACCGCCGACCCGGTGGCCGTCGATGGGCCCGACCGGGTGTGGATCTACATCTACGTCATCCCCGGCGTGCTGGCGGTGGCGGCGGCCGTAGCCATCTGGCTGGTGGTCTCCAACGCCTCCTAGCCCTCGCCCCCGGCCTGGGCGCACAATAAGCGCCTGGACAGCCCGCATTGACCGCGCCGGGAGTCCCCATGGCCGCTACCCTCCTCGTCCTCGCCAGCGCGGCTGCCCTGGCCGCCCCTCAGCGCTTCGAGCTCCGCGACCCGGTGCCCTGGGATCTGTCCCCCGACCTGGCCGACGCCCTGCTCGAGCGGGCCGTGGGCATGTCCGATCCGGACGCCACCCACGTCGAGGTGCTGGCGGTGGGGCCCGATGGCCAGCTGCGACCCCTGGGCGACTACCTGGCGCCCATCGAGCCTCCACCCCAGAAGCCTGGGGAGGCGTCCCCTCCCCCGCCCATCGCCCACCCCGCAGACCACCCGGGCGAAGGCGTCGGCGCCCTGAGCGGCAAGGCGGTCTACCTGAGCCAGTGCCACGGCTGGACCTGGTACGACTCCCTGAACGGCTTCTCCACCCAGCGGCCCAATGTCTACGACACCGTCGAGGACTTCCACAACCCCGAGGCCGCCAACTGGTACCTCACCGCCATGCTCGAGAACGCCGGCGCCCAGGTGTTCACGGTCAAGGACCGGGGCATGAACACCAGCTCGGTGGTGATCGACAACGACGCCCCCACCAGCGGCGGCGCCTACACCGAGACCGGCGCCGGCTTCGAGGACGGCCTGGCGGGCTGGGCCGCTCGCGGCGGCTGGAGCTATGGCGATGATCCCTTCGATCAGGGCGGCACCCGCCGCTTCCCAGCGGACGGAGGGGGCGTGGCGAGCTGGGTCCCCGACGTCCCTGACGACGGCTGGTACACGATCTACGTGGCCTGGGACTCCGACAGCGACAACGCCCAGGACGCCCACTACCGGATCATCCACCCCGGGGGGACCATCGATCGCAGCTTCGACCAGACCGTCCACGGCTCCACCTGGCAGTACCTCGAGACCCTGTGGCTACCCGCGGGGCAGGGCGACCTGGAGGTCCAGCTGGTGGGCGACTCGGCTCAGGCTGGTCGCTGGCTGAGTGCCGACGCCGTGCGCGTGGGCGGGGGCATGGGCGACGTGGCGCGCAACGGCGAGACCACAGGGCGCCCCCGCTGGGAGGAGGCCGCGATCCTGTACACCCAGTACAACGGCGCGCCCACCTCGGTCTATGACCCCTACAGTGACGGCGACGGCTCCGACCCGTCGGCCAGGTCTCGCTGGGCCGCCTGGGAGCACCCCAGCGGTGAGGACGCGGTCTACTTGAGCTGGCACTCCAACGCCGCGGGCAGCCCGGACCAGGCGCGGGGCACCTCCACCTACACCTACGAGGGCGGCTCCGGCACGGCGGTCACGGGCTCGGAGGCCCTGGCCGAGGCGGTCAACAGCGAGCTGGTCAACGCCTTTGACGCCCTGTGGGAGTCCGGCTGGACCGACCGTGGCACGCGCTCTGCCGACTTCGGCGAGCTCAACCCCTCCAACAACAGCGAGATGCCGGCGGCGCTGGTGGAGCTGGCCTTCCACGACCACTACCAGGACGCGGAGTTCCTCAAGCACCCCCGCTTCCGCCACGACGCGGCCCGGGCCATGGCCAGGGGCATCGTGCGCTACTTCGCCGAGCGCGACGGCGTGACGCCGAGCTTCCCCCCCGAGGCTCCCGCCGACCTCGCGGTGCGCCACGGCCAGGACGGCAAGCTGGAGCTGTCGTGGATCGCCGGCCCCTCCGGCGATCCCTACGGGGACCCCGCCAGCTCCTATGTGATCTACAGCTCCACCGATGGCCGGTCCTGGGACAGCGGCGTGGCCGCCAGCACCAGCCCCGTCACCCTGGACACCCGCCCCGGCCAGCGCGTCTACCTGCGCGTCGCCGCGGTGAATCCCGGCGGCGCCAGCCTGCCCAGCGAGGTGTTGGGTGCGCGCAGGTCCCCCGACGGCTGGGCGCCGGTGCTCATCGTCTCGGCCTTCGACCGGCTCGAGGTCTCCAACCTCGTCTGGGAGGACGTGGGCGGCTCCCTCGGCGAGGTCGTCCGCATGGACCTGCTGCGCATCAACGCCTTCGACACCACCGTGGCCCACGGCCAGGCGGTGGCCGAGGCCGGCTGGTACTTCGACAGCATCGCGGACGAGCGCCTGAGCGAGATCGCGCTGGAGGACTACCTGGCGGTGCTCTGGGTCGCGGGCGAAGAGGCCACCGCTGACGAGACCTTCACCCGGGCCCAGCAGGACCAGCTGCGGGCCTTCGTCGAGGCAGGGGGCGCGCTGTGGGCCAGCGGATCCGAGATCCTCTGGGACCTGGACCATCGCGGCGACGAAGACGACAAGGCCTTCGCCTCCGAGGTGCTGGGGGCGGGGATGGCCGCCGACGACGCGGGCACCTGGGAGGCCGATGGCGAGGGCCTGCTCTCCGGCCTGGTCCTGGACTTCGGCGAGGCGCACGGCGCCCCCTACCCGGCCGAATACCCCGACGTGCTCGAGGGCCCCGGCGATCCGCTCGCCAGCTACCCCGGGGTGGGCAGCGCGGCGCTGCTCCAGGGCAAGGTGGCCCTGTTCGGCTTCCCCTTCGAGTGCATCGGCGACGCGGACGCCCGGGCCGAGCTCGCCGCGCGGCTGCTGCCCGTGCTGGCCCCCGACTACGATCTCCCCGAGCCCCAGGACACGGCTTGGCCCGAAGACACCGCCGCGCCGGGCTCGTTCCCAGACGATCTGGACCGGCAGCGCCTGGAGACCAAGGCCTGCGGCTGCAGCGACGGCGGCCGCTCGGCGGTGGCCTGGATCGCGGTCTTCATGGCCCTGAGCCTGAGCGCAACCCGGCGACGACGGCGGCCGCTTCCGTAAGCCAGGCGACGCCCGTTTCCCCTTTACACCTGCCGCTAGGCGGCTACGTTCCACCCACGACAACCCCTTGCCTCTCGAACGAACTCGCAGGAGTCACCATGCAACCCCGCTACAAGAACATCATCGCCTTCCTCTGGGCCGAAGACTTCGCCAAGGCCATCAACTTCTACACCGACGTGCTGGGCCTCAAGAAGGTCTACGAGTCCGATGGCTGGTGCGAGCTGTCCATCCCGGGCACCCGCAACGCCTACCTGGCGGTCAACCGCTGGACCCGCGAAGGCAAGGCGCCCCGCAACGACTTCATCACCTTCGGCGTCGAAGGCATCGAAGACTACCTTGCCCTGCTCCAGGAAAAGAACGTCCGCTTCAAGGGTGATCTGCACGAGCTCGACGAGCAGGGCCTCAAGATGCTCAAGTTCTATGACCCCGAGGGCAACATCATCACCCTGGCCGAGGTGCAGCTCTAAGCTGCCCGTCGGGGGCTGCCTGAGCGTCCGCGGTGCGGGGGAGGGCGGATGCGGTCCACGCTCATGGCCTTGACGGCGGCGCTGGCGCTGTCCGGCTGCGCCCTGCGCGGCCCTGCTCCTGCGGCGCGTCCCCAGGTTCCGCTGGGGTCCTGGGTCGAGCTGGAGGTGCGCTCGCCCGAGACGGGCGTGAGCTATCGCTACCTTCATCACCCAGGCCCGAGCCCCACTTCCGCCGCCATGCTCCTCCTTCCCGGCGGCATCTTCGACAACCGCATCTGGCTGTACAGTGACGACCTGGCCCACCACTTCGCGCTGTACGCCCTGGACTGGCCCGACCAGAGCCCGCTGTACGACGGCCGCGTCGAAGCCCTGGGGGCCAGCGCGGCGGACTTCGCGCGCAGCATGGACCTGGGTGGGTTCCACCTGGCTGGCGTCTCTGCCGGCGGCTTCGCGGCGGTGGATCTGGCCTCACGCTTCCCCGAGCTCGAGCCGCTCTCCCTGACCCTGATCTCCACCCTCACCTTCTCCATCACCCGCGAAGAGGTCCGCAAGCGCAGCCGCATGGGACGCCTGGCCGGCCGGCTGCCAGACCCGCTGCTCGCTGGCATCATCCAGCGCCGGGCGCTCAGCACGCCCTACGATCCGGCGCCGGGAGAGGTGCAACAGCCGGACATCTTCTGGGTCCGGGCCGCCAGCTACTACGACCAGATCTTCGGGATCTCGGTGGCCCAAGGATCGAGGCGCCAGGCCACCGAGGCGGTCGGGGTGCCGGTGCTGGTGCTGCACGGGACCGATGACGAGATCATGCCCATCGACACCGCACGCCTGACCCCAGGCGCCTATGCCGATGCGACCATGATCGAGCTGCCCGGCTACGGCCACGCCATGCTCTTCTCCCACGGGCCCGAGCTGGCCGAGCACATGCTGGAGCACCTGGCCTCTCACGCACTGCTGCCCGGCCTCGAAGACTGAGCCAGAGGATCACAGCGGGGCACCCCCTCCTGCGAGCGGATAGCAGGCTCCTGTCCGCTCGCAAGCTGGAGGAAGCGTGCACTCCGACCCGAACGCCACCATCGACGGCCTACCCGAGAACGCCCGCAGGCCCCTGGAGCCCGGCGAGCAGTACATCCCCGTCGTGCCCGATGAACAGGTCCACGAGGTCACCACCCGATCCGTGGTCATGGGCCTGGTGTTCTGCGCCATCTTCGCCATGGCCGCGGCCTACCTGGCCCTCAAGGTGGGCCAGGGCATCGAAGCCGCCATCCCCATCGCCATCCTGGCCATCGGCCTGGGCACGTTCTTCTCGCGCAAGTCCACCCTGCTCGAGAACGTGATCATTCAGTCCATCGGCGCCAACTCGAGCCATGTGGTCTCCGGCGCGGTGTTCACCATCCCCGCCCTGTACATGCTGGCCGCCGACCCGCTGTACGACGTGGCCCAGCCCCAGATCTGGCAGGTGATCATCGTCTCTTTCCTGGGCGGCTGCCTGGGCGTGCTGTTCCTGATCCCCCTGCGCTACCACTTCATGGTGGAGATGCACGGTGAGTTCCCCTGGCCCGAGGGCACCGCCACCACCGAGATCATCCTGAGCGGCGAGCGCGCAGGCTCTGGCGCCAAGGTGCTGGCCCTCTCGGCAGGGCTGGGCGCCCTGTACGACGGGCTGGTGGCCTCCACCCACGCCATGGCCGAGACCATCACCTTCAAGGCGGTGGGGCTCCAGCAGCTGCTGGCCAAGCAGTTCATGACCATCCGAGTGCTCAACAACGCCGCCATCGTGGGCATCGGCTACATCGTCGGCCTCAAGTACGCGGCCATCATCTGCGCCGGCTCGCTGCTGTCCATGTTCGTCCTGGTGCCCATGATCCACGCCGTGGGCGTGTACGTGCCCGACGTCCTGCCCCCCGGCACCATGCCCATCGCCGAGATGGAGCCGATGCAGGTCTTCAAGTTCTACGTGCGCATCATCGGCGTGGGCGGCATCGCGGGCGCAGGCATCCTGGGCATCCTGTCCTCCATGCCCGCCATGATCCGCTCCATCCTGGCCAACATGAAGGCCCTGAGCGGCAAGAAGGGCGAAGCCAAGAAGGTGGTCCCCCGGATCGAGCGCTCCCTGTCCCTGCAGGTCACCATCGTGGGCACCGTGATCTTCATGGTCGCCGCGTTCCTGTTCTTCTCCTACGGCCTGGGCATCGAGAAGGCCGCCCTGTACGCCGGCGTAGGCACTGTGCTGGTCACGGTCATCGCCTTCCTGTTCGCGCCGGTGTCGGCAAGGGCCATCGCCATCGTGGGCACCAACCCGGTCTCGGGCATGACCATGCTCACCCTGATCATCACCGGCGTGGTGATGCTCAAGCTCGGTCTCACCGGAGGCCAGGGCATGTTCGTCACCATGATGGTGGGCGGCGTTGTCTGTACGGCGCTGGCGGCCTCAGGCGCGCTGGCGTCCGACCTCAAGGTGGGCCACTGGACCGGCGCCACGCCGTCCAAGCAGCTGGCCCTCAAGTTCCTGGGCACCGCCGTGGCCGCCGTGTTCTGCGGTCTGGCCATGTGGGTGCTGTCCCAGGCCGACGTGGGCCAGGGCTTCGGCACCTCGGCCATGCCCGCTCCCCAGGCTTCGGCCATGAAGGAGATCCTGGTGGGCATCTTCGGCACCACCGCGGCCCCCCTGCAGTGGTACCTCTTCGGCCTGGGCGTCGGCCTGGCCATCATCCTGCGCATGGCGGGCGTGCCCGCCCTGGCCTTCGCCCTGGGCATGTACCTGCCCATGGAGCTGAACACCCCGGTGCTGCTGGGCGGCTTCCTGTCCTACCTGGTGGGCCGCTCGAAGGCCGGCGAGAGCAAGCCACGGGTCAAGGCCCGCATGGATCGCGGCGTGCTCATCGCCTCCGGGCTCATGGCCGGCGGCGCCATCATGGGCGTGCTCGACGCCATCGCCAACGCCAGCATCAAGGGCATCACGGGCAGCAC
The DNA here is from genome assembly GCA_937912125.1 of uncultured Pseudomonadota bacterium. Classification (GTDB taxonomy): domain Bacteria; phylum Myxococcota_A; class UBA796; order UBA796; family JAFGLY01; genus CALDOK01. The sequence continues at coordinate 6,448 of CALDOK010000163.1, forward strand.
CGAGGCCAAGGGCGCCATCCACATCCTGTCCGAGCATGCCTTCGAGGGCATGCCTGGTGAGATTGCCGGTTTGGTCGGCCTGGTCGGTTTGTGTATCCTCATCGTCACCTGGGCCCGGCGGGCCAAGGAGGCCTGATGACCCGCGCACCGTTCCCACTGCTGTTCTGCCTCGGGCTGACGGCCTGCCCATGGATCGCCGACGACGAGCACCAGGATCGCCTGGACGGCCTGGTGACCGACACCGCCGTGGTCGAGGGTGACACGGACACGGACAGCGACACGGACAGCGACTCCGACAGCGACGCCGACGCCGACGCCGACTCCGACGCCGACGCCGACGCCGACGCCGACGCCGACGCCGACGCCGACAGCGACG
>CALDOK010000164.1 GCA_937912125.1 uncultured Pseudomonadota bacterium
GCTCGCTCAGTCCCGCAGGTAGGGGTAGCCCTGGGCCTTGACCACGAGCACCGAGCAGGGGGAGTTCCGCACCCACTCCTCGGTCTCGGTGCCCCAGAACGCCTCCACCAGGCCCTGGCGTCCGTGGGTGCCCACCACGATGACGTCGATCTCCCGCTCCTCCACCAGGTTCTGGACGGCGATCCTCCAGCTGCCGCCGGAGACGTGGGTGAACAGGCGGGGGTGGCCCCAGCTGTGGCCAGCGTCGCGCGCACGGTCGAGCTCGACGCGCACCGCGGCCTCGAGGGCGCCCTCGTTGTCGCGGATCGCGCGCTCCACCGCGGTGCCGTGGGGCTTGGTGGTCAGGCGCTTCTTCATGACCTTGTCCAGCCTGGGCAGCACCGTGAGCATGTGGAGCTCGGCCGCGTGAGCGTGAGCCAGCTGCAGGGCCAGGGATACCGCCGCCCGTGCCGTGTCGGTGCCGTCGAAGGGGACCAGGAGCTTGCAGATGGTGAACATGGGGGCCTTCGACGCGGTTCAGGAGGATATCAACCGAGGATAGTCCAGTCCGAAGCGTTCGAAAAGGGCCGCTTTTTGAGCCGCCACCGTCGTCGCCAGCACATCCGGTGTGGGCTGGTGGACGATATCGTAGTCAAAGGCGCGCCATCTCCAGCTGCAGCGGGTTAAAGCAGCTGTGGAGTCAACCTGCTGGAGGCTCTGCCTTCCACAAGACTGTGGACAGCCAGCCCGGCCAGCAAAGCGCGTATGCGTTGGAGGCAGAATGATCAGGCGCCATGTGATCATCACTGGAGGCTCGAGCAGTGTCGGAGCCGCCGCGGCACGGCGTTTCGCGGCCCTCGGGGATCGTGTAACCATAATGGCGGCGACCACCAAGGAGATCGAGGCTCTCGCCGACGAGATCGGTGCCAGGCCAGTGCGCATCGACGTGGGCGACCCCGCTAGCGTCGAAGCCGCCTTCATGGCCGCTGGGCCAGCCGATGTGCTGGTCAACTCTGCGGACATGATGAAGATCGGTGCCTTGGTCACCACCAACGTCCGCACCTGGGAGGAGATCCTCAAGGTCAACCTCACGGGGGCCTACCTCTGCTCCCTCAAGGTCCTGCCCTACATGATCCGCAAGGAAAAGGGCCGTATCGTCAACGTCATCGGCACCGCTGGCCTCAAGGGCTACAAGCTGATGGTCGCGTACTCCGCCGCCCTGCACGGGCTGGTCGGCTTCACACGCGCGTTGGCCGTCGAGGTCGCCGAGCATGGCATCACCGTCAACGCGGTCTGCCCCGGCACCCTGAACACCGAGGCCGACATCGCCCAGATCGAAGTCATGGCCGAGAAGCTCGAGTCCACTCCCGAAGACGTGCGGGCCAGCTTCGAGGCGCGTAACCCCTTCAACCGCCTGCTCGAGGCGGAAGAGGTGGCCGGAGCCATCGTGTTCCTGGCCAGCGAAGATGCCGGGGCCGTCAACGGCCAGTCCATCACCGTCTGCGGTGGCGAGCTGAACGTCTAGCGCCCGGCTGCGGCCCGCGCGATCAGAGGGAGCACCTGATGAGGTGCTCCTTTTCGTTTCTGTGCGCGGCTATGGCTCGAAGCGGTAGCCGGTGCCGTAGACCGTGAGGATGTGGCGCGGATCGTTGGGGTTGTCTTCGATCTTCTTGCGCAGCTTGAGGATCTGGTTGTCGACCGTGCGGGTGGCGATGGTGGGCACGTAGCCCCAGACCTTCTCGAGCAGCTCGTCGCGGGGCACGTCTTGGCCCGGGCGGGCCACCAGGTAGGCCAGCACGCCAGCTTCGTGGGTGGTCAGGCGGGTCTCCTGGCCGTCGCGCACGAGGATGCGGTGGCGGAGATCGATGCGCACGCTGCCGAACTCGAGCCAGCCTTCACGCTCCGCCACGCGCTGGGTGGTGCGCAGGCGTGCCCGGATGCGGGCGGCGAGCTCGCGCAGGGAGAAGGGCTTGACCACGTAGTCGTCGGCCCCGGCGTCGAGCCCGCGGATGCGGTCCTGCTCGGAGATGCGAGCGGTCAGCATGATCACGGGCACGGAGGGGTGCTCGCGCTTCATGGTGCGCAGCACCTCGATGCCGTCGATGCCCGGGAGCATCCAGTCCAACACGGCCAGGTCCGGCAGCCCTTCGGCCAGCGAGGCCAGGCCCTCTTCTCCCGTGACGAAGTGCTTGACGGTGTAGCCTTCCATCTCCAGCATCCGCACCATGCCCAGGGCGATGGTGCCGTCGTCTTCGACCAACAGGATGGTGGGAGAGCTGTCGGTGGCCGTGTTGCTCATGGACTCCTCCTTCGCCAGATCATCATCACACGTTCCAGGCCGTCGCCCAAGGGCGCTGGGTCACAGGAACGCGCTCATCTTCGGATGCGCAGGATGAAACGGCTACCGCCCTCGATACCTTCCCGACACTCCGCTCGACCGCGGTGCACACGGGCGGCGTTGGCGACAAACGACAGCCCCAGCCCGTGGCCTCCCGAGCGCCCTCGGCCAGGGCCCTCCACCCGCGCGAAGGGCTCGAAGATCGCCTTGCGCTTGGCGGCCGGGACGCCGATGCCGTTGTCGACCACCTCGAAGATCACCCAGCGGCGACCGCTCGGCCTGGCCTCGAGCCTGACCCGAGAGGGTCGGGTGGGGTCTCGGTACTTGATGGCGTTCTCGACCAGCGCGCTCAGGGCGTCCCGCAGCAGCGCTTGTTGGGCCATGACCGGAGGCATCGTGTGCAGCACGAGCTCGAGGGAGATGTCGTTCTGATCCATCAGGTCGTGCCAGCGCTCGGCTACCTCCTGGCACAGCGCCGTGATGTCGGTGGGCTCCAGGCGGAAGTCGGCCGGAGCCCGCGACATGTTCAGCACCTCATCCACGCGCTGGGCCAGGCGCTCGGACTCGTTCAGGATGCGCAGCGCCAGCTCGGTGTGTTGCTCTGGAGAGCTGTAGGCGCCGATCTCGAGCGCCTCCGCCATCACCCGTATGCCCGCCAGGGGGGTCTTGAGCTCGTGGGTCACCCGGGTGATGAACTCGGAACGGCTGGTCTCCAGCTCGAGGCGACGTCGGATGGCGGCGCTGCGAGCCAGCAGGGCCAGGGTGCCCATCAACACGGTGAGTCCGATGGGCAGTAGCTGGATGAGCAGCAGCCGGTTGCGCTCGGTGCTGGTGGGGCCGGCCCCCTGGGGAAGCCTGACGCGCAGGTACTCGAACACCAGCGGGAAGGTGAGCTGCCGGTCTCGCAGGGCCGTGAAGTCAGGGCCGGCGATGCGGCGCCCCGAGCCGTCCTGTACGAGTACTTTGGCGCCGTAGCCATCCTCGATCACCTTGAGCAGCCGCTCGACGAGCACGCCCTCGTCCACCTGCACGGCGATGGCCTGGTCCGGCTTGCCGGCCTTGCGGAACATCAGGAGGAAGGGCGGGGTGCCATAGGGATCCCGCAGCAGCAGGGGGCGCTCGCCCGCGTCGGGGAGCTCGGTGCGATGGGACAGGCGGTCCTTGACCTCGTACCAGGCTTCCATGCGTCGGGCTGCGCGGTCGAGATCCATCTCGAGCTTGGCGAACTCCGGCGGGCTGGCGAGCTCGCCCAGCAGCTCGTTGATGCGCGGAATGGAGCTGTCCAGCAGGTCGCCCAGGGCTGGGCCGGAGAGGTCTGCGATCTCCGCCGCCAGGTTCAGGGTCTGCTCGCGGGCCTGTTCGAGATCCCCCTGCAGCAGCAGCAGCTCGAGGTGGAGCAGGCGCCACCGGACGAGGGCAGGGGCGGGGATGCCACGGATCGCGCCTTGGGACAGGGGCATGCCCAAGGGGGTCTGGGCCGCCTGGATTGCTCGCTTGGCGCCCTCGATGCGTCCTGTCTGCATCATCAGCCGCGCGGCTCGCTCGGTGAGCAGCACCTCCACGGAGGGCGCCGCCGGCAGGCAGGAGAGGTAGGCCAGGGCTTCAGCCCGTTCGGGCAGCACCGGCGCCATGCGCTCGACCCCGGCCATGCAGGTGAGCTCGGGCGCCTGAGGGCTGGTCGGGGGCTGGGCGGGATGGATGAGGCTGCCGTCCCGGGTGTCCCAGAGGTAGAAGGAATCCATCCATGGAATGTCGTGACGGGTCTGCAGCTCGAAGCCCAGCGGGTCGCTGGAGGCCTCGAAGCCGGCCAGCCAGGTGGACGCGGCGTCGAGCACCTGGCGCTCCCACAGCTCCATGGCTTGCTGGGTGCTGGCCACGAAGCGGGCGGCCTCTTTTCGCTGCAGGTCGGCGTGGAAGCGCTGGGTGGCCGTGGCGGCGAAGAGCCCGAACGAGAGCAGCGCGAGGGCCCAGAGCCAGAAGCTCAGCGTGTTCAGCACGAGTGGGCGCAGGGGTCGCACCTCGCCAGCCTAACCCCCGTGGAGCTGGCTTGCGGGGCCTGTCGGACCCACGGTGCAATCCAGCGCGGGCAGTCACCCCCCGACCCATGCCCTCGGCGCTCGGCGGGATATGTTGCGCGGGATGAAGTACCTAGCCTTTATCCTGCCCGTTGTGCTGGCCGGTGCCATCGTGCTGGTTGCAGCCGCCGAAGAACCACCCGCCCAGGGTCCTGCGCTCCGGCCCATCTCGGCTGCTCGCGTCGACGCGGCGCTCGCGTCGTTGAGCCTCGAGGACAAGCTGGGTCAGGTGCTCATGTCTTATCCGCCCCTGGCCAAGACCGGCCCGGTGCGGGTGGGCGGGGTGGTCATGGTCGGCAACCTGCTCAAGGACGCGGACAAGGTCCGGGCGCGAATCCAGGACCTGCAGGCGCGGGCCACGGTCCCGCTGCTCATCGCGGCCGACGTCGAGGGTGGGGAGCTCAACAAGCTCAGCTTCATGCCCGGCCTCGAGCATGTGCCATCGGCTCGCGAGCTCGGCCAGGGCAGTCACGCTCAGGCACTGGCCTGGGGCGTCGCTGTGGGCCAGGGCATGGGCCAGCTCGGCCTCAACGTCAGCCTGGCTCCCGTACTGGATCTCGCCGGATCGGGGCTGATGTACGAGTCCGGGCGCAGCTACGGCGCCGACCCCGAGCACGTCGCCTCCATGGGCAGCGCCTTCGCCGGGGGCCTGGCTCAGGCGGGCGTGCTGTCGGTGGGCAAGCACTACCCTGGCTACGGTGATCTGAGCGAGAACACCGACTTCCACCTCCTGGTGCGCGACGTGTCCCACGAAGCCCTCGAGCTGGAGATGTCCGCCTTCCGGCAGGCGGGCGCGGCCCTCGACGGCGTGATGGTGGGCAATGTGGGCTACCAGATCTACGGCGGCAAGCCCGCCATCCTGTGCCCCGAGATCGTGCGCATGGCCCACGAACAAGGCTGGCCCACCATCACCGACGACCTCGCCATCGGCACCCTGGCCCAGGCCACGGGCGATGATCCTGAGCAGCTCTTCCTGGCCGCGTTCCGGGCGGGCAATGACATCCTGCTCACCACCGCCCCCCCCGACTGGGACAAGGGCATCGACTATCTGGGCATCCTCGAGGCCGAGCTGCGCCACGATCCCACGCTGTTGCCCTCCCTGGACGACAGGGTGCGTCGCGTGCTGGGCATGAAGGATCGTTTGGGGCTGCTATAGCTCTAGCTCGAGCTCCTAGTCGCCCACAGCGCGCACGGCGCGGTTGCGCCCCTTGCGCTTGGCTACGTACATGGCGCGGTCGGCGCGGCCGATCCAGGCGCCGAGATCCTCGTTGACCCGCCGGCAGGCCACGCCACACGAGATGGTGACCACCAGGCCGGGGTGGCTGCGGCTCCAGTCGTAGCCCTGCACCGCGCGGCACAGCCGGCGGGCCGCCTTCACGGCGTCGTCGGCGCTGGACCCCTGCAGGACGATGACGAACTCCTCGCCGCCGTAGCGCAGGCAGGCGTCGGTGTCGCGGCAGTCGAGCAGGGCCAGCTGCGCCATGGTCTCCAGGACCAGATCGCCCACGGCGTGGCCGAAGCAGTCGTTGATGCGCTTGAAGTGGTCCAGGTCGAAGAACAGGCAGCACAGGGGCACGCCGGTCTGCGCGCAGGTGGCCGCCATGCGAGGCAGCTCGTCCTCGAGGAAGGCGCGGGTGAGCAGCCCCGTGAGGGGGTCGCGGTTGTGGGCGGCCAGCAGTCGCGCCCGCACCTTGGCCAGGTGGGAGATCTCGCTGGTGGTCATCATGTCCAGCCGGAGCGAGACCGTGCCCAGCTCGAGCCGAGCGCCCTCGATCATCTGGCCGCGCTGGACCAGCCGGTCGTCGAGGCGCACGCCGTTGGTCGAGCCGAGGTCCACGACCAGGACCGCGCCGTCCCCTTGGAGCTGGAGGCGGGCATGACGGCGGCTGACGCTGGAGTCCCGCAGGCGCAGGTCGGCTCCCTCGTCCCGGCCCAGGATCACCTCCAGGCCCAGCTCGAGCCGCACGAAGGCGAGCAGGTCGGGCCCTGCTGCCACACGGAGCACCGGGTGGCGTTGCTCGGCGCGGCAGGGCCAGGCTTCGCGGGGGACCTTGGCGGTGACCTCGACCCGCGCGTCCCAGGCCGCATCAGGCTCGAGCGAAGTGGCGCCGTGGCCTGGATCTGCGCCCGCGAGTCCGGGGGCCTTCCAGGTGCGATCGGGGGCATCGGGGGGCTTGGAGCCGGTCATAGCAGGCACCGGGGTTGCAGAGAGTCTACCCCGACCTTCGCCCTGGGGGCGAACGTCGCTGGGATTGCCCGTCATTCCAAACCTTCAGGGGAGGCTATGGTGTCCTGGGATGGGAGCGGCGGGGCGGGGTTCCCTCGGCCGGCGGCCCCACAGGCGACAGGAAACGCGCCTTCCCCTTGCGGTCGCGTGGATTCCTCTCTACATTGCCGTGGATTCCAACGGAATTTCCATCCCCACAGGCTCATCGCAGGAGGAACCATGCGCGCCTTCACCCTTCTTCTGCTCACCGCAGGCTCTCTGGCTCTCATCGGTTGTCCCCCGGGCGACACCCCCACCGATCCGCCCGATGGTGACGCAGACACCGACAACGACACCGACACCGACACCGACACCGACACCGACACCGACACCGACGTCGGTGACGACTGCGCCAGCGCCTTCGCCGTCGAGTTCGACGTCGATGGCAACGCCGGCATCGCCGAGACCATCGACCAGTCCGGCGACCGCGACTTCTACTTTGTCGCGCCCACCGGTGGCGAGACCGTCATGGCCTTCACGGCCTCCTACATCTACGACGAAGACGGAGAGCCCGACACCGTCATGAGGCTCTACAACGCCGACTGCGAGTTCCTGGGCGAGAACGACGACTTCCCCTACTGGTCCTGGGGCACCGACTCCGCCATGTTCTTCCAGGCCTACGACGCGGCTGGCTACTACGTGGAAGTGATCGAGTGGGGCGACTGGGCAGGCGAGGGCGGCTCCGGTGGCAGCACCTTCGACTACGAGATCTACTTCTCTACCTTGAACCTGGAGGAGTACGAGTGGGGTGCCAACGACTCCGCCTCCGACGCCGACGACTCCTACGATGAGTCCATGGAGTCCACCGAGGACGACCTCTGGTACTACTGGTGGCTCTTCGGCGATGTGGCCACCGACCAGACCTACCCCGTCCAGACCTTCGGAGAGATCGAGGCTCCTGGCGACGTGGACTGGTTCGTCTTCGAGGTCAGCGGCAAGTCCGTGGGCAGCTACCTGCACGTGTCGTTCTGGCAGGACTACACGGGCATGCTCGAGCCCATCGTGACCGTCTACGGCCCCATGGGCGACGTGCTCGCGCAGACCGACGACCCCGGCTACACCACCGGCTCGGCCCTGTGGTACTACGATCCGGGCGCCACCGTGCGCCTGCCCGAAGAGGGCCGGTACTACGTGTCCGTCGAGGACGCCAACGGTGACGGTGGCGTGGGCGCTGGCTACTTCTACCCGCTGATCTTCTCCGGTCCCTGGTCTTTCAACAGCGACCCCTGGGAGATCGAGTCCAACCATCCCATCGGCCTGGCCAACACCGTCGGAATGTCCGAGAGCAGCAACACTCCGGGCTACTTCTATGGCGGCTTCGCGGGCGCCCTGGACTCCGTCAGCGACGAGAGCGACAACTACAAGGTCCTGGCCAACGACACCGATGGCCTCGACGGCAAGTACCTGAGCATCTACGTCGAGACCGCTATGCACGGCTCGCTGCTCGACGCCAAGATCACGGTCTTCGAAGACACCGGCGGCGCCACCTTCGTCGAGATCGCCTCGGCCACCATCGACCCCGCTGGCGGGGCCGACGACCCGGCGATCCACGACCTCGAGCTCGAGAGTGACAACAACATCTACGTCACCATCGAGCACGAGACCGGGGGCGACGACGCCGACGTCTCGCACTTCTACTTCGGCGAGGCCATCGTCTACGACAGCCCGGTCAACTAGCGCCAGGCTCGAGCCTCTCCTGGGCCGGTCCGCTCCCGCGGGCCGGCCCTTGTGCTTCAGGCTCCTACAGGTGCCTCAGGCACCTACCAGCCGTCGCCCACCAGCAGCCCCACCTCGCCCTTTGCGCCGTATGGCGCGCCGATGAGCGCGTCGCTGTAGCCATCGGCGTTCAGGTCGCCGGCGGCCGCAACCACCGAGCCGCTCCTGACGTTGGATCCCGATCCGCTGAGGGTCAAGTCCGCGTTGGCGCTGACCAGGCTGCCGCGCACCGAGCCGTAGAAGAGGTAGCAGGTGCCGGCGTCGGTGCTGGGGGTGTCGGCCCTGGGAGCGCCCAGCAGCAGGTCGGCGTGACCGTCGGCGTCGAAGTCTTCGAGGCCGCTGATGCCTGCGCCCAGGTTGCCCCCACCGACGCTGCCCTCGATGGTCGCCCAGGCGCTGCCCACGGTGGAGACCATGCTGGTGGCACCCAGCACCAGGTACACCACCCCCGCCTGGTCATCGGAGCCGTAGGGGGCCGCCAGCAGGAGGTCGTTGCGGCCGTCTGCGTCCACGTCGCCCGCCGAGGCGACCCGGCCGAGCAGGTCGTTCATGTGCTCGCCGACGTAGGTCTCGGCGGCTGCTGAGCCGTCGAAGCTGCTGTCCAGGGGGGAGAGGAACAGCTGCACCTGGCCCTGGTTGCTGTCCCCACCGCAGGGGGCTGCCACCGCGAGGTCGGCCAGGCCATCGCCGTCCAGGTCCGGCAGCAGCCGGACCGCGCTGCCCATGGTGTCGTCGCGGGCGTCGCCCTGGATGATGCCCCGGGCGGTGGTGCGGTTGGCGTAGGTGGACACAGGGCCCTCGAAGAACAACGCCTCGCCGGCGTTGTCGTCGGCGCCCGGCGCGCCCACCACCAGGTCGGGGAAGCCGTTGCCCGTGGCGTCCAGGCCCGATGACAGGGCGGAGCCCAGAGCATCACCTGGGCCTGCGAAGTCCAGGACCACCGCGGCGATGGAGCTCAGCTCCAGCACACCGTTGCCCAAGGGACCCTCGAGGAGGTAGACCGCGCCTGAGTCGGTGCCGTTGGGAGCGAGGGGGGAGGCACCCACCGCGAGCCAAGGCTCGCCCCCTCCGTCCATGTCGCCGACCATCGCCAGGCTGCGTCCTACCCCGGGGGCGGCGGTGGACCCATCGAGGCTGATGGTGGCGTGGACCATGTCGACGTTCTCGTTCTCGTCGAACGGACCCACGAAGATGCCTACCATGCCGTTGCCGTCGCCAAACCAGTCGTTGGCTCCGACGGCGAGATCGGCGACGCCGTCTCCGCTCAGGTCCACGCCTCCGGACATGGCCTGGCCGGTCCCGTCCCCCTCGGTGGCGCCATGGACACGGAGGAGGGTGGTCGCCCAGGGCTCGCTGCCCTCTTGGCGGCAGTCGCCCGGGAGGCCGTCGCAGTCGTTGTCCTTCAGGTCCCCGCAGATCTCGTCCGCGGCCGGTGAGACCGCGGCGTCGTCGTCGTCGCAGTCGTCGGCGTCGCCCACGGCCACGTAGCCATCGGGCTGGCTGCAGGCCATGGTCCAGGCGTCCGGATCACCGTGGCCATCGGCATCGGAGTCCTGGTACCAGCGCCAGGCGTCCACTGCGTCGGCGTCGTCGGTCTCGCCGTCGCAGTCGTCGTCCAGGCCGTTGCAGCTCTCCTCGGCCCCGGGGTGGACATCGGCGTCACCGTCGTCGCAGTCCCCGCCGGTGGTCAGGTAGCCGTCATCCTCCGGGCAGGTGGTGGCGGCGTCCTCGTCGCCGAAGCCGTCGCCGTCCAGGTCGGGGTAGACGATCAGGCCAGCGTCGGGGCAGTCGCAGCCCTCCTGGTAGCTGTTCAGTTCGTCGTCGGTGACCCAGGCGCAGCCGGGGAACAGGAGCAGGGCGGCCAGGCGAGCGTTCACGATGCCCCCTCTGGGCTACTGGCCCGGGGGCCGCAGGTCTGGGCAGGCCAGGTCGGTCACGTCGATGGTGACCTTGTGGCAGGAGGTGGGGTCCTCGGGGGTGCCGCAGCTGCCCTGGCGTACGGTGACGCAGTGGGTGAGGCCCGACGGCAGGGCGATCTCTTGCTTGACCGCGGCGGCCCGCTGCTCGTGCAGGGGGGTGCCCTCGGCCAGCTCTTCGTCGGTGGCGTAGCCCGTGATGACCACGAAGGTGCCCGCGAGGTGCTTCGCCCACCAGGTGCTGAGCTTGGCCAGCCGGTCCTTGCTCTCGGAAGACAGAGCCTTGGAGTCTGGACGGAAGGGGACCTCATGCCAGCTGGGCAGCAGGTTGACCTGGCCCTGGGCGCCCGCGGTGAACTTGGCGTTCTCCACCGGCTCCAGCTCCACCGCCAGTGGCAGCTGGGCGCCGGCGCGGACCGTGATCATGGTGGTGGTAGGCAGCAGGCCCTCGGCCACCACCCGCACGGTGTAGTCGCCGGGCTCGAGATCGATCTCGGTCTGGCCGTTGCCCTTGCACTGAGCCCGCACGGGCTTGCGTGACACGGTGTGGTGCCGGCTGTCCACGTCGGAGATGGCGCCCAGGACCACCACCGTGGCCTGCACCGGCTCGGTCGCGCCGCCCTGGATGCGCTGGGCGCTCACGGCGATGCGGCCCATGCCCGCGGGGATGGGGCTGGCCTGGGGCTCAGGCGCGGGCCGGAGCTCGGCGGGGAGGTTCCAGCTGCGCTTCTCGCGGGCGGGCGGGGACCACGCCACGCCGGCCAGGCCGCGCAGGTCGGGGTTGCCCACGCCCTGGCTCAGGGGCAGGCCGCCGCCCAGCGTGATCATCAGGTTCGAGCTGGTGGGGCGCAAGCGCAGGGAGAGCAGCGCCTCGAGGGGCAGGGCGCCGGGCTGGTCCGTGTTGCCCATCACCCAGGCCCCGCTGAGCTCGGCCGTGGCCCAGACGGGCTCGGCGAAGGCGTAGGACGCGCCCACGCCGAAGGGCATGCGCATGCCCCAGCTGAGGTCGAAGTCGTCCAGGGCACCGCTGCCCGTGGCCAGGCCGGCGTTGGCGGCCAGCACCAACGCCTCGTTGTTGCCAGCCGTGCCGATGGTGGTGCTGGCGCCCAGCATGGCGCGAGCGGTCAGGCCGCCGGCGCCCACCCAGGCGTCGCTCGAGCCCGTCGGAAGGGACACCCGGGCGCTGGCGCTCAGGCCCAGGCCGTCACGGCGGTCCAACATCGTGACCTTGGTGTCCAGGGCGATGTCGCCCAGCAGGTGGCCCCCGGTGACACCGTCACCGGTCACCACGGGGTTGATGGGCAGATCCATGCCCAGCCGGAGCCGGGAGGCGAGGCGAAAGAAGACGAGGGCATCCAGGGTCCCCAGGCCGTCCACCACGCTCTGCTCGGTGCCGTCGTCCAGGCGGTAGACCGCGGGCCGGATCGCGTAGTTGAACAGCAGGCCGCCGCCGGGCTGTGCGCCGCCTTCGGGGGCGAGCACCGCGTCGTCGAGCACCAGCAGGCGGTCACCGTCGATGCTGGGATGAAAGCTCTGGGCGCTCAGGCCCTGGGCCTGAGCGTCGGGGGCCATCAGCGCCAAGGCCAGGAGGGCGGCGCCCATGCCGGCCGCGCCGCGTCTGAAGCGGCGCAGGGCCATGAACAGCCCGCCCAGCAGGGCCGGCAGCAGCAGCAGGGCACCAGCCGGGCTGTTGCAGCCTCCGCCGGTGAGCTTGCCGCCGCAGTAGGTCTCACCTGAGTCGCAGAGCGCGTCGGTGTCGGTGTCCGCGTCGGTGTCCGAGTCGGCATCGGCGTCGGTGTCCGTGTCGGCGTCGGTGTCGCCCGTGTCGGGGCACAGGTCGTCGTCGTAGTCGTCCAGCCAGTCATTCACGCCGTCGCAGTCGAGGTCTGCTCCGTACTCGTCGCCGTCGTCGAGGCCGTCGCCGTCCGCGTCGGTGTCGCACCAGTTGGGCTTGTCGTCCCCGTCGAAGTCCTGATCGCCCGCGGCGAGCTCGGTGGTGTCGCTGACGCCGTCGCCGTCGCGGTCCGTAGACGTGCCGCCGCTGCCCTCTCCGCAGTTGACCTCGTCGTAGTCTTCGATGCCGTCGCCGTCGCTGTCGCGCTGGGTGGGGTCGGTGCCGTGGAGCTCGAGCTCGTCGTTGTCGCTCAGGCCGTCGCCGTCGCTGTCCACATTGCAGGGGTCGGTGCCGTGGTTGTGGACCTCGTCGCCGTCCAGCAGCGTGTCGCCGTCGCTGTCGCCGTCCAGGGGGTCGGGGCAGCCGGTGATGTCCTGCAGGTCGATCTCGTCGCCGTCGTCCAGGGTGTCGAAGTCCGAGTCGGCCAGGGTGGGGTCGGTGCCGTAGGTGTCCACCTCTTCGAACCAGGTCAGCCGGTCGAAGTCACCGTCCACCGAGATGGGGTCGGCCAGGCAAGAGGGCAGGTCGCCGATGCCGCTGGTGTTGTTCGTGCCGGCGGTGTCG